>JAJZZI010000185.1 GCA_021797635.1 Bacillota bacterium | reverse complement strand
CAATGACCACATCCGGGTCCTCGACCGCCAAGTGCCAGGCTGTGGTCAAGTACAGCGCGTCCCTCCACGATTTGCCGGTAATCCCAGAGCGAGCGGTCTTGGTCGCGGAGTAGGACGATGGTGTCATCGCGGAATCGTGCCTGACGTCGAGCGTCGTTGATGAGCATCAGAGCCAGTAGACCGTGGGTCTCCGGCTCGTCGAGTAACAACTCGACGAGCGCGCGTCCGAGCCATCCACCCTTCATTCTCCTCGGATCTTTCTCCTGGTGACGCCAGACGGTTCTGTCGATGGGCCTGAAAGTGATTCTCCGTAAGGGTTTCAGGACTTCGTAACTCCTCCACCTGCTGTTTTTCTCTCCTGGTGGCGCGCCCCATGATGAAAAAACCCTGCAAGCGTTGCAGGGCCTCAAAAATAGTGGTGCCGCAGGGCGGAATCGAACCGTCGACCCGAGGATTTTCAGATCTAAGGTAAGGTGTCTACGGCAATGCTGGATTCGCTGAAATCCGCTTAGGGCGTATCTTTTCGGGATCCCGAGCGTCTACGACGTTGCTCCAAAAAATCCCCGCTTCCACACGCTCCTGGTGACGCCGTTGCACGGGCACAGGCTCCACACAACGGCGACGACGCTTGGCCCGAGGCAGCTTTAAGTACTCTCTAAGGAGTCCGCCGCAAGTCGTCCAATCGCGCCCCGAATGCGCTGGACCGCGTCCCCCGGCCGAAGCACGATCAAGCCGGGAGGGGAATAGAAATGCCGCACATTAAACGTGACCAGCCAGTTAGCCTGAGCCTGGATGGCGGCCGCGACCACATGGACGTCTTTCGCGTGCGCGTAGTCGGCATATCGGATCGTACCCGGTTCGTCCGGATCCCAGCCAATCTGAAGACTTTTGGGCCACAACGCTTCGAAGACCGGCAACCCACGCGGCAGTTTCTGGAGGAGGTTACGGCGCACCTCCGTCAACACACCGGGAGAGGTCCAGGCCTCAACCAGGCCGAGTTCAGCCACCTGAAAGAGAGCGGGAGAAGCCCCGTCCGGCGATGCGCTCCCCGCAATGACCACATCCGCGTCCAGGAACAGCCGGAGGCGTGTCGGCATCACACGTCGTCAGTGCAGGGACGAACTTCCGTCCCGTATCGCTCCTGTGCCCAAGCGGTCAGCAAGTCCTCCACCGTAACACCGGCTGCCGCACGTTCTGCAGCCAGCTGGCGGGCTAGCTCCGTGACCACCGGGACGCGGGAACTCAACACCAAGACCCCATCCCAATCGATAAGAGTTAGTGGAGTGTCCGCCGCTAGGCCATAGCGTTCCCGCACATCTTTCGGTAACGTAACGACGCCCCGATCGCGCATTTGCACAACATAGTGCTGCATGACCACTCGCCTCCTCTCCTACTATACCCCGCCGGCAGAAATGCAGAAAACCAGCTCGTATGGCTTAGGCTACTGCGCGATACTGCATTGTCGAAATCGACGCCGAATGAGAGGTTCCCGAGAAACCACGATCTACCGAGGTGCTCCACCGTCCGTATGTGCACACCCTCCTGCCGACGCGCCCTCTATTCTCCTCGGCTCTTTCTCCTGGTGACGCCGTGGCGACGCCAACCGGTTCTGCCGAGGGTCCCGAAATGCTTCTCCATAAGGCTTTCGGGACTTCGTAGTTCCATGCTGAATGCTGATTTCTCCGTCCTGGTGACGCCAGCCCTAAACGATTACCCAACGCCCATAATCAAAAAACCCTGCAAGCTTTGCAGGGCTTCAAATTTTTAAATGGTGCCGCAGGGCGGAATCGAACCGCCGACACGAGGATTTTCAGTCCTCTGCTCTACCGACTGAGCTACCGCGGCATCGATGGCGGAGGCGACGGGATTCGAACCCGTGATCTCATGCGTGACAGGCATGCGTGTTAGGCCGTCTACACCACGCCTCCGCTGTTGTTCGCACCTGAAGGCTTTCTTGTGCCACGTCGGTTATTATGCCACGGCTATTCAAACCCTGTCAAGCCATGTTTTCGGGCTAAACCGTTTCCGGTGCAATTTACCTGCGAACGAACGAGGTACCAGGATTCAAATGCCGTATACCATGAGCACAAAGCGGAAAGGATGTGTAAGATGCTTGCTCCGGATTGGGCTTTTGAGCCGTTGCCATTTTACCAGGACGTCATTTTGGCCACCACCGTGGAAACGGGATTATATGACCATCTTCAGTCCGGAATTGATCCCGACACGCTAGCCGAGAGGTACACTTGCGAAATTCTGTCACCCGTCCTTGACGTGCTCGTCGAACTGGGGTGGGTTATCGTAACCAAAACCCATCAAATGGTCTGGGCCGGACCCCATCCGAAAAGAGAAACGCTTGCCTTGGTGCACCATCTGCGAAAATGGACGGGGCTGTCGTCACAATTTCCAAAGGTCCAAGTGCACGAAGAGCACGTTTCCGATGACTACGTTGAGCGACTCCAAATGAGCATGCTCCAGTTAGGTCCCGGGCTGGTGGACCTTTTGAATCCCACGCCGGGCTCGCAATGGCTCGACGTAGGTGGAGGTTCAGGCGGCCTTTCCCTGGAATTGGCGCGCCGCGGAATTCAAGTCACCTTAGTGGATCTTCCGGAGGTGGTCGAACGATCCCCCCACCTGCTCCATCGAAGTCTCCCCAAAATCTCCGTCGTGGCTACGGATATTTTGCATTTTACATCGCCAGCTCGTTTTGACGGTATCGTCATGATGCGCTTCATTGAGAACTTTAGGGCGCCCGATTTGGTGCGTTTATGGAGAAAACTCCGAAATCAGTTGACTCCTAAGGGCCAATTGTATGTCATAGGCTACATTCGCAGGATCTCCCCCCTATCATCACTGTTCTCGCTTAACGTGATATTGAACGGCGAGGGAGGGAAATGCTATGACACGGACGAATTGCACGACATCGCACGGCAAGCGGGCCTATCGCTAGACTTCTGTACCACCGATGGCCCAGCCGGATACGCCATCGCACGCCTGTGCCCAAAGTCCTTACCTGACGGGCCATGGGAGCAGTGCTCGCATTTGACAGATAGGGCCGCGCCACGGTATATTGAGATGCGTGTAACGGGCGAATAGCTCAGCGGTAGAGCACCTGCCTTACAAGCAGGGGGTCCCAGGTTCGATCCCTGGTTCGCCCACCATCCCATCCTCACGGCGTCCAGGTATGATGCGTCTTTGCTTGATGTTCGGCCGACAGGTCGCACTCCTCCATCCGTAGCCGCCCAAGTCATGAACCTTGACTAGGTCTCGGTGGCCTAATCTTGGTCCTAAAGCGCATTGACCCACCACGCATAAGTGCCTCGATGCTTTCCCTTGGTTATCGCCACCAACGCCCAACGGTTGCCAAGAAATCCCTCCAAACGATAGTCACGGACGGGAATGTCATAAGGGAGACGCAAAGACCATTGATGGACGGGTCCATCTAGGTAGAGCTCGCCCTGGCCTTTTGCGTCCTTGGCCAAGATAGCCACATCGCTGCCGCCCTCTGAAAACTTCGCCGGGCCGAAGAAATGAACGGCAGGCCGGGGCCGAGTTCGGATACGGCCGTCCTCCCAGAGCACGGTGTGCGACCGCCCTACCCCCCATATGGCAGCGACCCCGTTGTCTACATAGGCGGGATGCATCGCCGGCAAGCGCAGCTCCGCGTGTCCTTGCCATAGCACTCTACCTCGGGCAAGCGCCGCAACCACGGTCTCTTCGCGAGTAAACCCAAAATCTAAGAGTCTGGCCGAGGGGATTAGTGAAATGGCGTTCTTGTCCCCATCGAACACATAAATCCCATAACCCTCTGGTCCCGATGCCAACACGGCCACTGCGGCGCCATCCGGAGCCCACAATACCCGGTCTATATGGCGCAGGCGCGGTGCAAACGGCTTTAACCCGCCTCCTTCCGTCTGGCTCTGGTAGAGCCCTCCGGTTAGCGGGTCCTTCCAGATTACCTGCCTTCCATCACTACTGGGAAAGATCGTGCCCCCCTGTCCCATAATAGGGATGGACTGACTCGTGTAGGCCACTTTCCAAATGCCTTGACCACCCGGCTGCGGCACCTCCTCCCATGACACCGAAACGCGCTTCACCGACACATGCACGGAGTTGGCGTGGATTTGATAGACATTTCGCTTGGATACAAGATAGTAGCGTTGTTGGCGGTTAACCACGGTACCTGCTTGCCGACTGACTTCTATCCAGCTCGAGCCAAGCACTTGGTGGGTCATTGGATGGCGTCCAAAATAGATTTGCACGCCCGCGAATACGGCTAAAAAGAACAGGCTAACTTTGCCCTTCATGACAGCCCCCTCGACCCTTGTCTTACCATACCCTTATGCCCGTCCCTAGGGTTTATGTGCTATCTTTGGCTCTAACGGCTGTTTTGTACAAGGAGAGGATCGATGCATGTTAACCGCACCGTTTGACGCTATTCGCCTGGGTGACAGGGCCACCACTCGTGCGAGAACGATTACAGAGACGGACATCGTCGCCTTTGCCGGATTAAGCGGCGATTGGTATCCCTTACACACCGATCGCGAATATGCGGCCAAAACCCTATTTGGTCAACGAATCGCGCACGGCCTGTTAATCCTGTCCGTGACCTCCGGTCTTCTCATTATGGAGCCGCGCTTGGTCGTTGCCTTCTACGGCATGGATCACGTTCGCTTCACCGGCCCCACCTTTATTGGCGACACCATCCATGCCGAAAGCGAGGTGGTCGAGCGCGAAGACCGTGGCGACCGTGGCGGGCTGGTCACCTTTCACATCGAGACGAAAAAGTCTGACGGAGACATAGTGTTGGCCAGCTTGATGAAAATTTTGGTCGCCAAGCACAAAGACTCGGAGCGCTAGCCCGGGACGAGAACCTTCTGCTACATGTCCACCGGGAGTGCGCGCGCCTCTAAGGCGCGAATGGTTTGGTGCAGCAGGAGACGGTCTTGATGAGGGAGCACGCTCCTTGGGTCCAAAATGAGTCGGTCGTCGTGTATGCGAGCGATGACCGGGGGGGAAGCTTGGCGAAGTTCACGTTCTAGAGCGGCGGCTGAGTAATTCTTGGGTCGAAGCGCAACGACTACCGTGGGTAGCCGCGTTCCCGGCATGGAACCGCCACCGACTTCGGCCGTTTCTGCCTCAATGGCGATTTCCACCGTCGCGGAAGAAAATCGTCTCCGTATCCCCGTCGCCAATCGGCGCGCACGCACCTTAAGCAGCGAAACATCGGCCGTCAGCATCTGCCATAAGGGAAGTTCGGCCTCACGGCCCTCTAAATAGATGCGCACCACCCCCTCCAAGGCAGCCAAGGTCATCTTGTCCACCCTGAGTGCACGCGCCAAGGGATGTTTCTTCATGGCACTGACCAGATCCCGGTTCCCGACAATAATTCCCGCTTGAGGTCCGCCCAGAAGCTTATCCCCAGAAAAGGTGACAATATCCACCCCCGCTTGGATCACCTCGCGGACGGAGGGTTCCGTATAGCCGTCGATGGAAAACCGATGGATGACGCCACTGCCTAGATCCTCCATCATGGTCAACTGATGGGCGTGGGCCAGAGCAGCCAACGATTCCGTCGATGGCGATTCCGTAAAGCCAAGCATGCGAAAGTTTGAAGTGTGCACCTTCAAAAGTGATCGAGTGTCCGCGGTAATCGCCCGTTCGTAGTCCTTTAAATGCGTCTTATTGGTGGATCCCACCTCGACTAAGCGGGCGCCGGACAGGGCCATCACATCCGGGATGCGAAAAGAGCCCCCGATCTCGACCAGCTGGCCGCGGGACACGATGACTTCCTGGTTCGAGGCCAATTGAGACAAGGCCAAAAGGACGGCTGCCGCGTTGTTATTCACCACCATCGCGGCTTCGCCCCCGCAAAGCCACCCAATCAATTCGCTGACATGATCATGGCGCGAGCCGCGTCCGCCCGAACTCAAGCGATATTCCAAGGTCGAATACCCTGTGGCCACAGCATGAACGCTCTCCATCACTTCGTAAGGCAAGGGGCTTCGACCAAGATTCGTGTGAATCACCACCCCAGTGGCATTTAATAGGGGCTGGAGGCTGGGCTTGGCCAGGTTTTCAGCCAGAAACCCAATCTGTTGCCGAAGCGCCAGCCACTCGGGCACTTCTTCACCCTGCCTGACTGCTTCACGCACCTCGCCTAACGTGCGACGCACAGCCTCTGACTGCCACACCGTGGGCCTTTCCCAGCCCATCTCACGGTACACGCGCTGCACCGCCGGAATAGCGCGCATTCGCGCTTGAAGCGATTCGTCTACCAACGCCATACCCCTCTGCTAGTGGTCCTGGGTGGTAATTTGGCCGCGGCGTCGAGCCCGCAGGGGATCCACTATCGTCCCGAGACTGGAATCCACCACCACGTGCCCCGTTTGGTGGAGCATCTCATCCGCGTTCATGTCATATAGGCAAATTGCCTCGTTATGGGTGCGATCTTGCCCCTTATCACTCTTTACCTTGGTCATGGCGTTTCCCTCCTCCTGTTCAGCTTGGCCCAAGATGGGCCAGAATCAACACGAACTATCGGACCTGTTGCAACCATTGGCCGTATTGGGGAGCAAAGTACGTAATAATGAGATCGGCTCCCGCGCGCCGGATGGACAGCAGCGATTCCTCCACCGCCTGCCTTAAGTCCAACCAGCCGTGGCCTGCCGCAGCCTGAATCATCGAATATTCCCCCGAAACCTGATAAGCCACCACCGGCACCGTCACTCTCGCCTTGATGTCGCTCACGACGTCCAGGTAGGCCATGGCAGGTTTCACAATGACCAAATCGGCGCCCTCTAAAACGTCCAGGTCGACTTCCCGCCAGGCCTCGCGACGATTAGCGGGATTCATTTGATAACTGCGACGATCTCCAAATTCCGGGGTGTTTTCCGCGGCCTCGCGAAAAGGCCCATAAAATGCGGAAGCGTATTTCGCGGCGTAGGACATGATGGCCGTGTTGACCAAGCCATGTTGATCCAGGCTTTGCCGAATGGCTGCGACCCGTCCATCCATCATATCCGATGGGGCGACCATGTCCGCCCCGGCCAGTGCCTGTTGTACGGCTGCTTTAGCCAGCAATTTTACGCTTTCATCATTATCAATCGTACCATCTTTGACTACACCGCAATGCCCGTGGTCGGTATACTCGCACAAGCAGAGATCGGCAATCAAGATTAGTTGAGGAAAATGCTGTTTGAGCGTGCGTAAGGCTTGCTGAACAATACCGTCGGGGTCATAGGCGCCCTGGCCTAAAGGATCCTTGGTTTCGGGAATACCGAACAACAAGATGGCCCGAACGCCCGTCTCCTGCACCACGGCCACATGTTCCAGGGCCCTGTCCAACGACCACTGGTAAATTCCCGGCATGGACCGAATCGGGATCTGGTGGTCCTTGCCCGAACGAATAAACATTGGATAGATCAGTTGCCTCATGTTAATGGAAGTCTCTTGCACCAGATCGCGTAATGCTGAGCGTACGCGCAGGCGCCTGGGTCGATGTACGGGAAACATTACGTCACCTCGCTTCGTTTGAAGATTCATGCACCAGGCATCGCGCAACTGTTCGCGCTAAATCGTCCCAACTGGCTAAAGGTGCCTCTGCCGCGACGTGCAACCCCTCTTGAATAAGCGCCTTGGTCGTCTGTTCGCCAATACTAAACGCATTCACCCTACGCAACACCTCTATGGTATCACCATCTAGTTGCTTTGTAAGTTCTTGCACGACGCTCGACGATGAGAACAAGATGCCGTCGCATGCTCGGTAAAAAGTTTGTTCGGCCAGAGACGGAGGCAAGCGCTGGCGCTGGTTGCGATAGACCTGCACTTGGTCCACGCGGGCTCCTCGATCACCAAGGCGCTGGGCCAGCCAGGGGCGATTGCGATCGCCGGTGAACCAAAGCATGCGAGTTCCTTCTAGGGCTTCATTTTCAAATGCACGGAGGAGCCCCTCTTGGTCGTTCGAGTCCACGGCCATCCGATCCGCCAAAATCCCGTATTCCTCCAGCACCCTTTGGCTGGACGGCCCTACGACGGCCACTTTCCCCTTTATGGGGCGCCAAGCCAGTTGGTGAGCGCTCAAGGCGGCGACCGCATAGCGAACGGCCTCCGAACTGGTAAAGATCCACCACTGGTAGTCGTCTAGATGTTCAAGTTGCTGGCGTTGTACCGGTACCGGTGCAATCGTCAACAAGGGCGCGATCTTGACCTCGGCTCCCCATTGCCGGAGATCGTCTGCCGCGCTGAGGGCCCCTTGACTTTGGCGCAGAATCAGAAGACGCCGACCGCGAAGCGGGCGCGCCCGCTTCAAGCAAAGGGCTGCTAGGGATGCATCATCGCTGCTTTTGCTTGCAGTCTGATTAACCTCGAGAGACCCGCGGGCTTGCGAACGCGGTGGACGCCATGGCTTTCGCGCATCTGGCACCATGATGAGTTTGACCCAACCAAGCCACTCGGGATGCCGTTGCAACATGGAAGAGACCTCGACCTCGCTCGAAGATTCCCGAAAAGACAAGAACACCACCCGCCTGGCGGCTAAGAGCTCTGCTTCAATGCGTTGGGCGGGCTGTTTCGACCAAACCATTCGTTCTACCCACGGAGCCAAGTAAGGACCGATTTTCCCCTTGGGCAGGCCAGCCACCACGATCTCGCTACGCTGCATCGCGACTTGCACCGCACGCGAGATATTGAGCTCCTCTATTTCCGCACGGAAAACCACGACGGTCAGGTCTATCATGCCCACCTTATTCTCTCCCGGCTGCCACCGCATGGCCTCCCCGCTCGCCAAGCTGACGACCTAACGCACGGCCAAGGTTCTTAGCTTCCCTATAGTGACCGCGGATCTCGCCAGTCACTTCCTGGCCATGAACATCCACCATTTTTGCCGATAACCAAATGTCGTTGGCGTCTGTCCATATGGCGTACGCACCAAGAGGGATCTGGCAGCCACCGCCTAAGACCTCCAGGACCGCTCGCTCAGCCAGGGCACAAACGGCACTTTGGGGATCATTCACGGCGCCTTTGACTGCCTCCATCGCGTGTTCATCATCGCGTCGCACCTGCACCGCCAAAATGCCCTGGCCAGGGGCGGGGACAAAGATCAGGGGATCCAGATAGCAAGCGATGCGAGCACCGAGGCCCAGTCGTTCAAGACCAGCTGCCGCTAAAACGAGGCCGAACCACGACGATTCTTCCATTTTGCGGAGCCGGGTGGCAATCTTTCCGCGGACGGGCACAATCTCTAGGTCGGGCCTAAGCTTCTCCATAAACAGGCGTCGGCGAATGCTTGACGTGCCAATCTTACCTGCCCTTGGAACTTGCTCAAGGCTTGATATGGATGCGCCAGCAATCAACACATCGCGCGCATCCGCCCGCGACGTATAGGCGGCAATGGTCAAGGCCGAACCCTCATGCCCGCCCTCGGTGGGCAAGTCCTTCAACGAGTGCACCGCACAGTCCAGCTCCCCCGCTAAAAGGGCCTGTTCCAGTTCGGTGGTAAAGATGCCTTTTCCACCCACTTGATCCAGTGCTCGATCGAGAATCAAGTCCCCTCGCGTTGGCATTGGCACGAGTTCCGTCTGCCATCCCCGAGCGACCATGGCTTCCTGAACTTCTCGAGCTTGCGCCATGGCCAGTTCACTCGCCCGCGTTCCAATTCGAAAGCGCAATCCGACATCGTCTCCTATGGACGTCCTGTTGGGTGCTTAAAACGGACCCGTCCTCATTTAACCACTATAGACTCCAAACAACGGTCATGACAAGGTTAGCGCCAACAGGTTCATTAGCACCAGTAAAAACAAGACCATCACCATGACCGCTGCCGGTCGGCCACGCCATCCGCGCAGCACTCGCAACGCAAAGTAAAGCACGTACATGGCCGCGGTAAATAGGGACCAGACTTGCACGACGGGGCTAAAGGGTGGTCGAGCGACGGTTGTTTCGGCCAGATGCCCCGCTAACAGGGCGAGTAACCAAAAGCCCAGACCGAATGCGGCAAACCTTGCACTCCACCGGTCCATTTCTTGCAAGGCTGGCAACCGATAATAGAAGACCTCAACGGACTTCTGGCGTAGTTCGCGCTCTTTCTCCGTATACATGAGGCCCATTACTGCCGAGAGCAGTAAGCCTACCACGGCCAGCGTAGCCAGTCCGATATGGAGCGGAAGCCAACCTGACAGATGAAGACGGTGGCCCGTGCTGGCCATGCTCAAGTCCACTAACCAAAACGTCGCCCCGATAGGTAATAAGAAACCGGCCATGGCACGATACCTGCCCTGAGAAACCCAGAGCGCGGTCAACGCCAAAACCACGATCACCCACACGAAAACGGAACCCCATGACCCCAGGGTGGTCACTGGAATTTGGCCTGTGCTCCGAGCTACCTGAACCAAATAGGCCGACTGCCAAAACAAGCCTGCGCTCGTGCAGACCATCGCCCATTTGAGTACGCGGGGACGATAGAACCCAAGCACCGACAGAAGAGCTCCCGTGATGTAAAGGGCGGTTACCAGCGCTCTCATCACGTCTAGCTTGGGGAATTCAAACTTTGGGCGTTGCGCAGCGTAGGTTTCTCGGCTTCACGCTCTAAATCGAATAGTTCTAGGGCCGTGGCCAGACTGTGTTGGTCCCCCGCGCCCGCCCAACGGCGCAGGCTGGCTACGGGATCGTTCAAGATCTTATTAACCATCAAGCGCGTGGCCTGGTCAATTAGCGCCCGGTCCTCATCACTGAGGTGATGCAGCTTGGCCATCATTCTGGTAAGCTCGGCGCGGCGCACTGCTTCCGCCCGCTCTTGAAGGCTCCGAATCACTGCCCCCACATGGGTCGCCCCCATCGACTCCTTAAAGACCTTTAATTCTTCCTCGATGATATGCCCTACCGCATCCGCTTCACGCATTCTTTCCGCCTGGTTCTTTGCAACCACGGCTTGGACATCGTCCACATCATAAACAAAGGTTTGACGACCGACGTGAGCCACCGCGGGCGCAATGTTTCTTGGCACCGAAAGATCGAACAAAAAGCGAATGCGGTTGGCATCATCGTGAAATGCCCGCTTCGCCAGCATCTCATTAATCACCAGATCGGCGCTTTTAGTGGCCACCGCCACGATATCGGCTCGTGCCATCTCGCTCCTTAAATCAGACCAGAGCGGAGCGCTGGCCCCCACACGCGCCGCCAGGGCCTGGCCGTGAGCGTGGGTGCGGTTGACAATCACCAAGTCTTCAACGCCCGATGCTCGAAAATGGCGAGACACCAACTCAGCCATGGCTCCTGCGCCCACAACCAGGGCACGGCGACCGCGTAAAGCACCAAAGACTCGCTGGGCCAACTCCACCACCACATGGCCCATGGACACGGCATTTTGAGCCACTAAGGTTTCTGTCCGGGCCCGTTTGCCGACCTTTAAGGCCATCTGAAACATTCGATGTAACGATCCAGCGACCTCTGCCTGCTGCGCTCGTTGATACGCGCCTTTCACTTGGCCTAGAATTTCAGGTTCGCCCACAATCATCGAGTCAAGACCAGCGGCCACTCGAAACAGGTGCCTGACCGCCTCATCATCCTGATACCAATATAAGCCGTCGGAAATCAGACCTCGCTCGATGCCAGTCCAGTTTTCCCAAAAGGTCAGAATGTCAGCCAGCGTCCAGGCCCCGGAAACATAAAGTTCCGTGCGATTGCAGGTGGATAAAATCACCATGTCGATGGCCACCCCCCCGGCGATAAGAGCCCGATACGCGTCATCAATCTGTCCCGGGGAAAAGCTTGCTTGCTCGCGCAGGGCGAGCGGCGTGGCCACATGACTGATGCCCACCACTTGTCGTTTCACTACGCCACCCCCACGCCTTGCTTAGGACTATCATACCATGTTCGGGGGCTAGCACGCCGCGTCCCGATCACCCGGAGCCGGGCGCCGGTCCCGCCCCATGACTGACGTCGATGATAAAGGCTTCGTCCATGGTGAGACCAATCAGCAAGCTTCCTGCTACGAATTTCGAGCCTGGCTGACGTTTCCCCGACAACACACGGTTGACATAGGAATACGCCAATCCCATGTGCTCGGACAATTCGCGCTCAGACCATCCGCGTCTTTCCATGAATTGACGAAATGCCGGTACGTTCACTCGTAATATAGCCATTACCCATCACCTTTGCCTATTTGGCAAAATCATAGCTATATTTTTGCCATCATGCAAATTACAGAACATTTTTTTGCTCACAATTGCCTATTGGCAATTTTACCGATAGGATAGGGAACATGAAGGACAACTATGCGCAGCGTTCGGAAACGTTTGGGGGGCTAATCCGTCGGCTTAGAAAAAGTCAGTCTCTGTCGCTTGAGTATCTGGCTGGGCAGATAGGGATTAGCCCGTCTTACCTTTCACGCTTGGAGAGAGGCCTCCGTCCACCCCCTCCCTCGGGAATTATCGAACGGCTTGCCGTCGCGTTAAACGTGGCTCCAATCACGCTCTTGGTATCTGCTGGAATTGTTACGAGCCACACGCTGCGTGAAATGGGTGTGCCTCCCTACGGCTTCGATCTTAAGGATTGGCGCGAGGCCTTGCAATGTTTGTCGCGCGACGACTGGCAAGAGATCCACGCATTGATTCGAACTAAACTGGCCCGCTATCGCCATGACTAACGAAGCAGCAGGTCCGCTCAGGAGGGACATTTTGGTCCGAATCCAGGCGTAAGCGCCTAATCCGGCCTGGTCTATCAGGCGAAACTAGCGGTAGTGCGTCTGAAGCGCACCACCGCTAGTGCTTTGCCCAATCCCACTCACCGCACAAGCACCTGCTGCATGGCCGGAGCAACTTCCCAAGGCATGGTCACCACACGCACTCCAGCCGCGCTAAGCGCTTTCTCTTTGCTTTCCAGGGTCCCGCGACCGCGCTCGATAATGGCGCCTGCATGTCCCATGCGTTTTCCGGGCGGGGCTGCCCGACCCGCCAGGTAAGCCACTACCGGCTTGCCTAGATCTTTAATGTACTCCGCCGCTTCTTCTTCGGCACTTCCCCCTATTTCGCCCACCATCACCACGGCCTTGGTTTCATCATCCGCGCGGAAGGCCTCAAGGACAGAAATAAAGGTTTGCCCAACCACGGGATCTCCGCCCATGCCCACCACGGTGGACTGACCCAGTCCCGCTTGAGTAAGGCTAAACGCAATCTCATAACTGAGGGTCCCGGAGCGCGCCACGACCCCGACGGGCCCACGGCGATAGATGTGGTTCGGCATGATTCCCATTTTTGTTTCTTCGCCTGGAGTGATGATGCCAAACGTGTTGGGCCCAATGACCACGGCCCCCAGTGCACGGGCTCGCGTGACAATATCAATCGAGTCCTGGACAGGCACATGTTCGGGAATCAGCACCAGCAGTCGAATCCCATTCTCTAAGGCTTCGAAGGCTGCATCTTTGGCAAAGGCGGCGGGCACGAAGACGATGGATGCCGTCGCCGAGGTCGCCTCAACCGCCTGCCGGACCGTGTCGAACACGGGAACTCCCTCCACCTGTTGGCCAGCCTTGCCGGGAGAAATTCCTCCGACCACCTTGGCTCCATAGGCCAGCATTTGCCGAGTATGAAACCTACCTTGATTGCCCGTTATTCCTTGGACCAAGATCTTGTCTTGGCCGTGTAGTAAGATCGCCACGCTAACGCCCCTCTCCTGCCAGTTCGACGACCCTTTTTGCCGCTGAAGACATTTCCGAGTAGGCAGCGATGCCTTCTTGTTCCAATAAAGCCACGCCTTCTCGTTCGTTGGTACCCACTAAGCGCACCACCAAAGGCACGGGAATACCCTGGGTTTTTCGCACCTGGGCGATCGCCTGCGCGACATCATCGCAGCGGGTAATGCCCCCAAAGATATTGATAAAAATGGCCTTAGGCTTCATTCCCACCAAAACGGCCAGCGCTTGGGCAGTCGGCTCCACTGAGGCGCCGCCGCCAGCGTCCAGGAAGTTGGCAGGACGGCCACCATAGTGCTGAATAGCATCTAACGTAGCCATCGCCATACCCGCCCCATTGGCCATCACCGCGATGTCCCCGTCCAATTCCACATAGGCCAAACCTAACGCGCGCACTTTGAGTTCTAAGGTCGAGCCTTCTTCTACCACCTGAAGTTCAGGATGGCGAAATAGCCCACTATCATCAATGTTGAGTCGCGCGTCGGCCGCCACGAGATGACCGCCCACCACGGCCAATGGGTTGATTTCCACCAATTCCGCATCTTCTTCGCGGTAGATGTCATAAAGCCGCACCAGCAAATCGGCAAATTCTCGCGCTAGGGGCAAGGAAAGCCCCATCGCCTGGGCCACTTCTCGTCCCAGGTAGGGTAGAACTCCCACATCGGGATCCACCAAACGGCGCACAATGAGCGAATCTTCGACATCCTCGATCTCCACGCCCCCGGCCGCGGAAGCCATGATCAAAGGTCGCTTGGCGTTTCGGTCGGTGGTGACCGAAACGTAAAGCTCGCGTTCGATATCGAGTTTGGCCTCCACGTAGAGGCGATCTACTCGATATCCTTTCAAATCCATACCCAAGATAGCATGAGCTTGAGTTCTCGCTTCTTCGGCAGTCGCGGCAAACTTGATTCCTCCGGCTTTACCGCGTCCGCCTACTAAAACTTGAGCCTTTAGGGCAGAGGGTCCAATCTCGGCCACCGCTTCTGCCGCTTGCTGCGGGGTATCTGCTATCCGTCCTGGAGGAACGACAATGCCGCGCTCCTTGAGCCGACCTTTCGCCATATACTCGTATTGTTTCATCGGTCTCCTCCTGCTCTCACCATATTTCCCGGCTTAATAGCTCAATTGCGACATTGGTTCGCGGACCGATTTTACGGAAAGTTTGAAGGCTTCCTTCTCTTCTTGGGTAAAGTCAATCTCCAATATCTTTTCCACGCCATTGCCGCCCAAGATGGCAGGAACTCCTACATAGATGTCGCGTTCGCCATATTCACCGTTGAGATAACTGATAGTCGGCAAAATCCTACGCTCGTCTAGCAACACCGCCTTGACCATTTCCACCAAAGAGGACCCTGGAGCATAGAATGCGGAAATATTCATCAGAGCGAGCACCTCGCCCCCGCCCCCCCGGGTACGCGCCACAATGGCGTCCAGCGTCGCTTTGTCCAATAGCCGCTCCACGGGAATTCCGCCCGCCGAGGAGTATCGAACCAAAGGCACCATGGCATCGCCGTGCCCGCCCATGACAAACGCCGTCACATCTTTTACCGAGACCTTCAAGGCATCGGCCAAGAAGGTGCGAAATCGAGCTGAATCGAGCACTCCAGCCTGCCCCATGACCCGATTGAACGGAAACCCACTCGCTTTTTGAGCCACATAAGCCATAACATCGGCAGGATTAGATAGGACCACGATAACCGCGTTGGGCGACGCCTTGGCTGCCTTTTCGACGACTTGAAAGACAATGTCGGCGTTAATTTTCAGCAAATCGTCACGACTCATGCCCGGCTTGCGGGGCATCCCTGCAGTCACCACGACGACGTCGGAATCGGCGGTGTCGTCGTATTGATTGGATCCGATCACCTTCACAGAAAATCCTTCTACCGGACCGGACTCCCACATATCCAATGCCTTGCCCTGGGGAACGCCTTCGACGACGTCCACCAAGACGACGTCACCGAGTTCCTTTAGGGCCAACAAATGAGCCGTGGCGGCGCCCGTCGCGCCCGCCCCAATCACCGTGATTTTTCGCCGCTTAAACATATCATCCCACCCTCCTAGCTACTCCTTAAGTCGCGGAGAACTCCATACGGTCTACCATGGCCTTCGCGAACGCCGAAGTCGACACCTCGCGCGCCCCCTCCATGAGCCGCGCCAAGTCATAGGTGACCACATGGTCGGCAATCGTCCGTTCGATGGCGGTTTGCACGAGCGAAGCCGCCTCCGACCAATTAAGGTGATCTAACAACATAATTGCCGATAGCATCAAGGAACTGGGGTTCACCTTGTCCAAGTTGGCATATTTTGGCGCCGTTCCATGGGTAGCCTCGAAGACAGCGACCTCATCCGAAATGTTGGATCCCGGTGCCATGCCCACGCCGCCGACCTGAGCCGCCAAGGCATCGGAGAGATAGTCGCCATTTAAATTGGGACAGGCAATCACGTCGAATTCATCAGGACGAAGTAGTACCTGTTGGAAGGTGATGTCGGCAATGCGGTCCTTGAGTACAATCTTTCCTTCGGGAACCTTGCCATCATATTGGTCGTAGACTCGAGCCTCTGAAATGACTTGGTCGGGGAATTCTCGCTCGGCCAAAGCATAACCATAATCGCGAAAGGCTCCTTCGGTAAACTTCATGATGTTCCCCTTGTGCATCAAGGTCACGGAACGGCGCCCATGATCTAAGGCGAATCGAATCGCACGCCGGATCAGCCGTTCGCTGCCCCTCTTGGTGATGGGCTTGATGCCAATTCCTGCGCTGCTATCGATATGCGTGCCCAATTGCTGATTGAGAAAGGCAATAACCTTCTTGGCTTCCGCACTGTCGGCTTGCCACTCAATACCGGCGTAGACGTCTTCCGTATTTTCTCGAAAAATCACCATATCGACCTTTTCAGGACGGCGCATCGGGGAAGGCACCCCGGTAATGTAGCGCACCGGCCGCACACAGGCGTACAAGTCCAACTGCTGGCGAATACTCACGTTTAACGAACGGATGCCACCACCGACAGGCGTGGTCAAGGGACCCTTGAGGCTCACTCGATAGCTTTTCAGGGCCTCCAAGGTAGCCTCCGGTAGCCATTGGCCCGTCGCCTCAAAGGCCTTTTCGCCTGCCAACACTTCTTTCCAGTGAATCTTTCGTCGACCTCCATAGGCCTTCTCTACCGCCTGGTTAACGGCATACGAAGTGGCTCGCCAAAGATCGGGTCCAATCCCATCCCCCTCAATAAAAGGGATAGTCGGCTGGTCAGGAACCACTAATCGACCGTTGTGATATGTAATTTTCTGTTCTTCCAAGCCCTCTCCTCCTCAGCGCATCCAGGATGCGCACATTCAGCATCTCGATCGTGCCTACTTTTTGCCCAGGCCCGCGGAGGCTCCAAGCGGTCGCGTATACTCCATCGGAGGTGGTGCCGACGCTGGAATTACCACCGAGGCTCTCGAGCTTAGGGTCATGCTTTGTCCCTCTTGCTGACTTTGATCGAGCAGGCCTCCGGGTAAACTTAAGGCATCTCTCATGGTGCGGGAGTTGCCGATGGCGGCAATCGTAAACGGCGGATCTTGTTGACTAGAATTAATTAAAATGTAATTGGCGGCTTGGCGGATCTCCGTAGTCGCCGTAATGCGCTGTCCGTTGATGGCAATAGCTTCAGCACCCGCAGCCCGAAGCTCATTGACGACCAGCAGTACTTGAATGTCGTCAATGCGGTAGGCTGGTGGCGCGGCCGCGTTGGCCCAGCGAATAACTAACCCAGGTCCAGATACCGCAATCGTACCGGCCAAGATCTCCTCCTCAATGAATCGCCTTTGGAGCTTTGCCGAGGCCGCCCGTTGGGAAAGCTTTTGTCCCACCTCCTGGTTCAAGTGGGTCACTTCCCGGGTTAGAACATTCTTTTGCTGGTCTGCACTGCGCAACAAATCCACCAACTGGGTGGTGGCTGTGGGTGCGGGCACTACGCGCTGGAGCCGAAACTGCACGGCCGCCATCAGCCCCAGCACCAAAGCCGCAAATCCCACCGCGATCCGATCAGCCCGCACCCCTGCACCCCCTGTTTTGATTATACGCCAACCAATGCCGATGCCAAGAGAGCGCGGAGCGGGGCTCTACTACTCGCCAAGGAGGTTATGAGAGGTTCACCCTAAAACGATCGGGCAGACCATGAATGCGGCTGAGAACCCAAAATGGCAGGCTGCGGGCAGGCTCTTATTTAGGAGATGGTTACGCCGCCACACACCCCGTCATCATTGGTGGTTGGTCTTGCCAGGGCGCTCTCGGGGGACTAATCCTTGGCGAATGGCATAGGCAGCCGCTTGGACGCGATTGCCAAAATGAAGTTTCTGAAGGATATTTCGCAGATGATTTTTGACGGTATTCTCGGCGATGGCCAAGCGACGGGCAATGTCACGGTTACTCGCGCCTTCTCCCACCAGACTTAAGACATCCAGTTCTCGCCGGGTTAAGTGAGTCCTTCGCTGGGAGTCGACCTTTTCTGTAAACATGCGCAACATCTTCATGGTCATCTGGCTGGCGATGAGGCCTTCGATGCCAAGATGCATCCGAATTTGGCGAAGAAATTCCGACGGCTCCATCGTCTTGACCAAATAACCTTGCGCGCCTGCCTGCATGGCCTGCAACAACCGTTCTTGCTCTTCACTCGCCGTTAACACCAGAATGCGAGAAGAGGGCATCCGCTCCTTAATCATTCTAGTGGCCTCGAGCCCCCCCATACCAGGCATGTTAATGTCCATGAGAATGAGATCGGGGCTAAGCGCCTGGGCCATGGCTAAAGCACTCTCGCCATCCTCGGCCTGGGCGATGACCGAGAGGTCGGGCTGTTGATCGAGGATGACTTGCACTGCAGCACGGAATAAGTTGTGGTCATCCACCAACAGAAGTCTTGCCTTTTCGATGCGCTTCACCTCCTCGCTCGACCACGCGCAACCGAATCTCGACCACAGTGCCTCGCCCGCCAGCGCCGGTGGCGATATCTAATTGGGCTCCCACGGATTCCGCGCGTTCTTGCATCACCAGCAAGCCGAAGTGATTGCCCTCGACCACCGTGGTGCTTCGATCCACACCACGACCGTCATCGCCGACCGACACGCACAGGATCTGTCCCCGCTGCCGGGCCTCCACCAAGACATGGCTGGCCTCTGCATGCTTGCGCACGTTCGCTAAAGCCTCTTGTACAATGCGCAATATTTGCACCGACACCCGAGGGTCTTTGGGTTCGACCGTGTGCTGATCGACATGCCAGTCGGCCGCGATACCCGTTTGTCGGCGAAAATCGCTGACTTGGATGGCGATGGCCTGCCATAATCCTTCATGTAGATGGGTGCCAGCTCGTAAATCATAGAGGTTATGGCGTACTTCGCCGTAACAACGCTCCACCAGCTGCCGCGTTTCCATTAATTCGCGCGTCTTAAGGTCGCCCCACACCTCATCCAAGCGATGCAATTTCCATTTGATAACGGCCAAGTCTTGCGCCAGCCCATCATGCATTTCCCGTGCCAAGCGCTCTCGTTCGTTGAGGGCCATCATCGATTCGCGATATCGATTTCGTTCTTTTTCCATTCGTGAAATGACGGCGAAAATGTAGGTAGAAAACGCCCCCGTGGCCATCATGGTCACGGTCACCGCCACCGCACTCACTTCTAACGGCGCCAGTACGTGGCGAAGGTAGTAGTAGCGGACGCTTTCAGCAAACACCATAAACAGCGTAGGTCCCAAGATGGTTAGCCACCGCAAACGCCGAAACCGCGCCCGACCATCCTCTTGCATACGCCTTCTCCTCTCCCCACGGCGCCCACTCAGCTTTGCCAGAATTCCTGCAGGATCTCATCGAGCCGAGTGGGTTGATCCAAAGGGATTAAATGTCCGGCTCTGGGCACCACCGCAAGCCAACTATTTGGCAGTACCCGAGCTGCCAGTTCGGCTTCGGCGGGGGGAGTCCGGTCATCTAACGTGCCCACCACGACCAAGGTCGGCTGCGAGACTTCGGCAAATATGGGCCCATTGTCCGCTTGATAGGTCAACTTCATCGTTTCGATATAGGCGCCAGGAGCCACATCCGCCATCTCTTCGTAGAGATTTTGGCTGACCTCAGCGCTACAAAACTCGGTAAGCACCGCCTTAGCATACCGGCGCGCATACTCAGCCATGCCTACAGCGAAAATCTCCTCAGACTTTTGCGCTGAGATTTTTAAACCGTCACGGAATCCTAAGGTGGTCGAAACCAAAGCCACGGTTGCAATGCGGGGGTCGCCCTCAGCCGCTACCCGTGCCATGATAAACGAACCCAGTGATACTCCGACCAAATGCGTTGGCCGATCTACCATGACCAAGATATCGCGCGCATCCTCCACCAAACCTTCCATACTAGGCGCCATGGAGCGATTGTCGCCAATGCCGCGGGGATCCCAGGTAACCACCGTATACCGCGAGGCCCAACGCGGAGCCACACGGTGAAACAAGAATCGTCCCAAGCCCAAGCTCGCATGACACATCACGGCTTCGGGACCGTCGCCCAAGATGTGAAAGGTTAGTCCCTTCTCGGTTTGCATCACCATGGTCGGTGCTCCGTTCCGATCTAAGCCTTCAGATCTACTGTCCTTTATTATACCATCCCCGGATTCCAGGCAAGCCATCGCAAAGCTTGCTGATAGTCGCTGGGTTTGTCAATATCGAAACTCGATACCGGCCTACCCTC
>JAJZZI010000139.1 GCA_021797635.1 Bacillota bacterium | reverse complement strand
CTCAACTCGTGGTCAAGGCCATCGCCATCACCCCGGATCGGGGCAGCCACGTCCCCTGAAAGACGAGCCTTCTCGCTTAACCGAACTGGTCACGGTGCCAGTGTGTATGCTTGAGGGCCCACAAGAGTCCGTCTTCGACGGGTTCCAATTGTGGCCGCGCGGTGACGTAGTCGGCACCTTCCTGGGCAGCGGCCACCCCACTAGCCATGGCTACAGATAATCCCGCCCACTGGAGCATGCCCACGTCGTTGGCCCCGTCGCCCAGTGCTAAGACCTGGCTTTGGTCGACGTGCAAGCGCTTGGTGACGACTTCTAATCCTTCTACCTTGTCGACGCCGGGAGCCAAAATGTTGACCTCGCGATAATGGTCGTGGGGAAAGATGAGGAGTTCATAATCGGCACTGCGCAGGCCAAAATGGTCAACGAACGGAAAAACCTCGTCCGAGCCAAGAAAAAACATCTCTACCGGGGCCCTCGACAGCCGTTTCCATAGCTCTGGAGTGCAACAGTCTTCGGGGCGGAGCCAATCCCTTCGATATTCAGGGGTAAACCGGTTGAAGAGCACGGGGTGGCGGTAGCCGAGATAGCAGCGCAGCATGATTTCGTGGTCGTCCGCGAACCTAAGCATACGCTTAGCGTCGGCCACCTTAAGCGCTCGGCGATGCCATTCCAAGCCGGTGGTGGTATCAAACACGTAAGCTCCGTTGTGCGCGATGATGGGGCCGGTAATACGAAGGGCCTGTTGCACTTTGAGCGCGGTTCGCCAACTTCTCCCCGTGGTCAAAACCACCCACATGCCTTGTTGCCACAGTGCGTGCAAGAGGTGCCCGCTGCGGCGGGCAGGGGTCGCATTCTGGGTTAAGAGGGTGCCGTCTAGATCGCAGGCAATGACTCGAATCATGTCGTTACGCACCTCGGATTTCTTCCCTGTGGGCAGGGATTCGCGCTCGTTTGACGAATATATTTTTAAATCTACCGCCTGTCTAGCGGTCTCAGGAGGTCCTTATGTCGTCGCCCGTGGTTATGTTGGGTTCATCTCGGGCGCTCTGTCGAGCGGCCTCGGAGTGGGTGAAAGAGACCCAACGCAAGACCCCGGCACTCGTTTTGGTGCCGTCCGAGGAAGCAGCCATGCGTTGGCCTTGGCCCGAAAACGGGCTTTTGGTGGCTTCGATCGACGCATTTGCCCAAAGCCTCCTATCGTCCGAAGTCATATCACCGCCGCTGGCGCTCGCGCGTATTCTGGAAGCTAGTCTACCTCCCGAATTGGCCGATCAAATACATCCGGAAAAGCTACCTGGTCTTCATCGCAATGCCATTGAAACGATGCTGGCCTGGCGGAGTCGCGGAATAACGCCGGAGCAGCTGGGCCAGGTAGGCGCCCCATGGCCCGCGCTGCATCGATTCGTGGAGGCGATGCTGCCGCCTGACATGGCGGATCCACTTAGATTGTATCAATATGCGACCACCAGGGTTTTGAGCACACCGCCCCCGTTTCGAGCCGTGTTTGCGGTGCAGGCGGGACAGATGCCCGGAGCGGCCATAGACTTTTTACGAGTCCTGGCCAGTCAGGTGTCGATGACGGTGGGGGTTGAGTGGAGACTGGGCATGAGCGGGCCGCTACGGGATTGGCTCCGCTCCCTGCCGGGATGGATCCGACTTTCGTCGCCGACCGAGGAAACTCGGATTACCGTGGTGCTGAGCCAAAGGGAGGCCATGGCGGCCAGTGGGCTAGAGGCGATGGCGCATTTGGAGCCTGAGGGACCTTGGGACATTTTGGACGATGAGCCTGGCTTTGGCCTGGATCTGTTTTCGCGGCTCGGCGGTCTAAGCACAAATTTTGAAGTGAGCCGCCGGGAACGCTGGCGAAGATTTTGGCGTGTAAGCCAGGGAATGGCCAGCAGGGCGGAGACGATTCGCTGGCTTCAAGAAAAAGGGGTGGTGTTGCCACCTGCTGCACGTCAACGACTATGGCGGCAGGGTCGAACGTGGGCCCGGCAGTTAAACGACGTGGAGGCGGCCAGCAGGCATCTGCAGGCTGCACGTGAATTTGGCACCCGGGCAAGGCAGGAGCGGTCGCTCACGGGACTCGCTGCTTTAACGGAACCCTGGTTGTTAGAATTTGACCATCTGGCCCGAAAGGAATTGGCCGCGTGGCGAAGGTTGGATCGCCCAGGTCTCGTCGCCGAAGAAGACTTGGTGTTCAAGTTGTTTGATATGCTTCCGAGGGTGGCCCAACGAGAGGCCCAAGGGCAACGGCTGGTGACGGCAGACCTAGTGGCCAAGGCGCCGGGGGAGCGAACGCTGCTCTGGTACGGGGGCCCATCGGACGCCATTTCAGGTGAGTCGTTGGGTGTGCTCCTGCCGGTCGAGTTTCGCCGCGAGCTCGGCTTAGCACGTCCACGCGAGCGCCTTCGTCGAATCGTGTTTGAGCGAGCGGCTGAGCGCTCTCGCGAGGTCCTCTACGTGGTGGCTCACGATGAAGCGGCGAGATTTCTTCGCCAAAGGCCTCGCTTTAAGGATGCGGTCACTTCCGTTCGTAGCGCGCTGCCGGTCAAATCGCATGCCTTTCCTGCACCCGTGGAATGGTACCGATCTCACCGTGACCACAGCCTCTGGGATGCCTGGAGCGGATTAGGCTACCCGCAAAAGGGCCCGCTTCGCTCCAGCCCGTCTCAGATTGAACGCTATGGCACATGTCCCCTCGCGTATTTCTATCGCGTGATCTTGGGCGTGGGTGAGCCGGATGGCGATGAGGACGGCGTGGAGCCGAGCCGAGCCCTTCAGGGGCGGTGGGCCCACGGAGTGTTGGAAGGCTGGGTCGACCAGGCCGGACCCACGCCGCTAACGCAAAAACGTGTCCAGCAAGAGATGGCGGCGCGGTTAAAGGAGGTTATGACCGACTTGCCTCCATCTCCTCAGGCTTCTCCAGTGATGGTTCAGGCCGTGGCGCGATCGCTGGCAGCAGAACTGACGGAAGCGGTTTTTGTTCATCGCGGGCTATGGCACGAGGGAGCCAGCGAACGTCGACTGACGTTTGAGTTTGGTCGCGTTCAATGGAGTGGCCGAATCGATCGGGTCGACCGTAGCCAGGGTCGTGTCCGCGTCATTGATTACAAAACGGGGCAGATGAAAAACCCTAATTTGATCGGGCCGGATAATCTTCAATTGCCCCTATACCGTCAGGGGTTGGCCCAGGAACTGGGCATCGCTCCGGAGGAGATCGAGGCCACGTTGGTTGGCGTCAGCGCTAAAAACCAGTTTCGGCGCTGGGATTTGGGAACGGTGGAGCACCTCGATCAGATGATTAAGGACATTTCCGAGCGAATTGAGGGCGGCCATTTTCATCCTTTGCCGGGTGGTGATGACGCTCCCTGCCGTCGTTGCGCCTATCGCCGGGTATGTCCCGAGCAGGTGGCCAAGGAGGCTAGGCGCAAATGGGCGATGGATCCCACGGAGGTAAAAAGCCTATGGCTCAAAAAGGACACCCATGATGATTGATGGGGATAACCGTAAGCGTATTGCGGAAGATTTCGGCGTCAACATGGTGGTCGAGGCCGGGGCGGGTACGGGAAAAACCACGCTCTTGGTGGAGCGCGCCTTTCGGGCCATGGTCGACCAGGGCCTTCATCCGAGTCAATTGGTGTTGGTGACCTTCATGGAGCGGGCAGCCGAAGAGATCCGCGAGCGACTTCGGCTAAAACTCGAGGACGAGCAAGAGATCGGTACAGACGATCGCCGTGCACGCATCCGGTTTGTCCTCCGTGGGCTGGACAGGGCCATCATTACCACCATTCACGGATTAGGCCAGCGGATTCTCAGCGAATTTCCCGTGCAAGCGCGGGTGCCCATTGGCTTCGCCGTGCTCGACGGGTACGAACGCGACCGTCTATGGGCAGAATGTTGGCACACTTGGCTTCGAAGGGCCCACCCCAAAGAAACCGCGAAGGTGCTCGACGATCTGTTAGCCGTGGGCGAGACGCAAACCAGCCTTCAAGCCATGGCGACGGAGATAGAAAGTTGGCCGACGATACCTCAGCAGCAGGCGCCACCTTTTAAAGCCTGGGCATTCTTCGTGGACTGGCGGGCTCGCTTGCGAAGGTGGTATGAAGAATCCGAGGGAGCAGCACTAAACGGCGAAGATGACCCCGGTCGATCTCAGATGCGCCACCTGGTTGAATATCTGGACTGGGTATGCGCTTGCGACGAGCGCACCCAATCACGGATGTTGATGGCCTGGTCACATCCCTTGTCGGGGAAGGGTAACCAGAAAACCTGGTCGCCTGAATACATGTTGAAACGCCAGAAAGAGCTCATCAAGGAATTCAAGGTGGATTTGGAGGCCGCTCAAAGCCATTACGCGGACGATTTGTTGAGCCGTTGGCTCACTACGCTGTCTCAGGACCTCTTCCCATTTTGGCAGGAGTACCGTTTTCAGCAGGGCCGCCTGGGATTTGACGATTTGTTGCGGCAGTCCCGAGACTTGTTGAACCGCGATCCGGCGATCCGCATCCGGTTGCACGAGCGCTGGCGGATCATCTTGGTCGATGAATTTCAGGACACCGATCCCGTGCAAAGTGAAATCTTGGTGCGCTTGGCGGGGGACCCGCTAGCCAGCGATTGGCAGTCGGCCCCCATCCCTCCAGGTCGGCTGTTCGTTGTGGGCGATGCCAAGCAGTCCATCTATCGCTTTCGCGGGGCCGACGTCGAGACGTTTCAGTCGATGCGAGAACACGTTTTGCAGGGGGGTGGCGTCGTACTCAAGGTTAGGCAGAACTTCCGCTCGGACCAAGAGATTCTGGACTGGGTCAATGAAATTTTTGCTTTGCAGATGTGGGGCCCCTACGTGGGCGCATATGATTCCCTCGTCGCCACCTTGCGCCAAGGAGGTCGAGCACGGGTGCGGGTAAGCGCCCAACGGGATTTGAGTCGGGCTGATGAGCGCCGGCGAGCGGAGGCCGAGGCCACGGCTCAACTCATCTTGCAGGCGATGGCGGAAAAATGGACGGTTAGAGATCGCCGCACGGGCGATCCTCGTGCCGTGCGCTTCGGTGATATGGCGGTGTTAATGCCCAACCGCACGGGATTAGATTGGTACCGTGACATATTTCAGGCGGAAGGCATTCCTCTGGCTAGCGTGGGTGGCGTGGGATTTTTCCGTCAAGACGAGGTGCGCGGATTTTCCGCCCTCCTCTCTTTCCTGGCCGACCCTGACGACGAAGTGGCCTGGTTGGCCTTCTTGCTATCGCCTTGGGTGGGAGCGAGCCACCGTCAGCTTGAAGCCTACTGCAGGGCTCGGGGAGGATTCAAGGGCTCGTCGTTATTCGAGACCGAGGGCATCGTCCCCTCACCGGAGGAGGCGCAACTCTCGGATTGGCATCACCTACTTCGAGAGTGGCTACGGGCCTATGACGATCGACTGCCAGTCGACGTGTATGACGCGTTGGCGGAGGCTTCGGGACTCATGTCCTTATTACAAACCCGGGGGGACCAGCAGGCGCTGGCCAATCTCGGCAAACTGCGAGAAATGGCAAGAATCCATGGACGAGCATGGGGTTTTGGGGCCTTCGAGGAATGGCTTCGGGAGCGGGTCGGCCTTGCGCCCAATGAGAACGAAGGGGTGGTCGAAGAACTGGGTGAGGCCGTCCAACTCTCGACCGTGCATCAGGCCAAGGGACTCGAATGGCCTCTGTGTATTGTGACTAACTGGCATCAGGAACCCCGCCCGATGCCCCGCATCCTGCTCGATCGCATGACCAATACCGCCGCATGGTACAAGACGCCAGCTTACGAGCGCTTGAAGGTGGCCGAACGCGAGCGAGAAGAAGCGGAGCATGTGAGGATGTTATATGTTGCCCTGACGCGGGCGCGAGATTATTTGTTGATGGTGGAGCGCGTGGGGGAGAGGCAAACCCCCACCTTCCCACGAGGTTTTGGGTCGACCTCTCGAGCGGAGGGAATTCTGACGGGAGCAGGCTCGGCGATGGGTGATAAGCGCGACGATAGGGTGGACTAGGTGACGCGACCTTCTGGGTCCAGGTGGTCTTTTGCATCAGGATTAAAGTGATGGTAGGCATGATGACCGTGCACTCGAATATCCAGGCCCTCAAACTCATCGCGGGGCGTGACCCGAAGAAAGCCGACACGTCGCATGACACCGAGGGCGAGGGCGGTGACTCCAAATCCCCAGGCCGAAATGGTCAAAGTCCCCAGCGTTTGGACACCTAAAAGGCGAGCTCCGCCACCATAGAGGATCCCGCCATGAAGGGCAAACACCCCAACGGCCATGGTGCCTAAGACGCCGTTAAAGGCGTGAACGGGGGCGGCACCCACCGGATCGTCCACGCGCAGACGATTTAACAGCGCCGTGGCCACCACGACCAGGAAGCCGGCCGCCGTACCGATGCACAGCGCTCCAGCAGGACTCACCGCAGCACAACCAGCCGTGATCGCGACTAAGCCGGAAAGGGCACCATTGATGACCATGGTGGGGTCGTAGGTCTTGGAGGTGAGTCGCGTGAGCAACATGGCGGCAAGGCCCCCAATCGCCGCTGAAAGCATCGTATTTACCGCAATCGTGCCGATTAGCGGGGAAAATGCACTGAGCGTGGACCCTGCGTTGAAACCAAACCAACCGAACCACAAAATGAAGGTGCCCACGAAGGCTAAGGGAAGATTCGAGGGCCGGAAAGTGGTGGGATTCTTGGAGAATCTGCCTGCCCGGGGACCGACCAAGGCGGCGGCGGCCAGCGCAGAAAATCCGCCGAAGGCATGGACCACGCTGGAACCCGCAAAGTCGATCATGCCCAGTCGATGGAGCCAGCCGTCGGGATTCCAGACCCAGTGCGCCGAAATAGAATATGCCAGGACTCCGACGATGACGTAGATGACATAGGCGGAAAACCTCATTCGTTCGCTTACGGCCCCAGAGACGATTGAGACCGCTGCCACGGCGAAGGCCATCTCGAAGAACCATAGCACGGGAGAAGGCAGGTGAGGCACCACCAGGGGATGGCCATGAAAGAACAGACCGGAAAAGCCGAACCAACCATTGTGAGAGGCTCCATACATTAAGCCAAAGCCAGCGACGGCGAAGACGAGCGACCCGACGGTGACATCGGCCATGACTTTCATGACGATGGATACGGTGTTTTTGGATTGCACCAAGCCAGCTTCCAGAAGGGCAAAGCCACCTTCCATAAAGAACACGAGCGTGGCCGCAAACATGACCCAAACGCTGTTGAGCGCCGTAATCACCACGTCATCCCCTTCAAAAATTATGTAAGTTTTTAAATAGTTTACAACAAACCATGTAAAATTTCCAATAACGGTCGATCACGGCCATGAGTGGCCGGGGCAAGGGAGGACTGTGTGGCATGGATGAGGCTGGTCCCGCGTATAGTCCAACGGGGGAGATACCGTTATGGAAGGAAGAACTCAGCTTTTAGCCATCATCGCGGGCATTGGGCTATCCGTCGCAATTTTCGCTCTCGGGTTCCAAAGGGTGACGCGCGACCGGCTAGGGCCTGGGCGGGTCGCCTGGTCCCTGCCGTTTGGGGGACCGCACGGGGTGGCCAAAAACCGGGGAATGGACGGGAAAGAATATGGGCCGCTGGCGTTTTCAGTGGGTTTTCCCGAGGATCACGCGACCTTGTGGCTGGCCGATACCTATCATTTTCGGGTCATGAAGATTTCACAACACCACACCACGATCATTTCCACGCCCAAAAGCTTTCTTGAAGACGTCGGGGTTTCCAATAAGCAGCAGGTCTTTTTTGCCGACAATCAAGGGCCCATCGTGCTTAGCCTGAAACCCGGCAGTAACCAGCCAGCAGCGCTCTTGAAACAACATGGCCTGGGCTACACCGAAACGATTTGGAATTTGGCGGTGGCTGGCCGATCCAACCTCTGGATCGAGTGGGTGCGAATTGGACATGGAACCATACATAGCCAACTAGAGCGCTATGTGTTGACCTCAAGCCCACGAGAGGTCGTAAGCGCGAAGGTGGTCAATCAAAAGACCATTGGCTGGCTGGCCGTCTCGCCCAGTGGCCAGCTCTATCTGCAACCGCTCTGGGATGGTCAGGGCGGCTTGTGGCTGCAAGTCTATTCCGAACAAGGTCGATATCTTAAGCGTCTGCACTTGCTCATGCCCAGAAGGTCCGCTTCGGCGCAGCTCTTAGGGGTGGACCGACGAGGAAACATTTATATTTTTATCCCGAGTCGCCACCGGGTTCAAATATTTAACGCCGAAGGCCAGGCGACTCTTGCCGTCCCAGTGCCGCGCTCCCCCCTTCATGCCTGGGATCCGGGGTATGTGGCACCTGACGGCAGTCTCTTTATGATGGCTTCCAGCCAAAGCCGTTTTCGGATCCTACGCTTTCGCTGGCATCGCACGCAGCTTTGGTCCTGGCATCTGCCTTGGGCAGGATTAACGAAGCGGTAGGGAAGCGGCGTACGCGCGCCGAGCTTGCTTGGAGTTTATAATACCCTCTGCCAGCATACGGTCCAGGACCTCTTTTTGGCGCATCTTGGCCAGCGCCAAATGCGCCAAGGGATCATAAGCACTGGGAGCCTGAGGCAGCCCAGCCAGCATGGCACCTTCGGCCAAGGTGAGCTTGGAGGCGGGAATCCCAAAATATCGCATAGAGGCCGTTTGAATGCCGTAGGCACCCGCACCTAAATAGACTTGATTGACATACATGGTGAGCACTTGTGCCTTAGAATACAGTGCCGCGGTATAAAATGAGAGCATGGTTCCGATAAACTTTCGCTCGAGCGTTTTTCTGGGACTAAGCAGCAAGTCGCGAATGAGTTCTTGGGTTAACGTGGATCCCCCCTGCGCAAAGCTTCCGGTCTGGATGTCCACCAAGAGGGCACGAAGAGTTCCCTCAAAGGAGACGCCCCAGTTGCTGTAAAACGACTGGTCTTCGGTGGCAATTAAAGCCGAAGTGAACCAGGGCGAGACACCTCTTAGAGGTACCCAAGTGCCGCCGTGGAGACGATTTTCCTGCCTAGCTATTTGAGGTAGCGTTGCTAATTTGGCCGCATAAGTCATGCCGATAGCGGCGCCCGTGGAGCCTATGACCACAATCAGGCCTAAGAGCACGAAGCCTAAACGCTTTAGACGCACGTGTCTCTTAGGTTTTTCGTCGGGAGCTACCCGGCCTTCAGTGTGGGGAGCCACGCCCATGTCTGTTCCCTCCTCCTTGGGCTCAGTGTAATGGCACTGGATTAAGATAATATGAAAAAATCCAGCATCATCCAAGTGAGCGCGGTTCAGCCCGCATCCGAAGAAGAGGGCCTGTCTATGGTCGCTCGGCCATAAAAAGGGTAAACTATTTAGCGAAGGGTGGTGACTTATGGCAAAAATTGTGGTCTATACCCAGCCTGGATGAGGCGCTTGCCATACGGAGAAAGCGTGGCTTTCTGAAAAGGGACTGGAGTTTGAAGAGCGAGACATTCGTCAAAACGCGAAGTGGATGGAAGAGCTGGTTCAGCTGGGTTCCCGGGGAACTCCAACCACGGTGATCGAATCGGACGGCCAGGAGCGTCAAGTGCTGATTGGATTTGAACCCCAAAAGCTGGCAAAAGCTTTGAATGTGACCTAGACCCCATAACCCTTAAGGCTCATCAGTGCCTTGAGGGTTATGGCTTTGGGCGTCAATGTGAATTCGATGGAAAGAGGTGCCCTATGCTCGCTATTGTGGGCGGACGTGTTGAGACGATTTCCCATGGGGCGCTGGTCGGAGCCACGGTGTTGGTGGACGACGATGGCATGATATGTGCCGTAGGCAAGGAAATCCAGGTGCCTCAGGGGGCCACCATCATTGATGCCAACGGACAGTATGTCTTGCCCGGGTTTATTGATACCCATACCCACCTCGGCCTGCATGTCGACGGCCAAGGGTGGGAGGGCAGCGATGTGAACGAGATGACCAACCCGATAACCCCCGGTGTTCGGGCGGTCGACGGATTTCACAGGGATGATCCGGCATTGGCGGACGCGATTGCCGGGGGTATTACCTCCGCATGGGTCACGCCCGGCAGTGGCAATGTGGTGGGGGGGCAAGGAGCCACGCTTCGCCTGTTTGGGCAGTCCATGGCGGAGATGGTCATGAAAGCGCCTTCGGGTATGAAGAGTGCGATGGGCGAAAATCCCAAGCGAGTCTATGGAACTCGGAAAAAGTTTCCCCAGACCCGGCTAGGCATTGCCAAGGCCCTTCGCCAGGCATTGGTTGACGCCGATAACTATCGCAATCGGCGAGCGCGCGATCCCTTTGCCGATCGGGATCTCGACCATGAAGCGCTGGCACTGGTGCTCGATCGCCAGATACCTCTACGTACGCACGCGCATCTTGCCGACGACATCCGCACGGCGTTGAGTATTGGTAGCGAATTCGGGGTGCGCCAAGTGATTGAACATGGCACGGAAGCGGATCGGGTCATCGATCTGCTCCTGGAACACCAAGTGCCCGTCTCATGGGGACCGGGGCTGATTTCACGAACTAAAGTCGAGGTCGCCGGCCGGAGTTTTCGGGTGCCCGGGATCTTATCGCGTGCGGGAGTGAAACTTACGATGATTACCGACCATCCGGTGGTGCCGATTGCGTATTTGGTGCTCAGTGCGGCCCTGGCCGTACGCGAGGGCATGGAAGAGCCTCAAGCCCTGCGCGCCATCACTTTAACCGCGGCCGAAATCAATGGAATTGCTGACCGCGTGGGTTCGATCGAAGTCGGCAAAGAGGCAGACCTGGCCCTATGGAGTGGCCATCCTTTCGAGATCCAGAGCGTCGTGGAAAAGACTTGGGTGAAGGGAATCTTAGCCTATGATCGGAGCCTTCAGGGGGGACATTGATTGGTGAAGCGACCTTCTCAAAATGCGCGACACTTTCGCGTGGGCCAGACGACCTGGCCGCTTGGCCAACGCACGTATATCATGGGCATTTTAAACGTAACTCCCGATTCCTTCTCGGACAGTGGCCGTTATACTGCGCCGGATATTGCCGTCGCTCAAGCTGAGAAGCTCTTCGCTGATGGGGCGGACATTGTGGACATCGGCGGCGAATCCACCCGCCCGGGGTACGTCCCGGTCACGCTCGATGAGGAATGGGATCGATTGCGGCCGGTGTTAACCGCCTGCGCGCGCAAGGGAATTGGTCCGATCTCGGTGGATACTCAAAAGGCAGAGATTGCCCGAAGGGCCCTGGATGAGGGGACTTCCGTCATCAACGATGTGAGCGGCCTGGCCGATCCGCAGATGGCTAAGGTGTTGCAAGCAAGCCTGTGTGGCTACGTCTTGATGTATCATCCCCAAGGGGCGGTGGGAGAGACCGTTTCGATAGAGGGGATGTATCGTTGGCTAAAAACTCGGCTGTCTCAGTTGAGCCAAGCGGGGGTGGAGGTCGAACGGGTCTTAATCGATCCGGGATTAGGTTTTGCTTATGGGGTGGAGGCGAATTGGGCGGTTATCGCGGAATTGCCGGCTCTTTTGGGGTTAGGTGCGGGACTCTTAGTGGGGCCAAGTCGAAAGCGCTTTCTGGCGATGGTCAGCACCCAACCCGCTTCCGAAAGAGATGCGGCTACGGCGGCCATTTCGGCCCTGTTAGCGACGCAAGGCGTCGACGTGGTGCGAGTGCATCATGTGGCCATGGTCAAAGAGGCGGTGGCGGTGGCTGACCGTTTGGTCGAGGCGGCGCACCGTGGCTGATCAAATTCGTCTGCTCGGGCTGCGATTTCAAGCGTGTCACGGTGTCTTACCCCATGAAAAGTCCGTAGCTCAGCCTTTTGAGGTGGATCTTGAGGTGAATGTGAACCTGAACGCAGCAGGAGAAAGCGACCGCGTGGAAGATACGGTAAATTACGCCATGATGGCCGATATCGTGGCCGAAGTCATGGCGGGGTCGCCGGTGGCGCTGCTTGAACGCTTGGCAAGCCTTATCGCAGAGGGCATATTGGCTATCGGCACGCCTGAGTCGGTGCGCGTTCGGGTGCGAAAGATGAATCCGCCGATGGCCGTCGGTGGAGGCGTGGCCGAAGTGGAGGTGTTTCGCCATGGTTGATGCCTACGTGGCCCTCGGTTCAAACTTAGGGGCACGGCACCGTGCTCTAGAGGATGCTTTGCGGCAATTGGCGACACTAGGGGACGTCGTTGCACAGTCAAAGGTCTATGAAACGGAACCCATGGGCGGACCCCTTGGCCAACCCTGGTATCTCAACATGGTGGTCCGGATAAGGACCCCGCTGTCGGCAGGGGCCCTATTGAATGAATTATTAGGGATCGAGGTGGCTCAGGGTCGAACGCGAACTGTTAAAAATGGGCCGAGGACGTTGGACCTCGATCTCTTGCTCTGGGACGACCTACAAACGGACGATCCCCATCTGTCTTTGCCCCATCCCCGCATGCATCACCGTCGATTCGTGCTCGAGCCCTTGGCGGAGGTCCATCCGTGTCCTAAGAGCATCGTCGGCCTAGACTTCTATCGAAGTCTAGCCGAGGTGAAGGAGCAGCATATCCGATGTCTCGGCGAGCTCGGCCGTTGGCCGGACGTGGTCCGATGACCGCCGAAGAATGGACCATCGAATTAGAAAGCCAATGGATGGGACGCGACCTCGAATACTTTGCGTCCCTGGATTCCACCAATCAATATTTGAAGACCCGTCTCAGAGAGGAGAATGTGCCCTTGGGCGCGGCCGTGGTGGCGGACGAGCAGACCAAGGGACGCGGTCGCCTGGGCCGAGAGTGGTGGTCACCACCCCGTGGGGGACTTTATACCTCCCTCGTCGTCTATCCCGGCAAAGACCTCTCCGGTCTCATTAGCCTTATGGCGGGCGTGGCTCTGAGTGAGGCTATCGAGGCGGAAACGAGCCTCGGTCCGGGATTAAAATGGCCCAATGACGTTTTAGTGGCGGGGAAAAAGTGCGCAGGTATTTTGGTAGAAGCGGGACCGGCCCCCGAGCCCTGGGCCGTGATGGGTATTGGGGTGAACGTTGAAGGCGTTATTCGCGAGGACTTGGACCATGCCATTACCTTGGCGATGGCTCAAAACTCCGCAGTAAGCCGCATCCACCTTTGGGCGAGGCTATGCTCGCGTCTGGAAGTGTGGTATGAAACCTGGCTAACCCGGGGAGGGGGGCCCATTTTGGCCGCCTGGCGGGAGCGCTCGCTTACTCTGAATCAAAGGGTGGACGTCCTGGCAATGGGCCGTGTCGAGTTTTCGGGCTATGCGCGCGATATTGATGGCGACGGCGCCCTGCTCGTGGAGACAAGCGGCGGTCAACTACGTCGCGTGCAGGCAGGCGAGGTTGGCATTCGACTTGAAGGCGGCCTCTATGGGCCGCCCTGACGGTAAAGTATGATCCGCTTGGTGTCCTCCGTCTAAGAGGACGAAGAGCCTGGTCGGGTGGGGATGGTATCGAGCTGATGATATAAGTTAGCCATTTCGACGGCAGCCAGGGCCGCTTCTGCGCCTTTGTTGCCTGCTTTGCCATCGGCTCGGTCTTCGGCTTCGGCCATGGTGTTACAGGTGAGCACTCCAAAGATGACCGGAGCCGGGCCCTTTTGGGCTAGGTGGCTAAGTTCGGCGGCAACATTGCCCGCCACATAGTCAAAATGGGGAGTTTCTCCGCGGATGACCGCTCCGAGGGCAATCACCGCTGCATAGGGCAAATGGAGCAAGCGGGTGACCGCGCCTGGCAACTCGAAGGCTCCAGGGACATACACGACATCCATGGAATCCGCCAAAACCCCTAACTGCCGTAGTTGATGCTGGGCGCCTTGGAGAAGGCGTTCACTGACGCGTAAATTGAATCGACTCACGACAATCGCAAATCGTGCGTTCGCCTGAGCAACTAAAAGCCCTTGATATTCGGCCATGGCAGGTTTGCTAAAGCTCCTTTAGCGGTATTTGAGGTGAGGTCCAATATTCCATCGGGAACGGGCGTGAGCAGATGGCCCATCTCCAGGCGTTTGGTCTCGAGATATGCCGCGTTTTCTGGGCGCGCAAACGTCTCTGTGGGAATCAGCGCAACCACGTCGAGTCCGTATTCACTTAGGCCTGAAGACTTTCCCGGATTGTTGGTTAAGAGCCGCAGGCGGTGAATGCCCAGGTCGAGCAATATTTGAGCGCCAATTCCATAATCACGGAGATCCGCCGGGAAGCCTAAGGCAAGGTTGGCACTAATGGTGTCATGGCCTTGGTCTTGTAGCGCATACGCTTTGATCTTGTTGCTGAGCCCGATGCCTCTTCCCTCTTGGCGCAGGTAAATGAGCGCTCCACGGCCCTCTTTGGCAATCTCCTTTAATGCTTGATCGAGCTGGTCTCCGCAGTCGCAGCGTAGGGATCCAAAGACATCACCGGTCAAGCATTCGGAATGCACCCGAACGAGCAGGGGCTCTTGGGAATCTTCAGGAAGCTCGCCCAGGACTAAGGCCAGATGGGCGAGATTGCCAAACCGTTCGGTGTACGCGACCGCACGAAACTTTCCATAGCGGGTGGGCATTATGGCTTCGCCTTCTCGAACAATCAAAGTCTCATGCGTGAGGCGGTAGCGAATCAGGTCGGCAATGGTAATCAGCGTGAGCCCATGTTGATGGGCAAATTGGATCAAGTCGGGGCGACGGGCCATCGTGCCATCATCCTTCATAATTTCACAGATGGCTGCCGCCGGCGGTAGCCCGGCCAAACGAACCAAATCGATGGCGGCTTCCGTGTGGCCGGGACGACGAAGCACTCCACCTTCTTTGGCCCGCAGGGGAAAGACATGGCCGGGTCGCAGGAGGTCATCAGCGGTTGTGCGCGGATCGGCCAAGGCTTGAATGGTGCGGGCACGGTCGGCCGCGGATATACCCGTGGTGGTGCCGTGACGCGCGTCGACGGAGATGGTGAAGTCGGTGCGCATTGAATCTTGAGGCGACGGGGTCATGGGTGGAAGGTCCAATCCTTCCAGGTGCTCTGAAATCATAGGCACGCAAATGAGACCGCGACCGAAGCGAGCCATAAAATTTACGGCGCTGGCGGTCACTTTGCTGGCCGCCATGACGAAATCCCCTTCGTTTTCCCGATGCTGGTCGTCTACCACAATGACCATCTCACCGGCGCGAATCGCGCGCACGGCATCGTCGACGGAAGCTGAGGCCATAGGTTCGGTCATGGGACGACCTCCTTTCATCCAAATTGAAGGCTCTACCGCGGCGACCCATAGGGTGCAGCCAAGCGCTCTACGTACTTGGCGATAAGGTCGTATTCGAGGTTGACGTGACTGCCGATACGAAGCAGGCTTAGCGTGGTCGAGGACAACGTATGGGGGATCAGGGTGACGCGAAAGCCCTCAGGCGTCAGGCCGACTACGGTGAGGCTGACGCCGTTGACGGCCACCGAGCCCTTCTCTACCAACAGATGGCGGCGTTCGCGCGACGCGGTAATGATGACAGTACGCGAATCCCCCTGATGGAGCACATCGAGCACTCGGCCCCGCTCGTCAACGTGGCCTTGCAACCAGTGGCCGCCAAGCAGGCTCTGCGGGGTTAAAGGGCGTTCAAGATTGACACGGTCGCCAGCCTGAAGCAAGGCCAGAGTCGTGATTTCCGCCGTGGTCGGACTAATTTGGGCAAAAAAACAGTCCTGCTCGCTGGTGACCACCGTAAGGCACGTGCCCTCGACCGCAATCGACTCGCCTTGGGCCAAGGCAGTCTCATAGCCATGGCGCACTTGAATGTTGTAGCTTTGACCATCGGAGCCGGGACTCAGATCCAAGATTTGACCCACGTGTTCGACGATGCCGGTAAACATGCTTACGCCTCCTCGACTAAGCTTAACGGGAGTTGAAGAACCGGGGATGCCAGAAAGTCGGCTTCGATCACTCCATCTTCACCCAACTTGCGAATCTTTCGGATGGCCAGGCCAGGGGCCTCGGATAACCAAGCATACCCGCCACCGACGGCCGAAAGGCCGCTGGCTCCGATGATTAGCGGGGCTAAGAACCCTATCCACTGATCAGCCAGCCCTGCCTGAATGAAAGCGGAGTGCACGGTGGGGCCGCCCTCAACCAGGAGACGGTCGAGTCGGCGTTCGGCCAATTCCTCCATGACCGCCGTTAAGGATATGCGGCCAGAAGGATCTTCCGGCAGGCGAACCACTTCTCCACCAGCCGTAAAGATGTCCCGTTCCCAGGCTCGTGAAGCCCGGTCTGACGTAAGGACGAGGCTTGGTGCCTGGGATTCGTGGTGAAAAAGACGGGCTTCAGGGGGGGTGTGGCCCTGACTGTCGAGCACCACGCGGACTGGATCGCGCCCCCGGCGCCGACCTCGATAGGTTAGGCTGGGATCGTCCGCAAGGACGGTGCCAAGACCAACTAGAATGGCGTCGGCTTGTCGACGCTGTTCATGGGCCAAGGCGAGAGCGGCCGCGTGGGTCAAATATTTCGATTGACCGGTGGCGGTGGCCACTTTGCCGTCCAAAGACATCGCACTCTTCAGAATGACCAAAGGACGATGATACAGAGCCCATGTGAAAAACGGGAGGTTGAGCGCGTAGGCGGCCTCTGCGAACTCACCAACGCGGACGGTAATGCCCGCTTGGCGAAGTTTCTCGATGCCTCCGCCTGATACCTTGGGATTTGGGTCTAAAACGGCCACATGCACGGAGCGGATTTGGGCCGCAATGACGGCGTCGGTGCATGGGGGGGTCAGTCCCGTATGGTTGCATGGTTCTAACGTGACGTATAGGCTCTGGCCACGGCTCTGGTCCCCCGCTTGCCGCAGGGCCAAAAGCTCGGCGTGGGGTTCACCCGCGCGGTGATGGTAACCCTCTCCCAGGATTTGACCTGTTGTGGCGTTGACGACCACGGCGCCTACCATGGGGTTGGGTGAGGTATTGCCGCGCCCGCGCGAAGCCAGGGCCAAGGCTCGAGCCATGGGACTCTTGGTCATGACGTGCACCCCCTGGTACGACAAAAAAACCCGCGCCCTTCAGAGGGCTACGGGAACGCAAAGGTTAGACATAAAGCGAATGTCTGTCTTTAACCTTCTCCCATCCAGACTATACTGTCGGCGCCGGACTCTCACCGGACTCCTGCCAAAAGGCTCGCGGGCTCCCCGATCGTCTCGGGATAACCGCCGGTGGGGAATTGGGTATGACCCCTCACCCCGCCCTGAAGGTTTACACTTATAGTCTAGTCGTGGCGATGGCAATCGTCAAGACCGCGCGGTGGGCGGGCAAGCATGAAATCTTGTGTTCTGCCACGGAAAGAACTGGCTATGGTCTCACGATGGACAGCAAACGATTCGCAATCTCGCGCACTAGGGCGCTGTCGGCCGGATCGACAAGGGGTGAAATGGGTGCAGACAAAGCCATCCCTCCGCAGTCCCGGGAGTACCATCAAATCGTTTAGGCGGATGGGATCGGTCAGTGTGAGGAAAAGAAAGGTCCTTGGTCATGGATTTCCAGTGGATGACGTTTCCTGAACGACCGGACCTCGCGGTCGATGTGGGCCCATTGCACCACCAATTTCCGCGATTCCTCGTGCAGGGCGGTCCGGTCACCCAGCAATACTGGGGGGATCTGTATCGATACTTCCCAGATTTCCAGTTTGCTTTGTCTGACGCCGGCGGGCTCGTGGCCGCTTGTGGTCATGCCATTCCGTTGCGGTGGGATGGCACCGTAGACGATCTTCCTGCGGGGTATGATGGGGCGCTGGAACGAGGCATCGCGGATAGGCAAATGGAACGAGCCCCGAACACCCTGTGTGCGCTGGCAGCCATTACTTCACCACAACACAAGCGGGGAGGATGGAGTGCCCAAATTATTGCGACCATGCAGGCGATAGCGAAGGGGCACGCGCTGTCGACCCTGATCGCGCCGGTGCGGCCCACGGGGAAAGCGAACTATCCTCTGCTCACCATGGAACGGTGCGTCCAGTGGGTTCGGAGTGACGGTTCGCCATTCGATCCATGGCTTCGAGTCCATTGGCGATTAGGGGGTGCATGTCTTGGGGTGGCCCAACGGTCGATGACGATTTCTGGTTCCGTACAAGAATGGGAAACGTGGACCGGCATGAGGTTCCCAGCAAGTGGACCCTATGTGGTTCCCCAAGCATTCAACCCAGTACAAATTGATGTGCAGACTAACTGTGGTCTGTATATATCGAGCCTAACCTGTGGATTCAGCATGACCTATCGTCGGTCTAGCGTGTCGTTCCCCGAGGATATCTTCAGTCAGGGATATGCGTTGATGCATCAGTCATTGCACATTCGGGGGCGTATGTGCAGGAGCGCCTGCCCCACGTCCACGGATGGTGACTGCGCATCCAGATACTAAGAACGGATTCGATCGATCGGCATTTTTCAACCAGTGGAGGGTCGCGCCCCATCGAGAATGCACCTCCCTTTCCAACCTAAATCGAGATGGCCGAAGAGGGCGGCTTAGACTAAAAAAACAGGGAAATCCAACCGCAGCACATAGCCGAAATTTTCATCAATAAAACCGAGAACTTGGCTGTGACTATCGAGCCGCCCGTGATTGCCACCGAAGACCGTTTAAGGTTTTCGTTCCGTTAAGGAAGATGCGTAGTGCCGTTCTACGTTAGTCGTAGCTAGGCTTTGAGCAGCATCACTGGCCAAATGCTGCCTTGGGGTAGACGGCCCTGGTGCGGGGGGATGATCATCAGCCCCTGGGCATTGGTCCAGGAGGTTTGCAAGTGGGAATCTTGGGGTCCCGTGGGCCAAGCCATCAGCGCGCCGTTCGCATCAGCGCGAATGGCCACGCGCACGTAATGCCGTCGATCGCTGATTTCGGAAAACTCCTGCGCTAAGGGCAGGGAGATTACAGGTCGCGGCCAATCCGTGTCGCCTAGGAGGCTTCGTATGAGCGGCCGGGCAAAGAGCTCGAAGGTGACAAGTGCTGACACGGGATTTCCTGGAAGCCCTAAAAAGGGAGTTTTCCCCAAGAAGCCTGACGCAAGAGGTTTCCCTGGTTTCATGTCCACTCGCCAAAAGTCTAATTGGCCCATGGTTTGCAAGACGGATTTGACCAGGTCGTAATCCCCTACGGAGACGCCGCCACTCGAGAGAACGATGTCGGCTTCGGAGGCAGCCTGATGGAGCGCCTCGGCGACCGCCTCGCGGCGGTCAGCCACGGCTGGATACCGAAGCGCAATGCCTCCAGACTCCATCACGGCGGCACTCAAGGCGTAGCTGTTGGAGTTGGGGATTTGGCCGGGCAAGAGCGTTTGGCCCGGCTCGACGAGTTCATCCCCGGTGGCTAAAATCGCCACCCGCGGCTTTCGAGTGACTGGGACCAAGATGACGCCCTGACTTGCCAGCAGTCCAATACGTGCGGAGTTAAGGACCGTACCGGCGGCCAACAGGGTAGCGCCCTGGCGAGTGTCTTGCCCGCGCTGACGAATCAATGAGCCGCGCTTCACGGGATGGTGTAAGACGATGCACGACTCACGACGTTCTACCTCTTCGATCGCCACCACGGCGTCCGCCTCGGGTGGGAGGGGGGCTCCCGTCATGATCTTTCTGGCGCTTCGGGCAGGCAAGGGATTCATGGCCGGGTGGCCCGCTTGGACGAGGCCATCGACCGTCAATGCAATCGGATGGGCTTCATGGGCATCTAAGCTGTCGCCCGCATGGATGGCGTAGCCATCCATGGACGAGTTGTCAAAGGGAGGCAGGTCGATGCTAGCGCGTAGGTCGCGAGCCAGCACCCGCCCTGTCGCGTCCAGTAGATAAACTTGTTCCTCAGAAAGCCTGGAGCTATTGCAAAGAATCCGAGCCTGGGCCTCTTCAACCGATATCACGGCACTCCTGCCTTTCCACGCATCAAGTCCTGCTCACCAGATGCAGAGGTGGTCCCCCGTCTTATCCGGATGGCCCTTGGATACGGGGTTACATGAGTCGGCAAGACCCCGATCCCCCCTTTTCTTTTTGTGCGTCGCCAAAGCCATGAGAGCGATGTCTGAATTCTATTTTAACCCTTCTCAGGCCATCATTCCCAGGTGTTGGTGGTCTTCGCTATACTGAAACGGAACGGTGGGCGTGCACAATGCATGATCCCAAGACCAAAGAGAGAAGGCGCTAAGGCTTGTGATGAGGCGAATGGCCATCGATGTGGGCAATACCCACATTAAATTAGGGGTGCATAGCCCGTCTGAAGGATGGATTGGCGAGTGGAGGCTTTCCACGGATGTCCGTCGCACCGCCGACGAATATCGGGTGACGATCTCCATCCTACTAGGTGACTTAGGGTTGCAACATGTCGATCAAATGGTGCTCGCCTCGGTGGTGCCCTTGCTCACTCCGGCCTTGATACGCGTAGGCGAAATAATCGGTCGGCTTGCACCCCTAGAAGTCCGTTCCCCGGGATACGGTATGCGGGTGCGCTACGAACCTCCCGAGGCACTTGGCGCGGACCGGTTTGTGAACGCATTATCCGCCTGGCACCGCGTGCGTCGGAGCGTCGTCATTCTGGACGCGGGCACCACGGCCACCGTGGATGCGGTCAATGATCAAGGAGAATTTATTGGCGGGACCATCGCCCCGGGACCGCACTTTTTGGCGGATGCGCTGGCCCAGGGGACGGCCAAATTGC
>JAJZZI010000092.1 GCA_021797635.1 Bacillota bacterium | reverse complement strand
AAAGCGACCATGACGTTCGTTCGGACGTTTCCTGGCGCGCACCATCATGGCCGCTATGCGCTCGAGGACCTATACGGCGTCATGCGAGCGTGGCAAGCGTCGGGCATCGAACACCCGCTTGCGCCACCCGTAGACGTGAGCGCTGAGGATCTCATCTTCTTCGACACCGAAACCACGGGCCTTCATCATGGCGCAGGAACCCTAGTTTTTCTTCTCGGCTATGCCCGTTTTGAACACGGTCAGTGCGTCGTCCGCCAACACTTCCTAACCTCACCGGCACAAGAGGCGTCGTTTTACGGCCGCTTTTTCGAAGAAATACAGGACGCCCGCACGCTGGTGACGTTTAACGGGAAATCGTTCGACTGGCCTCAGGTTCGCTCCCGCCACACCCTGTTGCGTTCGGATCTGGGTCCGCTGCCGCATTTAAGCCACATGGATCTGCTCCATCCAACTCGCCGGGTCTGGGTCGATGAATTAGCATCATGCCGCTTGTCCGAGATAGAACGTCACAAATTGTCCGTAATGCGAACCGAAGACACTCCAGGAAGTCTGGCCCCCATCCTCTATTTTGACTACCTGAGAACCCGAAAGCTGAGCACCATGGAGGGAGTGTTGCTCCACAATCAATGGGATGTCTTGTCATTAATCACCTTGTATGTTCATCTATCCCGACTCGTCCTAGCCCATACCAGTTCCAGCCTCTCCCATCGGGAACGATTCGCGATTAGCAAATGGTATGAAGGGCTGGGGCAGCTCAGCTTAGCCCAAGCGGGATATCAAGCCGTGGCCGAGAGCCAAGATGCCTTGCGGTTCACGGCGGAGTTTGCTCTGGGCCGCTGCCTAAAGCGACAGGGGGATTGGCGAGGGTGCCTTTCAGTGTGGGAAACCTTAGTCTCCCGACAAAACCTGCCATCCGAAGAGGTGTTGGTAGAGTTATCAAAAATTTACGAGCACCAGGTCCATGACTATCGACAATCTCTAGATTTCGCCGTCCGCGCCCATGAGGCGTGGAAACACAAGCGGCGTGCACTGCATCTAACCGACATGACGGGCCCCAGCCCTCACGTAGGGCGCATGGAACGGTTGCAAGGCAAGATGCTGCGGCGCCAGGCCTAGAAGGTCCTGGGGGCGGGGCATCCACCGCGTCACCCGTTGCTTACGAGGACAGGTTTTCAGGCGATTCACTTAGGATGCGCTTTACCGATCGCTCGAAGTCCTTGCGGGGAATTAAGATTCGATGCCCACAACCCTCGCAGCGCAACCCGAAGTCTATGCCCGTGCGTAGGATCTTCCACGTTTTACTGCCACAAGGGTGGGGCTTCTTTAGCTCCACTAATTGATTGAGAGAAAACACGATGCGTTCCTTGGCCATCGAGAGTCCGCCCCCTTCCCATTCCCATGATTCTTATAGCCACTTGCCCGCTGGGGTGAGGCTAATACGGTGATACCAGCCAACAAGCATGGCGACGAGCGCGTTGCGGTTTAGAGCCAGAACCAAGGGCGTGTGGCTGAGTAGGGGAAAACTGACCAGCAAGCCTAAAATCAGGCAGGCCACCAGGCCGTGTTCAACCACGCCAGCCGCCAGTCCTCCGATGCCGTTGAGAAAGCCGGTGAGGCGAAAGCTCTTCACCACGTGACTGGCTCCTGAGCCTATCGAACGGCCGATGGATTCCACGACGGCAATGACGAGAAGGAACACCACCACCCCGAGAACGCTGAGCAGCCAACGATCGGTGGTTTGATGGACTCCGCCTAGGTTCGAAGAGGCCAAAGGTACGTAGCGATTGACCCAATGCTGGATGGGCAAGGCCTTCATGATGCTGGCGACGATCACATGCTGATATCGCGTAGCCACCAGAATGCCCACCACGTACCCGGCAACGGAAAACGCTACCAAACTAAGACCTCGACGAAGGCCTGACAGGGCGCCGAGTCCCATGTAGCCCAGGATGACGATCGATACCCAGTTCACGAGCTCCTCCTTTGAGCGGTAGCCGCATAGACTACGGGCGAATTGGCCATATAATGGTTAAATAAGCTCCAGCCAGCGCCGCCCACGTGGGATTGACGGGCCCGCCTCCGTGATGGCCCATCCACGTGGCCACGGTGTAAGCGACCAGCCCCAACAAGGCGGCCAACACCCCATCGTCAAGCAGCGAGCGCAGATCCTGGTCCCAGATCGATCCGGAAATCCATTTTCCTATTTTTGCAGCAATGACGGCCAGAATAAAAAGGGCGACATATCGTACCAGCGGGGAGAGGTCGGCCGTATCCCCCTGGATTTTCCATAGTACGCCGAACGGGAGAAGAAGCGCAATCATCCACCCACTAATCATGCGCCAACGGGCTGCCTGAAAGGTCACCTTATCGCCCTCCCTAGAATTCCCATAATTAGCAGAAGCGCTGGAATCCACCACCAGACAAAGCGGCCGCCCATCCTCAGATATCGCCGCCGCGTATCACCACGATGGGCAGCATCCAAGGCGTCCCTGCGACGCTCCAGTCTCTGAGCCAGCTTAAGGTGGCGGACGGAAGTCCCTAATTGGCCCTTTTGGCGATAGGCCACTGCCAGGTTATGGTGGGCGGGCGCGTAATCGGGGTCGGAACCTAGAGCCAAACCGTAAAACGCTATGGCTTCATCGAGGTCGCCCTCTTCCAAGCTGATATTGCCAAGATTGCTCAACGTAGGAGCATGCCTCCCATCGCATTCCAAGGCCCGGGCGAAGTACCACTTGGCCTGGGCGAGATCTCCGCTCTCTGCCGTCACCGCTCCCAACCTATTGTACCCGTTGGGATTGTCTGGAAAACGCTCAATCAACATTTGATAGTAACGCACGGCAAGATCTTTGCGACCGGTGGACCACGCTTGATTGCCTTCCCACAACAAGTCTTCGAAACTGTCATCCAAGCGCTTCACCCCGATTTAAAATTCGCAGCGCCTCTAATTTTTTCTTCGGGGAAGGAGTAAAGGCGCCCAAAACGCTACCGACACCACACCTAAAAGGGGGTAAAGGGATGAGACCAAGGTTTGAAAAGGCCAGCCCATCATCGCCCCCGACAGCCAAAGCCATTGGCTACGAAGCCTACCATAGCGGTTGACCAAAGCAAAAGCTTGGCCCAAGCCCGTCGTGTACATGGCAGCGAGTAAACTCACCCCAAAGAGCAGACGCATGGGCCCGCCCACGGCAGATGCGACCGTCATCATGGGCAGGTCGCCAACATCTCCGATCCTAAGCAAAATTCGATGTTCAAGAAACGCGACCCCGGTTAGGAGCACGGCCGCCAGGAGCGCAGCCCTCCAGGTTTCTTGGCCACTTTTCAGCATCGAGCCCAGGCCAAGCAAGGCCATCATGCCGGTAAACAGATTATACGACACGTAAAGCAAGGCCGAAAGCCACCAGAAGCGTGGGTCTACGTGAGCAGCGGAGGCATAGGCGTGCGGCCAGAGTGCCAACGTAATCGTAAGCATCAACAAATAAGGGACTACAATGCTGTTAACGCGCACCACCGTGTTATTGCCAAAGGAGGCGGTAAGGAGCACCGAGCCTAAAACAAGGAGCCCTGCCAACGGTTTAGGCCAGTGAGTCATGTCGGAGAGCGCGGCGCCACCGCCGACTGCTACCACGCCCACACCCAGGGCCAGCACCAGGGTGACGACGTATTCTAGGGCCACTCCATAACGCCCATAGACTTGGGATACAAAGGCCGAAAAGTGTGCAACCCCCCGCCGGCCCGTTTCCAAGGCAGCACGACCGAGTATCAAAAAGGTAAGTCCAGCTAGAGCAATACCTGCGCCTCCCCATGCGCCGTGGCGGGAGAAAAATTGCCAGATTTCCTGACCGCTGGCAAACCCGGCGCCGATGACGGTGCCGACGTAGGCTAAGCCAACCCCCATCCAGTGTCCCTTCTTCATGGACATCCTCCTCTGGGCTCATATATACGCTGGGCCAAAAGGAGTCATCCCAAATTGCATGATTCAATTGTTCCTTGAGGAACATTGGAGGAACATTAGAAGTAGGCGCGTCTTTCCCAAGGCGCCCAGGAAGCCATTATTTCCATGGCAACCGCCCGGGGCTTCTGCAGGGTTTCCTTCCTAGGTCACGCCCTTCACTTCCATCGGTCGCGGGTCCCATCCGAGAGGGTGCGCTTAATGGCCTCTGCCCACTGACGCTAAACGCCGGACGTCCTGAGATCACGCGCACAAGGCGGAAGGGCCTCTCCCGGCTGCTTCACCTGGTTGACCCCGCCGTGCCGGAAAGCATGCTCCAGGCACTCGCGCTCAAACCGTCTCACCGCTACTTCCCGCGACAGCGTGCAAACGGAAGACATCTTGCGATGCCGACATACAAACAAGCCCGTCCATGCCGCGTGGACGGGCTTGTTGCCTTCGGCTCAAAAGGCGGCCCTGACCGGGATGCCCTCGGAGTGCGTGAATTCTCGCGGTGAGGCCAGAAACGACTATTCCCTGGGACGTGTGGACCGCTGCGCCCAGGAGAATCCGCTCGAATAACGGGGAAGCTCAGACCGCAAGGCTCGGCAAGTGACGCATCTTGCGAAAACCCCGCCCTCAAAAAGGGGAAAATCAAAAATGTTCCTCGAGGAACAATCGGTGAATGTTCTTCTCGTTCCTCTCAGCTATCGGGGTGCCATCCTTTGATTCGCCGCTAAGTCCAACGCTTGCTTTTCCTCGCTACTCAACGCATAGCGACTCGATCCCTGCTCAATCGGTTTTGCAAACACGCGGACCTCATCACGCCCCCACAAACTGGTCACCACCACTCCATCGCGCTCCTCCGACAATAGGGCCAAGGAGAACGAAAGATCTGCCCCGGTATCATCAAACGGATTGTAGCGTACCATCCCCGTCTTCGACAGAGTCTGCCTCTGCTTCCATTCTAACTCTTTGATTCGCGCCTCTAAACCCCGCCAGGCTTGAGCCTCGTCCAACAACTTCGTCAACGTTTCCTCAAGATTTTCATGACTTCCCGAACGCATTAACCGCCCGATCCGCTGCCGACTAGCCCGCGCGCCAGCGACCGCCACCACCGATATCACGATGGCTATGATGGCTAGTGCGGCCGTAACCAGCAGGGGCACCGTGACCACATTCTGACCCAAATTGAACATCATTTCCTCCCGCGCTCGAAAACTCATCCTTCCCCTCAATCAACCAGCTAACTCACGGCGAAATTCGCCAGATTTAGACCGGTTTCCCCTAAACCGGAAACCTTTCGGGCACATCTTCGGACCGGCCTAGGATCTCAATCAACCTCTCCAATTCCTCTAAACTCCGATAGCGAATTTCAATCCTCCCTTTCTCTCCGTCGCCTCGAACCTTGACCCCCGAACCCAAAGCTCGCCGCAAACCCTCTTCGACCTGCCTCATATGCACGTCGAGCGCCCGACTACTGGCCGCTTTGACGGTCGCATTCAATCGGATCCGGTGATCATCCAACTCTCGTACCGTCCATCCCTTCACCACGGCCGCCTCGGCCAAATCTAAGCGTTGACTCTCATCCTCCATCGACAGCAGCACCTTCGCGTGCGCCATAGACAGCTTTCCTCCCCGAATCCAATCTCGTATTCGAGGATCGAGACGCAAAAGACGAAGATAGTTGGCTACATGCGACCGAGCTTTTCCCACTTGGCCGGCTATGACGTCTTGGGTCCATCCTAAATCGTCCGTCAGACGCTGGTATGCCTCCGCTTCTTCCATTGGGTTAAGATTCTCTCGTTGAACATTCTCCACTAGCGCCATCGCCAGCATTTCCACATCCGTTGCCGATCGCACCCAAGCCGAAATTGAGCTAAGTCCAGCCCGCCTAGCTGCCCTGAGCCTGCGCTCTCCCGCGATGAGCTCATAGCCTCCGTCGATTTCTCGCACCAACACCGGCTGGATGATGCCATACTTACGGATGGACTCCGCCAGTTCCTCCAGTTCAACCTCGTCAAAGTCCTTACGCGGCTGGAACCGACTTGCTATCACGGCGTCCAACGGCACTTCGCGCGGACCTCCATCCGTGCTGGAAATCCCCGGACTTTCTCCAATCAAAGCCGACAACCCCCGGCCTAGTCCCTTACTTCGCGGCATTCAACAACATCTCCTTCGCCAGCGAGCGATAGACCTCCGCCGCCTTGGAACGGGGATCGTACCGTAAAATTGGTTGTCCATAGCTAGGTGCCTCGCTAAGCCTCACCGTTCGCGGTATGACCGAGCGAAACACTTTTTCACCAAAATGGGAACGAACTTCCTGCGCCACTTGCTGAGCTAAGTTGGTCCGTCCATCATACATGGTTAGCACCAGGCCTTCTAGCTCAAGCTCGGGATTTATCCGCGTACGCACCAGATCGATCGTACTCAACAGCTGGGCCAACCCTTCAAGCGCAAAGAATTCGCACTGCAGGGGGATGAGCACGGCATCAGCCGCCGCCAACGCGTTGATGGTTAACACTCCCAATGATGGGGGACAGTCAATAAAAACATAATCGTAGCGGTCAACGATGGGCTGGATGGCGCGTCGAAGCCGTATCGCGCGATCACTCTCGTTCAACAACTCCACCTCAGCCCCCGCCAAGTCCAGCGCCCCCGGAACAAGATGCAAGCCTACCACGGAGGTCGGCAACAGGGCGTCCAACACCGTTTGATCCCCGATCAATACTTCGTATAAAGAGGCATCAATCACTGATTTGTCGATACCTAGGCCTGTTGTCGTGTTGCCTTGAGGATCACTGTCTACCGCCAACACTCGCTTACCCGCATCGGCGAGATAGGCGGCCAGGTTAATCACGGTGGTCGTCTTGCCAACTCCGCCTTTCTGATTGGCCACTGCAATCGTTCGCGCCACACACAATCCCCCTGGATGCACACTCTCATGCTCCATTGTAACCAATGCCCGCGCGCGTGCATATGCCATCTCCTAATCAGTCACCAAGTCGCCGTGCCCGAGGATATGCCGAGGGACTCCGGTGAACCTTCACCATCTCGACCATGTAGCCTACATCCAACGGCCATGAAGGCAAGCTGACCGGATGCAATGCTTCGATACGTCCACCAAGTTCCACGACCCAGGGAGCAAACGCCTGACACTCTTCAAGGGCTAGAGGTCCCCTTAATAGCACCAATTTGCCGCCCACACGAACTGCCGGAAGACCAAGCTCAGCCGACACGCGAAAATTTCCAACTGCCCGCAAGGTCACTAAATCGTACTGTTCGCGATGGCCCAGGTCCTGGCTCAGGAGCGTTTCTGCCCGGCTGCTAAGGACGCTCACTCGCTCCAAGTGAAGTAGGTCCACAGCTCGCTTTAAAAAATTCGCCCGCTTGTGCCGGGATTCCACCAGGGTCATCTTACGACCAGGTCGTGCGATTGCTAAAACCATCCCCGGCAAACCGGATCCACTGCCAATATCCATGGCACTTTCCCAGTCATCGGAGGCTGCCAAAACCTCTAAAGAGTTCAAAACTCCCTTTTCCTGCAGCGCCACCCCGCGCAAGGCCGTCAGATTCATAGGAGCATCCCTTAACAGTTGCATGTAGTCCGCTAACCCCGACCACGCCGCTTGATCAATGGCAAATCGTTCACGCCACGCCCTATACGATCCATGCCAATCAACCAACCCGTTCGACCTCCCGCAAAACAAAAAACCGCCGATTACGGCGGCCCGATCCCAAGGTTACGATGTGGCTTCTGCTCCCGGAGACCCTCCATTAAGCGGTCTCTTCAAGAGTACGGTCGTCTGAACCACCTGGAACAAGTTTGAAATGACATAGTAAATCGCCAGCCCAGCGGGAAAGCGATAGGCGACAAAGCCAAAAATTAGAGGCATAACCCACAGCATCATTTTTTGACTAGACTCCATGCCCGGTTGTTGCGGCGTCATTTGCATGGTCTGGCGTTGCATAAAAAAGGTGCTCCCAGCAACCAGTATCGGCAAAATAAAGGTGTGATCGGGCTGTGCCAAATTATGCCAAAAAAGCCACCCTAAGTTGCTTTTGTAGTGGAAACTCCGCAAGACATCAAATAAGCCATACATCACCGGCAACTGTAAAATTAGAGGAAGACACCCCGCAGCCGGGTTTACCCCTTCTTCCTTATACAACTTTGCCATTTCCGCGTTAAGCTTCTGGGGATCCCCTTTATGCCGCTTCTGCAACTCGCGTTGCCTGGGCCCCACCTTGGCCATCTTTTGCATCGATCGCGCCTGCGCTACCCCAAGCGGCAACAGCACTAAGCGCACCAATACGGTTAGCATTAAAATGCCAAGCACGTAATTGCCACTCCAGTGGGTGAAGAGAACGAAAATCCACGTGAGCGCCTGCGTAAATCCATGCCAAATTCCCAATTCGTTTCCTCCTAGCCGATACCGCTAAGGCACCGGGTCATAGCCCCCATCATGCAAAGGATGACAACGGGCCAACCGCTTGATAGAAAGCCAACCGCCTCTCCATACTCCATAGCGGCTTACCGCGTCAACCGCATACTGAGAACACGTCGGAGTATAACGACATGAAGGCAAGATCAACGGCGACAAAAACCGCTGATACTGTTGGATCAGGCCCACGACCACTAACCTACCCACATCTTCACCCTCAACCAAAGTCTTTGGCTAAACAGCCTGCTCTCGTCAGCAATTTGCGCCCGCTCTTAACCAGACCATCCCAATCCGCCTGCAAGACCCCGGTCTTGCCTAACCAAATAAGGTGCCCACAAGGAATCAGATCGGGCTCAAAATGCTTATGCAATGCCCGCAGTCTGCGTTTGATGCGATTGCGTTTGACCGCATTGCCCGCCTTACGCTGGGCCGTAAAACCCACCTTAGCCTCAGAATCGCTCGAAGAAAGAATGAAAAGGACCAGATTTCGGTCCCCCACCGTGCGCCCGTGCTTGATAACCTTGCCAAACTCTACTCGGTTCTTCAACCGCCCGTAACCCACCATCGTGGCTATACCGCGATTCGCTTGCGCCCCTTAATCCTGCGCCTGCGCAATACCGCTCGTCCTGCTCGCGAAGACATGCGGGCACGAAAACCGTGGACTTTATGACGGTGCCGTTGATTCGGTTGGAACGTCCGCTTCACCTCTACACCCCCTTGAGCCAAATGCCTCTACATTATAGCCAGGCGCGCATGAAGGGTCAAGGATTCGAACCGCTCCAGGAGCCTTTTGATGGCCTGCGCCTGGCCATGGTCAAGGTCGCTCAAGATATTGCGATCTGGTCGTGCGATGACCAAGGTCTGAGCATCCTACGTAAAACGGGTTGTTTCTCCTTGAGCCAAATGGCCTATTCAATTTATCGTTCTGCTTGCTCAGGCTTCCCAAAATACTCCATTTCCAATCTTGGACCTAGGTTTCCCAAGCAATGGTGGCTGCAATCTAAAGAACACCTTTAAGTTTCGGCCTTATCTCGAACCCTTTGGTCGTGATGGGTCACCAGGGTGGGTTTTCACTGATGCATCCAAGCCCGACTTTCTTTCGTGAATATCGGCGGCATTATTGAGAAAGCCCCGGACAATCTGGTATCATTATTTCACCCCAGGCGTGCGTGCCAGGGGGCTCGTTATTTTATAAAGAGATATCAACAGTTTGTGGATAACTCTGTGGACGAGTGTGTGCATAGTTAAAGTGTCAACAGGAGGAATGCAGGATGCGTCTCGAGGCCCTGTGGGCGGAAGCTGTCGAGCGTCTGCAAATAGAATTGTCCACCCCGAGCTTTCAAACATGGGTTCGGTTAGTTTCCCCAGTTGGTGTGGATGACGACAACATTACTCTGGCGGTACCTAACGAATTCACCCGAAATCTCATCGCCAGTCGATATCAAGGGGTACTGCGCGATGCCTTGTACCAAGTCTCTGGACGAGCCATGGAGTGCACGCTTACGGTTGATAGCTCGCTAACCGCCATAGAAGCTGAGTCTTCCCCCCGAGCGGTCGCACCCCCGCCTCCAGAAGAAAAAGTCTTGTCGGAATACCACAACCGACTGAATCCCAAGTATCTGTTCACGTCATTTGTCGTGGGAAGTTCCAACCGCTTTGCCCACGCTGCATGTCAGGCTGTGGCCGAGATGCCGGCCAAGGCTTATAATCCGTTATTTTTATATGGAGGCGTGGGTCTTGGCAAAACCCACCTGATGCACGCGATTGGCCATCACGTCTTGAACGCAAAGCCTTCTACCCGCGTTCTATACGTCTCTGCGGAAACTTTTACCAATGAAATGATTAATTCCATCCGTGATGACCAGATGGTTTCCTTTCGCCAACGATATCGCGACATCGATATTCTGCTCATCGATGATATTCAATTCGTCGGCGGCAAAGAACGCACACAAGAAGAGTTTTTTCATACCTTCGAAGCTCTACATGGTGCTAGAAAGCAGATTGTCATCTCTAGTGACCGCCCTCCCAGGGATATTCCTACCCTTGAGGAGCGTCTGCGATCACGGTTTGAATGGGGATTGATTAGCGATATTCAAGCTCCTGATTTAGAGACGCGAATCGCAATTTTAGGGAAAAAAGCCCAGTTAGAGGGGCTGCATGTCATCCCTGACGTTCTTCAGCTCATCGCATCGCGAGTCGATACGAACATCCGAGAATTGGAAGGAGCGCTCATTCGGGTCATGGCACATGCTTCCATCCATCACAGTTCGATAACGCTCGAAACGGCCATGGATGCCCTTAAGGATGTCCTTCCGCAGGCGCGAACGAGACCGATCACCATCCGTGCCATTCAAGAAGAAGTCGCCAAGCATTTCGAAATGCGCACCGACGAGTTCAAGGCAAAAAAACGGACTCGTGCCGTGGCCTTTCCCCGGCAAGTGGCCATGTACTTGGCTCGTGAGCTAACCGACGCCTCTTTGCCGAAGATTGGCGAAGAATTTGGCGGGCGCGATCACACCACGGTCATTCATGCGTGCACCAAAATTTCGCAAGATCGCGCCCACGATGAGCAATTAGATCAAACATTGGATATGCTGGCGCGTCGCATTCGGACCCGTTGAAAACTTGGGGATATCCTGCGTGTTCTTTGGGTATGATTCGGGGATGGATGACCACTTATACACAACCCCCAAACATTATCCGGAAAGATGTCGAATTCTGGCGCAGATTATCCCCGAGTTATTCTTCCCGAAAAGCCGTGAGGAGCCTAGGCCAGGAGAAGTTATCCCGATATCCCCAGGCATTATTACTATGACGATCTTTTAAATTAAAGAGATCATTATAATAAGGCCTTACCCATCAAGCTACGCTAAGGGAGAGAACCATTATGCGCGTCATCGTGGACCAAAACGAATTGACTCAAGCCTTGCAAAAAGCGATCCGCATGATTAACCCACAAAACACCATGGCGGTGTTAAGTGGGATTGAGCTTCACGCACAGGCAGACACGCTGCAGGTGTTTAGCACCGATCTGACCTCTGCGCTTACTCTAGGAGTACCGGCTAGGATTGAAGAACCAGGTCGAACCGTGGTCTCCGCGCATACCTTTACCGACCTTATCCGGCGCCTACCCACCGCTACCGTCGAACTCGTGGAGAAGCACGATGGTCGATTGCAAGTACGCTACGGCAAGAATCGAGCCACACTGCAAACCTTCGGAGACGAATTGCTTCCAGAATTTCCAGATGTCGACGGGGTTTCCCTGCAGTTGCCGGCCTACACCTTTCAACGGTTGAGCAAGGAGGTCTTATTTGCCTGTTCTCGCGATGACACGCGAGGGGTTTTGCGGGGAGTAGGCTTGACCTACGGCCATGGCCGCCTGGTATTTGAAGGAACCGACGGAAGTCGCTTTTCCCACACCTGGATTGCCGTCCCGGAGTTTTTAGCAGAGCCCAAGACCGTGGTGCTACCGACCAAGGCCATTCTTGAGGCGGCGCGCCTTGAGGACGACCGGTCGGCCAAGCTGACTTTGGGATCCAAACTAGCGCGCATTGACGCCGAACACAGCGTACTGGCCACTCGATATTTGGAAGGAGTGTATCCGGATCTAAGCCATGCCGCTCCTGAACAATATGTGGCCGTATGTCGCCTATCACCCTCCGAATTTCGCACGGCCCTGGAACGCGTGCAACTGATCACGGCCAAAGATAATATGAGCACCATTCGGCTCCGTCAATTGACGGATCAGGGCATCGAACTATCAAGTTCTAGTCTCGACGTGGGCAGCGCCGTCGAAATGCTCGAATGCGAGAGTCATGGTGAGGAGCTTGACTTGTTATTCAACCCTCAATATCTCATTGATGCGTTGAAGGCGCTTAGCGGTGATGACGTGCTCTTCGAGTTATCGGGCGCGCAATCGGCCGCCCGTATTCGGAGCTCCGACAGTCCAAACTTTTTTCACGCGGTGCTACCCATGCGCCAGCTCGTTTGATGCACTTGCACAATATCCAGATCCGACAGTTCCGAAACATCCGCCGGGCCGAGTTTGATCTTGGCTCCAGGGTCACCTTGATGATTGGAGCCAACGGCCAGGGGAAGACGAATGCGCTAAACGCCATCGCCACGTTAGCCATGCAGCGTTATCCATCAGGTCTTCAGGACCATGATGTGGTGAGCTGGGAACTTGAGCCCTGGATGGAACTACTAGGGAAATGGCGATTTTCCGATGGGCGTTGGCTGACGGTGCGTTATGCGGTCGATCGGCGAGAAAAAGTACGCCGTGTCAAAGAAGGTCCCAAAATGCCGGTAGTGGGGTTTTCGCCCTCGGACCTCCGGCTACTCCAAGGGGGTCCTGGATATCGTCGAGATTTCCTTGATCAGGTATGTTCAACCCTGTATCCCCGCTATGGCCGCACCCTTCAGCTATATGAGCGAGCGGTGGCCCAAAAAAACCGAGGTCTCAAAGACAATTGGCCATTTCCTGCCCTAGAAACTTTTAACCAAATTCTGGCTGAGCATGGCAGCATGCTGTGGGAGTTGCGTTCGATGATGCTGAAGATGATGATTCCCGAAGTCTATCGCGTCCATCAACACCTCGCCGGGGGGCACGAGGTGACGATGCAACTAAAGCCGGGAGGCATCGCTGGTGAAGTGCCCACATCGCCCGGGGACATGATGAAGCAGATGCGCGCACGCTTCGATGAGGAACGAAGCCGGTTCATGTGCCTCGTCGGACCTCACCGTGATGATCTGATCATTCACTTGAACGGCCACCTGGCCACCACCTCCGCCTCACAAGGACAGCAGCGCACCCTGGGTTTATCGGTCAAGTTAGCCACATTTCACCTCTATCATCAGCAGCTTAATGTCCGACCGTTAGTTTTACTTGATGATGTGCTGTCCGAGTTGGACCCGTCGCGGCGTGATCATCTGTTGGAGATCATGGCCGATGGCGACCAGCAGACGGTCATCACCGACACGGAAGCTCGGTGGTACAGCGCCTTACAGCCGGTCGTTTATCAAGTGGATAACGGAGAAATTCGCCCATGGAGGAGCTGAGCCCGGCACCACGGCTGCTCAAAGAGATTTTAGCCGAGGAGATAGACCGACGCGACTGGCGGCGAGCAAAGTGGGCATTTCGCTTGCGCGCGCACTGGTCCCAGGTGGTAGGACCATATTTAGTTCAACACACCCTACTGGTGAGTGTCGACGATGCGACGATCGTCATCGCCGTGCCCTCGTCGTCGTGGAATCAGGAGTTGACCTACTGGAAGCCTGAGATTCAGCGCCGCCTCAACGAGATGACTCAAGGCGATACCCGTCACGCGGAGGTCCGCGTGCAAGTATGGCCGAAGCTTTTTCTTGACCATGGCGCATCAGGCCGCGGTTCTCTAAACGAGCGCGGCACCGCCTATATCCCGCCTAAACCGAGCGCCGACAGCCTTAGTGAGCTGTTTTGCCGGGTGAGGGATAACTACCAAGCAGCCGTGGAACATTGGATCCAATCAGGATATAAGCCTTGCGAGCGCTGCCAAAGTCCTACGTTATCAGGCTATCGCTTTTGCGTCCGGTGTGAGCGTGCACACCACTCGCCCGAGTCTTAGTCGAATCCATTACACCAAGGGAGTGCATGAGGCGGATGTATCGGCATGTGGGACAAGAGGTGATGATTCGCGAAGCGGAGCTGATTGCCATCTTTGACCGATCGATTTTGGACTCCTCGGAAGAGACCCGGCAGTTTTTCAATCGCATGCGGGCCATCGAGCAAGTGCATGGAAATTTGCCGCCGGCGAAGTCGATGATCATTACCGACCGGGGCATCTATTTGTCAAAAATTTCTTCGGGCACCTTGGCCCGCCGAGGTCTAACCGGATCTTCGCTACTATCGCCAGAACCCCGCTGAAAGCTATGCTATACTAAGGGAAATGGGCCCATCTTCGGGTCTCATCGTGTGTTTAGGGAGGGCCTGACTGTGGCATCATCGGACCACAAAACAAATTATACAGAAAGCAATATTCAGGTTTTGGAAGGCCTGGAAGCCGTTCGGAAACGTCCTGGCATGTACATTGGATCGACCGGAAGCCAAGGCCTACACCACCTTGTATATGAGATTGTGGACAATTCGATCGACGAGGCCTTGGCTGGGGTATGCGACCGCATCGAAGTTACCCTATACGCGGACGGTCGGGTTGGCGTGCGTGATAACGGTCGTGGAATTCCCAATGGCATTCACCCTAAAGTCGGTCTACCGACGCTTGAAGTGGTCATGACCATGTTGCACGCCGGTGGCAAATTTGGTGGCGGAGGATACAAGGTTTCGGGCGGTCTTCATGGCGTGGGCCTTTCGGTGGTCAATGCCCTTTCGGAGTCTCTGGTAGCCTATGACCGCTATGGGGGGCAGCTTTTTGTTCAAGAGTATGAAAAGGGGAAACCGCTCGGACCCATGAGGCCCATAGGCCCGGAGGATGCTACCGGCTTTGAGCTTGTGTTTCGTCCTGATAGCACTATCTTTGAGGACACGCAGTTTCACTTTGAGACGCTGGCCAATCGCTTGCGCGAACAGGCGTTCTTAAATGCGGGAGTGTACCTGGGACTACGCGATGAAGCTAGTGGTCGTGAGGTTCGTTATCAATATGACGGCGGTGTTGTCTCATTCGTGCAATACCTTAACCTTAATCGCGAGGTCTTGCACCCTAAACCCATTGCTTTTAGCGCCCAACGCGAAGGGGTTTCTATTGATGTGGCCATTCAGTACAACGACACCTATACCGATACCGGCCTGTTTACGTTTGCGAATACGATTCACACGGCAGAAGGAGGGACTCATGAGGCCGGCTTCAAGGCTGCGCTCACCAAGGTTTGTAACGACTTTGCGCGTAAATACGGATTGCTCAAGGAACAAGACAGCAATCTCTCGGGCGAAGACGTCCGCGAGGGAATTACTGCCATTTGTTCGGTAAAATTGCCTGAACCACAGTTTGAAGGTCAAACCAAGACCAAGTTGGGTAATTCTGAAATCCGTGGGATCACAGAGACCATTGTCAGCGAGGGCTTGAGCACCTTCTTTGAAGAAAACCCGGCCGTCGCCAAGCGCGTGCTGGAAAAAGCGATATCGGCCGCACGTGCACGAGAAGCAGCGCGCAAGGCGCGCGAATTAGTGCGCCGTAAAAACGCTCTCGAGTCGTCTACGCTGCCTGGGAAGCTCACCGACTGTTCCAGTAAAGATCCATCGCAATCAGAGGTGTACTTAGTGGAGGGGGACTCGGCAGGAGGTTCGGCCAAGCAGGGCCGGAATCGAAATTTTCAAGCAATCTTGCCGCTTCGAGGGAAAATTCTCAATGTGGAACGTGCCCGTCTCGATCGCATTTTGGCCAACGAAGAAATTCGTGCCATGATCACTGCGATAGGTACGGGGATAGCCAGCGACTTCAATTTGGATAATGCCCGATATCATCGGATTGTCATCATGACCGATGCCGACGTGGACGGAGCCCACATTCGGACCCTGTTGCTCACCTTTTTTTACCGTTATATGACGCCTTTGATTGAGGCAGGGTACATTTATATTGCACAACCCCCCCTTTATCGGGTGAGAAAGGGCAAGCAGCAACAATATGTCTACGATGAACATGCTTTGGAACGCTTGTTAGATGATTGGGGTCACGAGGTGGAGATTCAACGTTACAAGGGCCTTGGTGAAATGGACGCCGAGCAGCTCTGGACCACCACCATGGATCCTGAAACTCGCACCTTGCTGCAAGTGACGCTTGATGACGCAGTGCAGGCTGACTGGATTTTCACCATTTTGATGGGTGATCGGGTTGAGCCACGACGCGACTTTATTCAAGAAAATGCCCACGAAGTAAGAAACTTAGATACCGTCGGGTAATCGAAGCGAGGAAACGAAATGGCGGACATCGGAAAAGTAATGGCGATCGACATCGAAGATGAAATGCGTCGGTCCTACATCGATTATGCGATGAGCGTAATCGTCAGTCGAGCCTTGCCGGATGTTCGCGACGGCTTGAAACCCGTACATCGACGCATTCTTTATGCGATGAGTGAGCTGTCCAACACCCCGAACCATGCTCATAAAAAATCCGCTCGTATTGTCGGGGAAGTCATCGGTAAGTATCATCCCCATGGCGACGTGGCCGTCTACGATGCCATGGTTCGTCTCGCGCAAGACTTTGCCATCCGCTATCCCCTGGTCGATGGGCATGGAAACTTCGGATCGATGGACGGCGATGCTCCGGCGGCCATGCGTTACACCGAGGTACGTCTGGCTCCCATTGCTATGGAAATGCTAGCCGATATTGAAAAGGAAACGGTCGATTTTGGGCCCAACTTTGACGAAAACGAAGAGGAGCCCTTGGTTTTGCCAGCCAAGATTCCTAACCTATTGATCAACGGGTCATCTGGCATTGCCGTCGGAATGGCGACCAACATTCCCCCTCACAATCTACGTGAAGTCGTAGATGCCGCCGCTTATTTCATCGATCATCCTGACGCCAGCCTAGAGGACTTGATGCGTTTCATTACGGGACCGGACTTTCCCACGGGCGGCATTATTATGGGGCGAGAGGGCATCCGACGGGCCTATAGTTCGGGACGGGGGATTATCACCATCCGAGCGGTGGCTGAGGCCGAAGAAAACGCTCAAGGCAGGGCACGCATCGTCGTCACCGAGATACCTTATCAGGTGAATAAGGCCAGGCTCATCGAGAAGATCGCGGAACTGGTGCGTGACCGCAAGATCGAAGGCGTCAGCGATTTGCGCGACGAGTCAGACCGGGAAGGCGTACGCATCGTCATTGAACTAAAACGTGACGCCGTGGCCAAAGTCGTGCTGAACCAACTATACAAGTATACAGCCATGCAGCAAACGTTTGGCATCATCTTGCTGGCCTTGGTGGGCAATCGCCCGATGGTGTTGTCGTTACCTGAGATGTTGAACTACTTCATTCAGCATCGCAAGGAAATCATCACGCGCAGAACAACATTCGAATTAAATAAGGCGGAAGCCAGAGCACACATTTTAGAGGGGCTTCGCATAGCTCTTCAGTTTTTAGATGAAGTCATTGATTTGATTCGCCACTCATCGTCAGTGGAAGAAGCCAGAACGGGCTTGATGAGCCGCTTTGGGTTGTCTGAACGGCAGGCAGTGGCCATTTTGGATATGCGTCTACAACGCCTGACCGAATTGGAACGCGAGAAGATTGAAGAAGAGTACCAGGCCATTCAGCGAGAGATTCAACGCTTAAAAGCGATCTTGGGTGATGAAAGTCTCGTTTACGCCATTATTAAGGAAGACTTGGCGTGGGTCCGGCAAAAATATGGAGACGAACGCCGCACCATGATTGGGACCAGCGTAGAAGACATTAATGATGAAGATTTGATTCCGCAAGAAGATATGGTGGTGGTGGTGACCCATCGCGGCTACGTCAAGCGAACCCCAACGGGGGCCTATCGGGCGCAGCGCCGAGGTGGTCGGGGCATCGCCGGAAGCCAGGTGCGTGAAGATGACTTCTTGTCCCACCTCTTCATCGCCTCCACGCATGACTATGTCTGCTTCTTTACCAATCAGGGACGCATCTATCGTATTAAAGTCCATGAGATCCCTGAAGCGGGTCGGCAAGCCAAAGGCGCAGCAGTGGTTAACCTGTTAGCGCTCGAGCCTGAGGAGCGGATTACGGCGGTCGAGACCCTACAACCAGATCGTTCCAGCGGGGATGAGTTTTGGGTTTTTGCCACGGCTCGCGGGGTCGTGAAGCGGACCTCGCTCAGCGAGTATGCTTCGTGGCGCGGGGGAGGGGTCATCGCCATCCATTTAGACCCTGGCGACGAGCTCATTGGGGTCGAACGAACGCAGGGGGCAAGCGATATTTTGCTGGCAACGTCGGATGGCCAAGTGATTCGGTTTCATGAATCCGATGTGCGGGCCATGGGCCGATCAGCCCGTGGCGTCCACGGGATTCGAGTACGGCCAAGCGACACCGTGGTTTCCCTGGCTACCGTACTCGATCAACCCGAATTGCTAGTTCTTTCGGAACATGGCTTCGGAAAACGTACGCGAGTCGACCAGTTTCGGGTTACGCGACGCGGTGGACAAGGGGTACTCGGTATGCGCAGCACGCAAAAAATCGGAAAGATTGCCGGGATTACCCCAGTCTATGGCCATGAGGAATATATGGTGATTTCGTCAGAGGGCACATTAATCCGAATGTCCGTGGAAGGCGTTTCATCCCAGGGTCGAACGTCCCAGGGAGTGAAGGTGATGCGTTTGGATGGTAGCCAAACGGTCTCCGCTTTCACGTTAGTGGCCCCAGAAGATGAGACCGCATTGGACGCGCAAGACTAGGATAGGAGGCGTTTAGCATGGCCAGAAGTGAACAAGGAACGTTTAAGGTGAAGGCGGGTTTAGCCGAGATGCTCAAGGGCGGGGTCATCATGGACGTGACGACGGCCGAGCAAGCGGTGATCGCTGAGAAGGCAGGGGCTGTGGCGGTGATGGCCTTGGAGCGCGTGCCGGCGGACATTCGTAAAGCTGGCGGCGTGGCTCGTATGGCCGATCCCCAGAAGGTTAAAGAAATCATGCAGGCGGTTTCGATACCGGTCATGGCCAAAGTCCGCATTGGTCATTTTGTTGAAGCCCAGGTCCTGGAAGCCTTAGAGGTTGACTATATCGATGAGAGTGAAGTGTTGACTCCGGCTGACGATCAATTTCACATCGATAAATGGGGATTTAAGGTTCCATTTGTCTGTGGGGCCCGGGATTTAGGTGAGGCCCTTCGTCGCATTGCCGAGGGCGCGGCGATGATTCGTACCAAAGGAGAGCCGGGCACAGGGAATGTGGTCGAAGCGGTTCGTCATTTGCGTGCCGTCCAGAGTCAGATTCGACGACTTGTCGTAACTCCTGACGCAGAACTTGCCGACTTGGCCAAAGAGTTGCGCGCGCCTTTGGCATTGGTGCAGGAAGTCAAGGTCTTGGGCCGACTGCCGGTGGTTAATTTTAGTGCCGGTGGAGTAGCTAGTCCGTCCGATGCTGCCTTGATGATGCAACTCGGCGCCGATGGCATCTTTGTAGGCTCTGGAATTTTCAAGTCGGCCGATCCGGCCGCGATGGCTCATGCGGTGGTACGTGCCACCTTGCACTATCAAGACGCCAAAGTGATTGCCGAAGTTTCTGAAGGAATCGGCGAATCGATGGCTGGTCTCGAAATGACTAGCCTGACCCCTGCAGATCGGATGCAGGAACGAGGGTATTAGATGCGAGTGGGGATCTTGGCGATACAAGGTGATGTACGCGAGCATGAGCGCATGTTTCATCGTCTCGGAATAGCCACCAAGCTAGTGCGAAGTAAGGAACACTTACAGGATCTTTCAGGCCTGGTCATCCCTGGAGGAGAAAGCACGACCATCGGCATGCTAATGCAGGAATATGGCATGACCGAAGAAGTTTTAAAGTACGCTCGGACGGGCCAATTTCCCGTGTGGGGCACCTGTGCCGGTCTGATTCTAATGGCCACTGAGGTGGTGGGCCCATCACCTACTCGACTAGCGTTGATGGATATCACGGCGGACCGCAATGCGTGGGGCCGACAGGTATCTTCGTTTGAGGCCGAGGTCCCGATTGCAGCGCTTGGTCCACCCGATTTTCCGGCCGTCTTTATTCGTGCCCCCCGGATTCGACGAATGGGGGACACTGTGGTGCCTTTGGCGAAGTGCCAGGATGATGTCGTCATGGCCGAGTCAGGCCCTTTTCTGGTAACCTCATTTCATCCCGAGTTGACGGAGGATGTCCGCGTACATCGGTACTTTATCGAGAAGATAGAAGAGGCACGCGCGAATCGTTAAGAAGCTTGAGGAGGGGAGAATCAGTCCGTGGCGCAGCTGTGGTCGGCTTTGAAATCCGGCCCCAACTATCTCGATATCTTGGATCAACGCGTCTTGCCCGGCCGCATGCATTATTGGCGGTGTCATTCTGGTGATGAGGTGGTCGAAGCCATCCAAAGCTTAGCGGTGCGTGGAGCGCCGTTGATTGGCTTGGCAGCCGTCTACGGTCTTTGGTTGTATGCGCTTTCGATGGATAAGGAAAGTCTCGACCCCCAGTCGATGGAGGAGACGTCCAAACGCCTTAAAGCGGCGCGGCCCACGGCTGTCAACCTAGGCTGGGCCGTGGATCGGGCGATGGCTAAGTTGCCTTGGAACGCACCCGGCCAGGTGCCGGCCGCTCTTTACGAGTTGGCCC
>JAJZZI010000036.1 GCA_021797635.1 Bacillota bacterium | reverse complement strand
AGCACCGTCTGCCAGTCGGCGTCGGGCACCCTTTTGGGCCATGTCGTGGCCCAAAAGGGCAGACCGGGCAGCTCATCCCGGTCCAGGGCCGAGAGATAGGTGTGGTGGTCGGCGGCAATGGCCTCTAAATTAGCCTCGGAGACCATCCCGCGATCAAACACCAGGATGCACGGTCCGAGTTTCAACCGTTGCCGCAGATCCTTCACGACCGTCTGAACGGTCGTCACATCCGGAGTATTGCCGGGCCACACCTGCCAGTAGATCGGATACCCGGTGTCCGTAATCAGGAGCCCGATCACAATTTGGGTGCGATCGGGACGATGGTCGCGGGAACAATAACCGGATTTGGCGAGGGGGCTCGTCGTTCCGTCCACGTACGTGGACGTCAAATCATAGAAGAAGGTGGGAGCGCTCTCAGCCTCGTCGTGGGGCGGTAGGCCATGGGCAGCCAACCATTTTTGCACGTCCGCCTCGCGGGCGGCCATCCGATCCAGCACTCGATAGACCGCGTACGGATCCAGGTCCTGGGGGGTGATGCCATAATAGGCGGGTAACGCCGTGGCGGTGACCCACGGATGGAGATGGATTTTGGCTTGGGGGTCGATGAGACGGTTGAGGACCAAGGCTTCGACCCAAAAGGCATCCGGACCCCAAAACGCTGACCACGCGCCGGCCTCCCAGAGCGTGTGACCAACCGCAACATCGAGATAGGCCGCGTGTCGGGTGACCGCAATCTCGCTGAAGGGGACACTGACCCAGTCCGTACCCCGCCTCACCGCGAGGGCCGCGCGGACCTGTTGCACCTGGTCCTCGGTCAGGGCGCCGAGCGAGCACAGGACCCGATGTTTAACCCGACCCGCTTCGCGGACGGACTCCATCAATTTGTAGTGCGTATACGTTTTTCCTCGAATGGTGGTCGAGGTCTTCGTCAAGAACACGGAGCCACCTCCGTTTCCGGGCCGCTCGCGGCCCGCTGGGCGAGGAAGCTGAAGCACCCGTGTCGTGCCGGGCGAGGGCCCGACCGGGTTTGTCTCCCGGAAAGGATCCTAGCCCAAGGTTCGACGCGATCCCCCCGAACTCCTTTGATTGATAATTCCGACTATTAAGCACCCAAGGCCAATTCTCCTAAGTGCCGGGTGTTCGGACCCGTAAACCCGTGGTGCGCCTCGGCATCCGAATGACTCGCCGTCTTCGGACTTCGGACGCGCCGATCGAGGCTGGGACTTGGGCCTGTGGACGAGGGGGACGAGAAATGTATTTCTTCAAAGCCCTAACCCAAAAGAGGTCAGTTTCCACCTGCGGATTTACATCTCGTCGCTAGATCGGGTAGGATAGAAGTGTCCGCGAGAGATCGGTTTCCTTCTCCTTCCAAGCGGTTGGGCAGGCGTCTAATCGTTAGTATCCACGCGAAACGTCCTCCAAGCTATATACCATGTGGATTCTGCGGGTTGCGTTAGTGACTACAGCTGACCGGCTTGGCTCCTGAAACCCGCACTACGACTTGATTTGGTAATAAATGGTGCCAAATGTGGGTTATAGACATACCGTGGTTCGAATGGAGCTCAAACCTTCGACGTAATACCTTACGCTCTTTTTTTCTGTCCAGATACCAAGTTATGCCATGGCCCCTGGTTATTATGAGTCATGTGCACAACGGAACCCCCAGCGGAGCGAATCTGGCATTAAATACCATGCCGTTAACCTAGCAAATCGGCACAGCGCAAAAGTTCTTATTGTTGTCGGTGTTATGTTTGCTGATGGTATGGTATACTATTGGTCGCCAAACAAAAGCGCGGAAACGGTTGAGATCTAGGAGCGATCGAGCAATGGCCGTGGTGGTATGGAGGCTGGCAGGCTTACCGTTTGCGGAGCGTCCCTCGCAGCCGTATTGGATCGAAAAAGGCGGGACGGTATATGATGTCGACGCGAGGGGATGGGATGTCGGTGTGCGTCCGGGAATGTCCCACTTGGAAGTGAGCTGGCAATACCCGGACGGCCGTGTGATAGCTTGGAAACCGGAAATGTTCGCGTCCGCGGAAAAACATCTCGACCAATGGCTTCGTACTCACATGGAGCGGTATGCCCAGGCGGATCCGCACGAAGGTTGGTGGCAATGGCCGAATCTAGACGCCGTGCAATTTTCTCGGCTTATGGAGCACGTTATTCCGCGATGGGCCATGCGCGTTGAGGCTGGAGTTGCCAACCACCATTTATTGGCTGCCGCTGCAATGATGACAGGGAAACAATGGGACCTTCCAGTTTGGAGGGGTGAGGGATTTCAAGCCCACGTAATTGTGCCTGATCAAGACGTGTGCTGGTGGCCAGAAATTCCCCTCGCTTTAATCGAAGGAGTGTCCACAGAAGTGCGCAAGCAATGGCGTATGCGCGGATGGGCCAAGGTGGGACAAGTTCCGGGATTGCTGGCGCGTCTGCAAAATCCAGGGCCCTCGGCATCAGCTACCGCCGCAGACGAGGTGCGGCTGCGCTATGTTTGGGAATACGAGGCGGGAGCAGACCTCATTGAGGTGCTAAGGCATTTGGGACAACAGTTGGCAGAGCGCCTGCGAGAGCGTTCGGCGGGGATTAACCAACTAGAAATTGCTTGGCAGGGTCCTTGGGGCACCCTGAAATATCGACGGGCTTGGCCGGTGGTCACCGGAGATCAGGGAAAAATCCTGCTTCGGGTGCTGGATTTTGTTCGCAAGCCGCCTCCCAGTCCCCCGGAATCGGTCGAAATTTTGGCGGAGCGCATTCAACCTTGGAAGCCAGGCCAACTGCATTGGGCCTTTTGGACGCCGCCGCACGGGGATGTGCCGGATATCGGCAATGATATGCTGGGACAACGGCCCTGGCGGGAAACCCTCTTACAGTACTGGGATCCGTGGCGAATGCGAAGAATCAAGGGGGGCGGGCGATGAACATAATGCCCGCGCATTCCCCTTCTTAGGCGCAAGCCAAGAGGGGGTCAAGCGTTCGGCGGCCTCTTGGCCGCCCCAAGAATCTACCCAAGGAGGTGTTTCCATGCTCAATGGCTATAAGTTTCGCCTGTATCCCGATAGCGAGCAACAGCAAACGTTACTCCGCTGGATCGGCTGCCAACG
>JAJZZI010000011.1 GCA_021797635.1 Bacillota bacterium | reverse complement strand
ACACGGAACGGCTCCCAACGTGAGCCCCAATATTCGCTACACGGTATACTTTCGCCTTTACCACCAAGACCATGATAGCGCGCTCTCGGCGGTCTCGCCCTGGCGCGACTTTCCCGAACTGCGTGCACGGTTCCCGGAGTTAGAGCCATCCTAACGAAAGAAGGGCGAACTAACCAAAGGTAAAACCCAGCGTCATCTCGGTGGTCAGCGTCTCTGGAACGAAAAGAATACGCATCAAGGTGCGGCCTTGGACATCGTCCAGGGCCGCCTCTGGCCGTGGCTCAAGGACGAATCGGCCGGGACTATGACTGCTAACCTGCATGAAGGGGCCCGACCCGAGGCAAACGGCCTGATCCTGATCGACTAAGCGAGCGGGTTCAAAGGTAATGAAAGCCTCTTCCAACTCACTAGGCACGGTATGAAAGTGAAAGGTGTCCAGCAGGTGCATTTGCGCCTGGTCGAGGCGGAACACCCGCTCAAAGCGGGCCAGTAGGCCCGGAGCGTAGGCCCTAGTGAGATCCACGCGACACACTTTGGTAGGCGACTGGTTGAGGTTCTCGATCGTCATGCGGGCGTAGAACGTTCTCCCGGCTGGTTGGCCCAGCCCGTTGATGATTGGCACCGAGTGTCCCCAAGAATTGCAAAAGAGGCTTTCATATCTCCGGGAAGAGAAGGTGTCGCGTCGATACCGCGGTCGGCCCGGATCCACGATGTAGGCCGTCTTGTCGCGATACAGCATGAAACTTCCTAGATCGTTGTGGTTGTGGTTGGCTCCATTATGCGAAGCCACCGCGGTGAGGCTAAGTGAATGGACAGAGGGTGTTCCCCTTAACTTCACGAATCCCAGATCAGGCAAGAAATAGTCGCGCAAATCGGGGGTTTGAGGGGCCTTTTCGCCCCCATACAGGGCCAGTTCCCGCAAGCTTGACAGCCTTAGCGAACCATCGTCATGTTGGGCGGCCAAGCGGTAGAGTTCGGGCAACGCGATGAAGCGATTGGCTAGAAGAACGTGTTCGGTGCTCAAATACCCATAGGCCGCATCAGAAAAGGTGGCCCGTATGGGAGCGTCGAGGTCGGTGGCCAGCGGGAAGCGGCAAATAGCTTGAAGTTTTTCCTCGCGCATGAGATTGATGGCGCCCGCCGTCTTTTGGTACAACGCATACGACGCTTTAAGATAATGACCAAAGCCATAATCCCAATAACTGGGGCCTTCGAAGCACCCGCCATCGTCGCCGAAGCCGTCAATGGCGTAGGTCATATGGTTAATGGCGGGATGGATCATGTGCGCCAACAGGGTGGGTGAGTCGATATCGTAGAGTGCGGTGCGCACGATCTCCCCATTGATGACATGATTCCAATTGTGGCGTGCCGTCTGCCAGGATTGCGGATGGGTCCAGTCCCAAAAGGGATTGTAGATGCGCTCTACGAGCTCGGTATGCACTCGTTCGATGATCTCGGGCTCCAGTTGGTGCTTGAAGAGGTGGACTATTTCGGCAAGGCTGGCCGCAAACTGGGCTGCCCCGAGATCAATCGGGCGCGGGTGCGCGGGAGAGACCCAGGTGTCGTCATGGCAAAAGGCCCAAATCAAATCCTGGAGATCGTCGAGGTCCGCTTTCGGGTGCGAGAGCCACAAGGCCAACGCGGCCTGATGGAGGCGTTTTCGCCGATGGCCTATTTCTTGCTCGGCGCGGGCGCGCTCTCCTGTACGCGAAAATTCGCGGGCTAGCGACCTGCGAACGACGGTGATGGGGCGCTCCCTGTCAAGCTCCTCATCGAGGGCTTGCCAAAGACCGTTACTGCGGGCAAGCTTGACCGCCCGCTGGCGGACGTTTTCATCGAAAAGCTCAGGCAGGGGCGAGCGGGCTTGATGGGCTTGAAGGATGTGGGCCAGGTCTTCGATGGTGACGTGGCGCAGCAACATATCCATGAATGAAACGCTCCTTTGGCCTAATGGGGGTGGTTGACGAGAGGACCTGCCTGCTCACCATCGTGACGGGCTTTGGCCGCGTAGCTTGGCCAAAGCTTCCATAAAGAAGTAGTCGCCATAGATGAGCGGCACGTCCACGTTTTGATGGTGGGGGAAATGGCCGGTGCCGTGCAGGACGATGCCATCTTCATCCTCGTCAAACGTGGTTGCCTCCGTGTAAATGGCGTGCAAGATGCGAAGTGCCAACTGATGGTAGGTCTGGCCCGCCGGCAGCGGAGCAAGGCGGGCCAGATCGATAAGGGCACTGGCCGCAATGCAGGCGGCCGAGGTGTCTCGAGGCATGTTCTCTCGCGTAGGCAGGCGAAAGTCCCAAAAAGGAATGGGATCTCGGGCGAGCTCGCGCCAAAATAGGCCAGCGACGCGTGCTGCGGCCTCGAAGTATTGCTGGTCTTGGGTGTGGCGATAGGTGTTGGTCATACCGTAAAGCGCCCACGCGGCTCCGCGCGACCAGGCGGAATCAGCCGCGTAGCCTTGGCCGGCCAGGGCCTCGATGCGCTGACCCGTTGCGGGGTCGAAGCTGACGATGTGGTGACACGCCCCATCTTGGCGGATAAACTCGCGGAGCACGGTGTCAGCGTGGCGAACGGCCACATGATAAAATCGCGGATCGGCCGTTTGGCGGAAAGCCCAGAACAAGAGGCTCAGATTCATCAGAATTTGGCGGCGGAGACCTCGTCGGCCTTTAGGCCGGGCGAGCTGTACCGCGAGTACTGGTGGAGGAAGCCGCCTGCCCCCTTTCCTGATTCGAAGGTTTTTGGGTATATACCCAGCCATTGCCACGCTGCAACACACGACAATGGTGATAAGAGGTCGTGGGATGGACGCCGGTGCTCGTGACAATGCGGATCTGCCCACTCGCTTTGACCGTCGCCCGACCGGTCCAGGTGCCCGTGTATTTTCCCTGAGGGATGACCGCTTGCACGAAGTCCCCCGTATGGAATCCGAAGTGTTGTTTCTGTCGGGAGAGATGGCGCGTGGGAAAACCGTGCTGGTCGGTACGGCACCGCTGGCGATGGCCTCGTCCTTTGGCCGACCAGATCTGCACGTAGGCGGGTATCCCAGTGAATGGATCCGGCGTGCTTTCCCCGACGCAGAGCGCGTCATAATAATGCTCTTTGGGCAGATGGTGCTCGGTGCGCTGTTTCTTGGTGCGGCCGCTAGAGCCGCCTTCGACGGGGAGTCC
>JAJZZI010000114.1 GCA_021797635.1 Bacillota bacterium | reverse complement strand
GGTCCGAATCTACGCCTGGGGAGATCGCACAAGACGCGGGAGGCCCTAGGCTTTCCACGCAGCGGTCGGCGAACCAGGAAGCGAAGGGGCTCACCCCGGAAACCCCCGCCTCGGCGTAGCCAGGCGGCGGGAGAGTTCATGGTCTTTCTAACCAGGTGTGTCTGATTTCCCGAAGATATTTCGGGTTATTCTATGGGTCTTCGCAGGACTCACATCTATGGAGGTATTCTGATGTCGGACCAAAGTCAATTCGATACCCTACTGCATGAACGGCGAACCTTTCCTGTCCACCCCCAATTCCAGGCCCACGCCAACGTCGGCGACCCGGCGCTTTATGCGCGTGCCGAGCCTGATCCGGAAGCTTTCTGGGCCGAACAGGCACGCGAACTGACGTGGTCCAAGCCATTTACCAAGGTGCTGGACTGGCAACCCCCGCACGCCCGCTGGTTTTACGACGGTGAGCTCAACGCCGCCACGAATACCGTCGACCGTTGGCGGCAGGGCCTGAATAAAAACCGGGCCGCCATCATCTGGGAGGGAGAGCCCGGAGACCGAACGATTCTCACTTACGACCTGTTGGGCCGGGAGGTAGATCGCGCAGCTCACATGCTCACCAGCCTGGGCGTGAAGCCCGGCGATCGGGTTACCCTTTACCTGCCGATGGTGCCCGAACTAGTCATTGCCATGCTGGCCGCAGCCAAAATTGGGGCGATTCACTCGGTGGTGTTTGGTGGATTTTCGGCTCAAGCGCTACGCGATCGCATCAACGACGCCGGCTCCGAGGTGGTGATCACCGCCGACGGAGGATGGCGCCGCGGCAAAACCGTCCCCCTGAAGGCGAATACCGACGAAGCGCTAACCGCCTGCCCCACCGTCAAAACGGTGGTGGTAGTGCGCCGCCTAGGCGATCATGGGGCGGTCTCGATGCAGGATGGCCGGGATTGGTGGTGGCACCAATTGATGGATCAAATGCCGACGGATCCGTTTCCAGCCGTAGCCCGCAACGCAGAAGACGTGCTGTTTACCCTCTACACATCCGGCACCACGGGAAAACCCAAGGGGATCGTGCATTCCACTGCGGGCTATTTAACCGGGGCCAACACGTCATGTCGGATGGTTTTTGATCTCAAACCGGATGATGTCTATTTCTGTACCGCGGACATCGGATGGATCACGGGCCACACCTATGTTGTTTATGGGCCCCTGTCGACGGGGGCAACCGTGGTCATGTACGAAGGCGCTCCCGACTGGCCTGAGCGCGACCGCTACTGGAAGATTATCGAACGTTACGGCTGTACGATTTTGTATACCGCGCCCACCTCGATCCGAACCTTCATGAAATGGGGGCCGGAGTATCCCGGCCGCTGCCGGTTGGATTCCCTGCGACTGTTGGGCACCGTGGGCGAACCCATCAATCCCGAGGCCTGGATGTGGTATTACGAGGTCATCGGCCAGTCTCGCTGCCCGATTGTTGACACCTGGTGGCAAACGGAGACCGGGGCGGCCATGATCGCGCCCTTGCCGGGGCTGACTGCCCTCAAGCCCGGATCTGCTTCGATTCCTGTGCCCGGCATCAGCGCGGAAGTCGTTGACGGAGAAGGCCGCACCGTCGACCGGGGAGGGGCCGGCTACCTCGTCCTGACCCGGCCTTGGCCTTCCATGCTGCGAACCATTTGGGGCGACGATCAGCGCTACCAGGACACGTACTGGAGCCGGTTTCCCGGCAAGTACTTTACCGGCGACGGAGCCCATTGGGACGAGGACGGCTACTTCTGGATTCTGGGGCGAGTCGATGATGTAATCAACGTCTCGGGTCATCGGATCGGCACGATGGAGGTCGAAAGCGCGTTGGTCGACGACCATCGCGTAGCCGAGGCCGCCGTCATCGGACGTCAGCACGACGTCAAGGGCCAAGCCATTAGCGGCTTTGTCAGCCTCAAAGAAGGCATCGAATCAACCCCAGAGCTCGTCGCCGAGCTCAAGCAACACGTCGTTGACATCATCGGGGCGATGGCGCGCCCCGAGGAAATTTTCTTTACCGCCGAGCTGCCCAAGACTCGCAGCGGCAAAATTATGCGCCGATTGCTCCGGGATATCGCCGGCGGGCAAGCTCTCGGAGACACCACCACCCTCGCCGATCCCCAAGTCGTAGAATCACTCAAGCAGCAGTATGAGGAACGCGAAGCAGACTAGGCCGCCACGCTAAGAAGGCGTGTTGACCTGGTCATCGCCTGGACGCAACGCTTGGCTCAAGAGATCGCGGAGAACCTCCGAGGGAGGGCGCCGAGTTTCGCGGGAAATTCGGCGCACCTCTGCAATCTGCCACGCATACAGATAATATTCCGCCCGCTTTTGCTGATCGTGCTTCATCATCACTCGGCACACTCCCCGTTTGCAGAAGTCAAACCTACCCACCTGCTCGAGCCTGCCAACGCCATGGTCGGCGTGCATAGCGCTCTCACTCTATAAACGCTAGAACACTCCCAAACGTTTCAGTTGGCAGACCGGGAATTTATCCAATGCGCCGTAAAACCCCTGGCTTTAGCCCTAATCATTATCCCTATCTTTTGGCAAGCCGAGCGATGAACAATCGCATCCGGCCGCTCTCCAGACCAATTCCTCTGGGCCACGCATGACCCATCGCCCCGAAAACATCCGGGTACCGTCATCCACTTTCCGCCCGAGATTCCGGAGAGTTGAGCCAGGTCCGGGGGGACTCCGTTCCGATGGGTGGCCGATCGGAGGATCTCGAAACCATATCGGAATCGGCATGATTATCCAAAGCAATGTTCCGACCCACGTCCAATCCGTGCAGTGTGGTCGTACGCAATCTTCCATTCGCCCCACCGATCCCGATGGTTTCTTTAGAATCACGGTCGCGCCTTAGATGTATCCTTACACAACATGGAGCACGGTGTCGTCGTACTGACCTGTCCAGCCCGTCGGGCTGGGTGTTCGGCATCCTCTGTGGGCTGCGCCCGCACGACCTTCCTGCCCTAAATGGCGGCGATTCGGGGGGGCCACCATGGCTGCATCGCGAGTGTGGTCCTGGTAATTCGCCCCCACTTCTTCCGCCAGCCATTTCCCGGGGTTCACCCGAACCGCGCCTTACCGCTCCTTGGCGGAGAAGGGGACACCGATACATGATCCGTTGGACACGAACAGCTCCCGGGGCGCATTTCCCCCGACGGCATCCCCTGGTTGAGGATATTCACCGCACCGATCCCGTCCCGGTCCGTCTGGTAGTCACCGGCGCAACCAGGGTAGATTTGGCCTGCCACCTTGTTCAGATGGCCATAGTGCGGACTCGTACGCCCCGCCCTTTCCAGCTGACGCGACACCACAAGGCGACATGCCTCCCGAAGCGGCGGCATTCGACGGCTGGCGCGCCGGTTTCTAGGGCCGAACGGCGCGAATCGAGGCGACCAATTGAGGCGTAGGCAAGTGTTCCCCGGCGATCCCCCATGAGAGGCCGCGGCGAGTTGCATACATTCCGCCTGGATCGTATAGTGTAACCAAGAGTCGCCCCGAGAGTCAGCTCGGGGCGACTGGTGAGGGCCTACCGGCGCAAGCGCCGGAGTACATGCCCAACGATCAACAATACGACTGCTCGCGAGCTTAGCTCGATTGTGATCGTAAGATGCATGGCCCCTCACCTCCTTTCTAGGAGGCGCCCGAGGGGCATCCCTCACCGAGCATTATAGCCCGTCTCTCGCGAGGCGGGCTTTGCTCTGTCAAGCCTTAATTTTGGGGTGAGGGTACCCCATCGCGAGTTAGAACCGGTCGTATCCAGGACTCCGGACGAAATACGAAACAGAGATGGCCAAGTTCAGGCGAAGGACTTCTTATGTTGGCGCTAATGCTCGACGGATCACCCGTCCGCGCATCCACCTAGACTATGAGATTGACGCCACCGCGGTCCAAGCGGAAGCAGCGGCCGACGGGTGCTTCCCGTTGATCACGAATGATCGCGCGCTGACGCCCGCGGAACTCCTCACCGCGTATAAGTACCAACCCCAATTGGAACAGCGCCACGAAGAACTCAAAGGGCCGATGGCGGTTACCCCGGTATTGCTGAAAGACAACGCACGCATCAAGGGGCTGTGGTGTCTCGAGTTTCTGGCGTTGTTGATCCGGGCCCTCATCGAGCGGGAAATCCGGCAGGCGATGGCCCGGGAACACCTGGCCGAACTCTCTCTATACCCTGAAGACCGGGGATGTGCCGCGCCGACGGCTACCCGGGTGCTGACCATCTTTGATGATCTGGCCCGGCACCGCCTCTTTTACGGCGAAACCCTCGTGCAAAGCTTTCCTCCTGAACTCAGTTCGCTCCACCAGCCGGTGCTCACCCTGCTTGACGTGCCCTCGTCCGTCTACACCGCCATCTGAATTCTCGAACTGATCCTTCGGATGGGGGAAGCAATGGTCTCTGAAATGTGCGGAAAAAGACTTTCGGACAAAAACCAAGATGCACTGTAAATTGATAGCAAGTTCCACCCGCTTCTCACGTGTGTTGCGTCCGTCGAGCCCTCAAATTGTTGGCTTGCAGCGACTGTGGGCATCGGAATATGGCCGCCTTTCCGCGCGGGGTCAACGTTGGTCCAATATGGACCGGAACTCCTCGCTCGCATCGCGTACGTGCACTGCTGTCAGCTGATTTCCTTCAGACGGATTGGGAAGGGGGTTCCGCAGTGAGTGGAAACTCGTCTTGAGTTCCGGCCCCGTGATGCGCGCTGCGTGAGGTCGCCGATCAGGTGGCTCCCGTCATGAAACGCGTGCGGGTCGCACTGATTATCTCCTCACGGACGCGGTGGGCATGAGCCAATAACCGAGTGAGGAGTGGCGTAGGGGCGACATGGAACCACCACGACTCACCGGTTACGGGCGGCCCCTTGTCGCCGCAACAGACGGTGTGTGCGAACGTTTTGTGGCGGACCTTGCTAGATCGGCTTGATCACGAGCGGAATGCCGTCCTCCGCGGTCTCGACCATCGAAGTCCATGTAGCTTCTCGGAATTCAAGACGAACTTGTTCACGACAAGGCAGGCATGACCTGCTAGAATTTGGTTATGTCGAATCGGGAAGGACTTCGTGACGATACTCGCGAAGAGAAATGAATGAAGGGGTTGATAGAGGGAGCGATGCACTATTCGGGCAGTCTCACATCTGAACGGACGTTGCGCCATGAAATGCGAGTGGCACTGTCATTGATACAGGAGACATCGGATTGGCAAGCAGTGCGCCGCCAGGTTATTGACCATAATCTGTTCCAGACTCGGAGTTTGCGGACCACAACCACGTACTTGCAACAGATACGACGGCGGGTCGAGGTTCTCGATGAACCCCTTCGGCACGCCTATTTGGACGCCGGTCTTTCGGACCAAAATGCGTTGTTGCTGTATGGGTTTACCCGGAGCTATCGAATCGCGTATGAATTTGTTGTCGAAGAGGTGCATCATCGGTGGCAGGAATTAAGGCCTACGGTATCGAGAGCCGACTTTCTGGCATTTATCGCGCGCAAAGCCGAGCAAAGCGAGGTGGTCGCTGGGTGGTCCCCCAAAACGATACGGAATGTGTACCAAGTGTTAACGGCGTTCTTAGGTGAGTGCCAATTGCTGCGACGAGTGGAACCAGGTCGGTGGGAAATCGCACCAATTTCCCTGAGCCCCCGTCTCAAGGCCCAGGTTACCCAGACGAATCGGTATCAGGATTTTTTAACCATCACGTTGAATGCACGAGAGGCGGATAATGTATAACCTAACGGAACGGCTAAAGTATTTGACGCAATTGATGCAGACCTCTGAGTTTCTGGAACGTCGGGGCTTGGGCAACGAATTGGCCTTTTATATCGTGGATTACGAGCCGGCTGAGGAACTCCGGGTCCGATCCTTTATCCAATATCTCACGGCACACTCCCCGGTACGGATTGCCGTGATTAATCTCTACGCCGCCATATTGGACATTTTTGCCGAAGAGGTCGGCCTCGAGACCTTGTGGGACATGGAGCGCGCCGAAGGCAGTTCGGCACTTCTGGAGGCCATGCGACCTGTCCTGGAAACGGAGCGCCTCGCGGAGTCAATCCGGCGCAAGTCAGCGAATTCCCAAGCGGTGTTATTGCACGGCGTGGGGACGGCCTACCCCCTGATACGGTCGCACAGCCTTTTAAACCGTCTGCATGCACGGTTTACGGAAACCCCGGTCGTCCTATTTTTCCCAGGGCGCTATACCGGGACCCAAATGAGCTTGTTTGGTTTAAAGACCGATGACAATTACTATCGTGCATTACGCGTGGAACCCGTGGTGGGGAAGGAGTAAGAGAGCGTGGCGGATACCATCCGAAGTCTTTTTCAAAAGGATATTCATCGGAATATTAACGGTGTGGTGCAGGCGGGACAAGTCGATGACGACTCGGTGTACGAGGAACTGACGGAATACGTGGTCACGCCGGAAATCGCGGAAGCACTGGAACTCGTCCTAAAAAATTATCTCAGGAGTCTGCATAACCCGACGAATAACATGGGCGTCTGGGTGTCAGGATTTTTTGGCTCAGGGAAGTCGCATTTTCTCAAGATCATATCCTGTATCCTCGCTAATCGCGTGGTACGTGCGCGGACCGCGGTTGATTACCTTCGTGAAAAGAATGTCGGAACGTCCTTATCATCGCTGTTAGACGACGTTGGCCAATCAACGACGATTCCCCTGCTCTTCAATATCGACTCGGAAAGCAATACCGGCGGCAACCGTGGCCAAGCGATTGTTGATGTGTTGTTAAAAGTGTTCAATCGGCATTTGGGATATTCCTCAGAGCTTTGGATTGCCGAAATCGAACGCCAGATGGCGACGGCAGGCAAGTATGAGGCCTTCTGTCAGGCTTTTGAGCGCGTCAAAGGGAAATCCTGGCAGAGCACTCGCGAGTTTTTGCCGATGAATCGCGGGCCTTTTCTGACGGCGGCGGAATCGATTGGTATGGGGCGTGATGATGCCGACTTCTTGCTGCGCTCAACCCAAAATGGATTTGAAATGTCCTCCGAGCGCTTTGCGGGTCTTGTAGCCGACTATTGCCGGGACCAAGGCCCGCACTTTCGTCTGGTGTTTCTCATCGACGAGGTGGGCCAGTACATTGCCGGAGACTCTCGACTCATGCTCAATCTGCAAACCGTCGTGGAGGATATTGGCAGAGAAACCCGCGGTCAAGTGTGGGTGATGGTCACCTCGCAAGAGCAAATTGATTCGGTGACCAAAGTGATGGCGGAAGATTTTTCAAAAATTCAAGGGCGCTTTGCGACCCGTATTAACCTTTCCAGTATTAACACGGATGAAGTCATTAAAGAGCGATTGCTCGCCAAACAACAATGGGCAGTGCAAGCCCTTGCCAGCCAATATGATCAGGGGGAGCAGTCCTTACGGAACATCCTGACATTTGGCACGGATACGCCGGGATATCGTTCGGGATATCGCACGCAAGAAGAATTTGTTGCCAGTTATCCCTGTGTGCCGTATCAGTTTGATCTCCTGCAAGATGTGTTTGAAAAAGTGCGGGTTCAAGGCGAGGCCGGGAAACATCTCGCTCATGGGGAGCGGTCGTTGTTGAACGCGTTTCAAGAGGCCGTCGATGCGCTCGGCGATGGACCCATGGGGCGCCTGGTGCCGATGTCCGCCTTTTATGAAACCATTGAGAGCTTTTTGGATTCGTCCATCAAAAACACCATTCGGCGCGCGGCTTTACAACACGAGACAATCACCTCCCGCGATGTCGCCGTCTTGAAGGTTCTCTACTTAATTAAACATATCCCGCCAATGCCCGGCACAGTCGACAACGTGACCACGTTGCTCATCGACCAGGTCGATACCGTCAAGGCTGGGTTGTCCCGCGAGGTTCAGGAATCCCTGAACCGGTTGACACGCGAGCAATTGATCCAGCAAAACGCGGACTTGACCTACACGTTTCTCAGCGATGAGGAGCAGGAGGTCAACCGAGAAATTCTGCATACCCACTTAGAGGCGGGGGAGTTGGAGCAACAACTGGGAGCGCTCTTGTTCCATAAGATTCTCGATGGTCAAGATAAGCATCGGCGTGGTAACCGAGACTTTGCTTATGCACGTCGCTTTGAAGGCCGCACTTATGGCGCGTCGGGTGCGGACCTGACGGTTCACTTCTTCATCAATACCTCAAGTACTGCGCAGCGCTTGAAGTTTCTCGCCCTGGAAAACCCCGGCACACTCTATGGACTTATTCCGCCGGGCGCCTATGGGGAGAACCTCACACGGGCCAAACAGATTGAGCGCTATACGCGGAATGCCCTCGCCACGACCAAGGACGCCAATCGCCTACGGATTTTGCAGCAAAAACAGTTGGAGGCACCGACATTTATTGGTCAAGCGGAATCCGAATTGTGTACAGCCTTGGACGACGTGACGTTCTATGTGATGGGCCAAAACTTTCGGGGGGCGGGTAACTTCACCGCGCAACTCGGTGAGGCCTTGGATAAACTGATTCAAAACACCTATCCGCAGTTGGATTATATTACGGCACCACTGGATCCGAAACAGGCGGCCTCCCAAATGACTTCCTGGGCCAAGACGGGGAAGCCAGCGTCGACGGTCGGATTTAATGACTTGGCGCTGGATGCCATGATTCGGTATCTCGAACAACAACAGGAGCTCTTCGCCCGGGTGAGTATGAAAGACTTGCGAGAGATATTTAGTCGCCGCCCGTATGGATGGGCGGATGTCGACATTGCGGGCTTGGTGGCGGTTTTGTTGGGGATGCAACGCATTCGGCTCAGTTATAATAACGAACCCCTCACAGCCGATAACCCGCAATTGGCGGATCGGTTGTTGCGAGCAGCCGATCAGCCGAAAATGGTGGTTGACCTCATTGTGGCGATGCCTGCATCGGAGCGAACCCGCGTAGCGCAGATTCTGCGCGAACACTTTGGGTATTCGGGGGATCTGGAAGATAGCTATGAGGGCGTAGCCAAGACCATCCACGACCAACTGGAGGCCAAGTTGCTGACACCCCTGCGCGAGGTGAAAGCCGTTCAGAAGACAGAAAACCCGACGTACCCTTATCCCGGCGGGTCCATCATTGCGATGTTAGCGGTGGACTTGGCGGCCATACCCATCGGACGCGGGGGGCAGGACCTCGTCCATGCGTTTATGGACCATCAAACGCTGTGGCCCGATGCACTGGACCGTGTCGAGCAACTCAGTGCATTCTATTTGAAGACACCCCGTCAGCGCTTCGACGAGGCTGTGGCATGCGTAACGGGGGTGTCTCAGGATATCGGATTGGCGACGCAGTATGCTTCCGTGCAGTCGCTACATCAAAGTATTAAAGCCATCTTGCACGCGGAAGAACCGTACAGACAAATTCCCTCCTTGCCCAAGTTGTGCCGGGATTTAGCCACCGCGCTCGATGACGCCGTGGCCGAAGAAAAGGAGCAGCATGCCAAGGAGATGGATCGGGTGATCGCGGAGATCACGCGCATTCGGAGCGAGCAAGCCGCGTTGCCCGAGAACATCGAGGGCATGGTGGTCGCCGTTACTGATGCGGTAAAAGCGTATCGGGAGGCAACCAGCCTCTCATTGGTGCTGGCCAATCTATCATTAGTACGACAGCGATTAGAGGATGTGCATCGTGCGTTGCAGGCAATAGTACGGGACCACAGCGAGGAGCCGCGGGTCGTATCGCTAAGACAGGTGTTGCAACGAACGACGCGCGGAACGCCAAGGAGGATTAGCTCGCCCAGGGAATTGACGATCTACTTGGAGGAAGTCCAAGCCCAATGTTTAGAAATTTTGCAGTCAGAGGGCATCATCGTGATCGATGCCGCGGAGGATTGAACTCGTGAACAAAGCGGCATTAAAGACATTTGCCACAGGGGCTCGGCGGCAACTGATGGAACAGGTGGCCGTCGAGGCCGAACGGTTAGGTATGACGGCAGATCACCCGATTACTTATTCAACCCATGGGGATTATTTGACGATTGGATCGACGCAATTCCCCATGGCGTGGCGCGATGCCATGGAGTCCCTCAGTCAGGCCTGGTATCGTCATGGATTCACCGCGCTCGTGGAGGAAGTGGCATACACCTGGTTTAACCGGTTTGTGGCGATTCGCTATATGGAACTCCATGACTATCTGCCGACTCATATCCGCGTGCTATCCAGTCGCACGCCCGGCCAAGTCGACCCAGACATTCTCTTGCACTATGCCGACCTGCCATGGTCCGTCGACGTACCGAGGCTGGAGGATGCCATGCGAACTGGGAAGCGGGACCAGGTGTTTCGCCACTTGCTCATCGAGCAGTGCAACCAGTTGCATAAGAGCATGCCATTTTTGTTCGAGAAGCTTAACGACTACACGGAATTGCTCTTGCCCAATCACCTGCTGCATACCGATTCCGTCATAAGTCGGTTGGTACGCGACGTCTCAGAAGACGACTTCCAGGAAGTCGAAGTGATTGGCTGGCTCTATCAGTATTACATTGCGGATCAGAAAGATCAGGTATTCAAGGGTCTACAAGCAGGAAAAAAAATCAGTTCCGAGGACATTCCTGCCGCGACCCAACTATTCACTCCGGAATGGATCGTGCGGTACATGGTGGAAAATTCGGTAGGGCGTTTGTGGAAGGAATCACACCCGGAATACACCCCGAAAAGTCCATGGCGGTATTTCCTTGACGAGGCGGAGCAGCCACCAGCAGTTCATCAGACGCTTTCCTCCTTGGTGGGGCCTGACCGACAACCGGAAGAGATAACGATTATGGATCCGGCCTGTGGGTCCGGGCATATTCTCGTGTATGCGTTTGAGCTTCTTTATGAAATCTATGAAGACGCAGGCTATCCGAGCCCCGATATCCCCCGATTGATTTTAGAAAATAATCTCTATGGCCTGGAGCTCGACGGGCGGGCTGCACAATTAGCTGGGTTCGCCCTCTTAATGAAAGCGTGTGCCTATTCCCCACGCATTTTAGCGAATCCGCCGGTTCCCCGTGTGGTAACGATTAAGGAAACACACACGGCCGACCGCGACGCATTGTCGGAGCTGTTAGCGGCCCATACCGCAATCCCTCAGGGACGACTCAAGGCGTGGCTCGACGGCTTTGTGAATGCGCAAACTCTCGGATCCCTAATTCGGCCTTCGGTCATTGACGGCGAAGCCATTCGAGTCGCGCTAGACAAGATTACGGCGAGTGGCATGGGCTCGCTCTTAGACCATGGAAGCCAGGACGAATTGGCATTGCTGGACCATCTTATTCGACAGACAGAGCTGTTAACGCAACAGTTTGATGTCGTGGTAACTAACCCTCCGTACATGGGAGCTCGGGGAATGAATCCAGTGATGGGCCGCTACCTGAAAGAATACTATTCAGAAGGCAAGGCCGATTTGTTCGCTGCATTCATGTTGCGTTGCATTGACATGACGAAGCCAGCGTCGTATATGGCAACCATCAATCAACAATCATGGATGTTTTTGAGCACGTATGACGCACTACGAAAGTACCTCTTAAAACACACTACTACTGTTTCTATGCTCCATTTGGGACCACGTGCCTTTGAAGAGTTGCAAGGCTGGGTTGTTCAGACCACTACCTTTGTTATGCGTGCGTCTTCTATCGCGGATTATGCCACAACGTACGTTCGACTTACCGAATATCTTCCCAGTGATGAAAAGGAACGCCGCCTTGTACAAGACAGTGCCGACAAATTTTACGTAAGTCAGGACCAATTCAGCGCTATCCCCGGGTCTCCTATCGCCTATTGGGCGACAGAAAGAATTCGAAGGATTTTCGCTGGAAATGCTAAGTTGGGTGAAATGGCCAAAGTTGCCAAAGGGATCGATACAGGTAATAATGACGTGTTCCTGCGTGCATGGTTTGAAGTTGAATATTCCAACATAGGATTTGGGGTCCGAACGAGTACCGAGGCTGTTCACGGTGGGCAAAGGTGGTTTCCTTATAATAAAGGTGGTGATTTCAGAAAATGGTACGGTAATCAGTTTTGGGTTGTCGACTGGCAGAATGATGGATATCGGATTAAAACCTCTGGAGCAGGGACAATTCGCAACAAAGCGTATTTTTTTGCTGAATCTATCACTTGGACTGATGTAAGCTCGGGTAAATTTGGCGTGCGTTTCTCTCCCAAGGGCTTTATATTTGATAACTCGGGTTCTTCAATTTTTTGTTCACCTAAAAATCAGTTATTTATTTTGGCGTTTCTTAGCACAAAGGTTGCTAGTACGCTAACCAAGTATCTGAATCCTACGTTGCACTTTCAAGTTGGCAACATGGTTGACCTTCCACTAGCATTAAGTGGCGAAATGGAGCGTATGCAGTCATTAGTTTCTGATAATATTTCGAGTGCGCAAGAAGACTGGGACGATTTCGAGACCTCATGGAGTTTTAGTTGCCATCCCTTAGTGAAATACGCCTCAGGGATTTCTACCATTTCCTCGGCATACTCTGCTTGGGCCGACCATGGGGACCAGCGGTTCCGGCAGATGCAAGCCAACGAAGACGAATTAAACCGGATGTTCATTAATCACTATGGCTTAGAAGATGAACTGACGCCCGATGTGCCGGACGGCGATATCACCCTGCGCCGAGCGGACGAGATGCGCGATGCCAAGTCTTTCTTGTCCTATTTCGTCGGTTGCCTGATGGGGCGCTATAGCCTTGATGACGACGGACTCGCCTATGCTGGGGGGGCCTGGGATCAGACCCGGTACCAGACCTTTGAACCAGTGGTGGATGGGGTGGTGCTCTTCACCGATGATCGGTATTTCGAGTCGGATGTGATTAGCCGTCTGGCAGCATTTCTGACGGTGCTGTATGGACCGGATATGCTGGAGGAAAACATGCAATGGTTGGCAGAGAGGGTGGATCGACGGACGGAAGATGATGCCGTCACCCGACTCCGACGCTATTTCATGCAGGAGTTTTTTAAGGACCATTGTAAGGTTTACAGTAAGCGGCCCATTTACTGGCTCTTTGATTCCGGTCCGCAAAAAGGATTTCGCGCCCTCCTCTATCTCCACCGCTATCATCCCGATACCATCGCCCGCGTGCGTCTCGAATATCTGCAGCCCCTGCAACGGCGCGTGGCCGAGGAAATGCATCAATTAGAAGGACGGCGGGCGGCCCTGAATCTCAGCCGCGTGGAACGGCAAATGATAGAGGCCCGCCTCGATGTCTTGCGGTCCCGACAAGAGGAGTGTGTGCGTTATGATCAGGTGCTGGCGGATTTGGCTAATCAACAGATGACCCTCGATCTCGATGACGGAGTCAAGATCAACTACGCCCGGTTGCAGACGGCTCTGGCGCCGATCAAGTGAGGAACATTTATGGATGAGCTAACCCTACTAATCAACCAATTGAGACCCGCCTCGGAATGGCGCCGCGTGGTGTTTTGGTATGACCCTGAAGGGGACCGAGACCGGAGTGCCCTTGAGGACGCGTTGAGGGCGGTGAACGTCAAACTCTGGGAACTGAGCCCGAATACTGTGCTGCAGACCAAATACCAGTTAGAGGTCGTCGATCCCGGAAGCTCCTATGTGGTTTACGCGCCGTTTGCCCAGCCTGCGCCCGAGGACAATTGGCTTCTGGACATGGAACTTTATGGCCAGGTATTTGAGGCGGATGCGATCGGGCTGGTGCGGACACAGCTTCATTTGCAGCAGGTGCCGCGATCCGAGCTCGAGCAGCACGCCCGCTTTTTTCGCAACCAAGAGCGAATGCATCGTCTGGAACGGCTTTTGCCAGAAAACCCCACGGTCCAAGACCTGCAGTTAGGGATGTTGGCGGTGTTAACGGGCCAATCCGTGCTCCAAGCCTCCCCGGTGTTAGGGGTCTTGTTGTGGCAAGATGACGGATCGGTGTGGGAGGCTACCAGCAAGTTTTTTGGGGCCGAGCCTTTTTGGCGATGGGTGCAACAATCCTGGGGAATCCCCGAAAGGGTCAACCAGCTCTCAATGCTTCGCGAGGTGCTGGTCGTCAATCATTTGCATCTACAAGTTCCGGGCTTGCATAAGCAATTCTCGGTTCCGCAGGTATCCAAGCCGCATGCGTGCCGGATGCTGATGGATGATTGGCTTAGCCGCGCCGATCTGCGTACCGCCATGCGTTCGTGGCTGATAGATTGGGGCCGGGATAACGAGGTATTGGATGCCCTGCGTGATGAGGATATTTCCCCGTGCGATACCGCTCCCTGGATTGATCACATCCTACTCGAGCGAGCGGTTAGCGCTATCGTGCGTGGCGTGGATCAACCGGAAGCGTGGTTCGCAATTTTGGACGGCCGCCGAATGCGGCCCTGGTTTGGGGATTGGGAGCGCGCCTATCAAGCCGTGGAGGCGGCATGGCGGCTGGAGGGGATCCGGCGGGTATGGCCCACACAGCGGCCGACGGGGGTGTCCTCTATGGTTCGCCTGTATGCTGAGTCGCTCTACCGGGTCGATGGGGCGTACCGAAAGCTTGCGGCCGCGGTACAGGCCTTGCAGAATCCAGAGTGGTTAGAACCGGCTTGGGTGCGACTCGATAATTGGTATACCCATCACTTTTTGCCGGATGTGGCCGAGTGGGCGGAGAGCACCTGGACGCCTGGATGGTTTTCCGATGACGTGGTGGCTCAGACGGCCTTTTACGAGCGTTTCTTGGCCCAGACGGTGGCCAAGTCCTCTGAGCGCATTTTTGTGATCATCTCCGATGCGCTGCGTTACGAGGCTGGGGCCGAGTTGCAAGAGCGACTCGTGCGCCGCGGAGGTGCCAAAAGTGTCAAGATCACCCCGATGCAGGCGGCTTTGCCGACCTACACGCAGTTAGGGATGGCGAGTCTTCTACCCGGACGAACGCTTGGAATGACTGACCAAGGCGTGGTCTTACGGGATCAACGCAGTAGCCAAGGGCTCGATCAGCGGTCGGTGATCTTGAAGACGTACCATCCCGCGTTTGATGCGATGAATGTGGATGACCTCATGGCGATGCCAGTCAAAGACGGGTTGGACCGCGTCCGCGGTCTACGGGTGCTCTATCTTTACCATAACGTGATCGATGCCATGGGTGACAAAGCGGCCACCGAGGCGCGCACGTTTGAAGGCGTAGAATCGGCATTGCAGCAATTGGAAGCCGCTGTGGAGAAGTTGACCCGGTCGTATCAGGCTGCTCGGGTTTTGATTACCGCGGACCATGGATTTCTCTTCCATGCGCATGCAGTGTCCGCCTGGAATAAGGTTGAACCCGTGGAGGGCATGGTGGTGGACGGGAACCACCGATTTAAGCTCGGACGCGATCTAAAGGCCCCATCGGGAACAAACCAGTGGGACCTGTCGTATCTGGGATTGGCGGGATGGGAAGCCGTAACGCCCCAGGGACTGAGCCGCTTTGGAGGAGCCGGAGGAGGGACGCGGTTTGTTCACGGAGGGCCCATGCCCCAAGAGGCCGTAATACCGGTAATCGAGTACCGACCCCTGCGATCGCGAGTGGCACTGGCCAGTGGCCCGGTGGACATTGAGGTCGTGACGGAAGAGCGGATGGCCACCACCTATGCGTTTCGCGTCAAACTGTTTCAAAAGCAACGTGTTTCGCCACAAAGACCACGAAGGATAATTCAGGTGGCGTTATATTGGAACGGCGAGCGTATCTCCAATGCCCCTACCCTCGTGTGTGATGCCGCAGGGGATGTGTCGGATCGGTACTATGAGGTGTCCCTGGCCATTCATGAGGCTGCCTATCCGTCAGGGACTTGGGGGGAACTGCGCCTGAACGACGTCACCGAAGGATCGTCCAGCCTCTATCTTTCCGTTCCGGTGGAACTGCGTATATTTGCGGACTCGTAAAGGAGAGTCGTCATGTTAACCGTGGGGGAATGGGTGGAAGGGAACTTTTGGCCCGAGCCCGTCGAAATCAAACGCTGCGAGGCCATGGACGAGACGTATTACGTGGTAGAGGCACTCGGGCGGACATCGCGCACTTACTTTGAATCCGTCTTGGATACCTACCAATTGGCGACCGTGCGCCGTTTGCAGGGAGGGGGCCGAATGACGGCTGAACCTCTCCATGTTGATCGCCTGGTTCAGACAGTGCAGGGGACCATTCTTGCGGTCGACCGTCGGTTTTCGAGCGCACGGTCGCAGGGGAATCGTCAGGTTCTGCCGTTGCCGCATCAGGTCGAAGCCGTATACGGACGGATGTTGCAGTCTCCGTTGGTTCGGTTTCTCCTGGCCGACGATCCGGGGGCCGGGAAAACCATTATGTCGGGGATGCTGATTCGCGAACTCCGCGTTCGGGGATTGGCCGACCGCATTCTGATTTTAGTGCCCCCATTGGTGCTGACCCAGTGGCAGGACGAACTGCAAGAGAAGTTCGGGGAATCCTTCCGGATCATGAATCGGAGTAGTTGGGAGGGCCATGGCAACCCGTTTAATGAGACGCCACGGTGTCTCGCGTCGATCTACTGGGTCGCGCGTCCCGAGGTCAAAGCCTTAGTTACGCAGGCCGAATGGGACTTGGTGATTGTGGATGAAGCGCACAAAATGGCCGCCTATACCCAAGGGAAAAAGATTCAAAAGGTCGCCCGCACCCAACTCTATCGCCTGGGCGAGGCGCTCTTGCCCGAGGCCCCCCAGTGCCTTTTATTAACCGCCACACCACACAAAGGCGACCCGGAAAATTTCCGCCATTTGATGCGTTTGGTCGATCCGGATGTCTTTCAGGAGGTGGATCCCCAACAGGTGATGCGCGAACGTGCGAATCCCTATATCATTCGTCGCCTGAAGGAGTCGATGGTGAATTTTGATGGGACGCCCATCTTTCCACCACGCACGACCAAGACCATCGCGTTTGACTTGACCCCCGAAGAGCTCGGGTTGTACGAAGCGGTGACCCGCTATGTCCAAGAGCACTTCAATCAGGCGCAGAAGAAGAATAACGGGGGGACGGCCTTTGCCATGATGCTGCTCCAACGCCGGTTAAGTTCGTCGCTTGAGGCGATTACGTTGTCCCTTATGCGGCGCCGTGAACGCTTAGGGGCGCTACTCCGTCAGACCCTGGAGGAACGCAGCCGTTGGCAAGCGCAGTGCGCGTCCCTGGACAACTCGGACAATATGGATGAAAACGATGAGCGCCTTGACGATGATGACATCGTGGGCGCGATTGCGGAGATTGATACCGACGCACTGCAAGATGAACTGTTTCAGTTGGACCGGTTGATCTCGCTGGCAACCGATGTGCACAATCGCGGAACAGAACGGAAATATCAGGAACTGGAAGCGACGCTGTTCGGGGAAGCGGGGTTGCTGGCCCGGGGAGAAAAACTGTTAATCTTTACGGAGGCGCGCGATACCCTGCGGTATCTAGGGCGTCGACTCGCGGAGCGCATTGGGGCCGATGCCATCGCGACGATTGTCGGCGAGCAATCGATGGACCAACGTCGACAGCAAGTGGAATCCTTTCGGGATCACGCGAAGGTCATGCTCGCGACCGATGCCGGTGGGGAATCGATCAACCTACAGTTTTGCCGGCAGATGATTAATTACGACATTCCGTGGAATCCCAATCGGCTCGAACAACGGATGGGGCGCATCCACCGTATCGGTCAGACGCGCGAAGTGCTAGTGTTCAACATGGTCGGGGCCAACACGCGCGAAGGCGATGTGATGCAACACCTCCTGCGGAAGATGGACCAGATGGCCGAGGATCTGGGCACGGAATTGGTCTACAATTTCCTCGGAGATATCTTGGAAGGGCGCTTGGGGTCATTGGCTGCCATCATGGAAGACTGTATTATGGGACGACAATCGTTGGACGAGATTGTGGCGGGATTAGACCGTACCTTATCCGAGGAACACCGACGCTTATTGGATTTAGCCGAACAAGAGCGACTAGACAGTGGTACGCTCGACTTGCCGCAGGTGAGGACAGAGCAATACCGGTTAAGCGCCAGTCACCTGCCGAACAGAGTTTATCGGGAGTTCACCCAAGGCGTCTTCACGACGCACGGGATTTCATTGTCCGAGGCCGATGGACGATGGGGGTGGGGGCGGGTGCCTCGGGCACAGCGTGAGTGGCTCAACACACAGGACTTGGAAGCTGGCACAAGGGATTGGGGACGAACGGACATTGACCGCGATAGTCCCCTTTACCAGGTCGCGGAGCAATTGGCTATTCGGAATGCGGTCGTGGGTTCGGTGCCCTCTCTGACGATCTCCTATGGCACCCCGGAGCCGCTGAACGTGGTGGGTTTTCAGGTCTCCATCGGCGATGGCAATGGACAAGAAATTTATGCTTTGACCGTGCATTGGGCTCGTCGAGCGACCGGTGAATGGATCCGCCTCGACCCGTATTGGTGGTTTAGTGAGGCATTACGGTATGTCGGAACCATGGATGAGGGATTCGACACCCATGATTTTGAGCGACAGGCCTTGACAACAGCCGTGGGTGAGATGAATCGGATGCGACAGACTCGAGAGGCCATGGTGGACAAGAAGGCGCAGTTCTTGCGACGGGCGTTTGACGGACAGTATCAGCGGTTGTTAGAACGGCTGACGCGCTATCAACAGACCAACCGTGACCATCGCAACAGCGCGCTCATCAATCAAACCACGGTAAGATTGCGTGAGTTGGAATCCCGACGACGGGTCCGGACCGAGCGCTTGGAGCGCGAAAGAGCCATTCAAATCCGTCCTCTGCAGACTATTTATGTGGCACATCTGGAGCCAAGGGGTGATGTCGGTCGGATGATTCCCCAGGACTGGGAACCGGCTGTGCAGGACTATGCGTTGCGTATGGGCTACAGGAATCTTGTGACCTTTCCGGCCTTTGGGTTAGTGGATTTTTATGCGGAGACAACGGCTGGAGAACCGGTGTATGTGATTGGTACGGCTAATTCAGACATGGGTCCAGGAGATGGGCAACTGAAAGACCTCCAGATGATGAATGGTCAAGTGATTTTGTGCAAGTTTGACCACGACAGTGTTCGGGAGTTGAGGTTTCTGTAGACAGCGCAAACCCCCGGTGGCCCCGAAAATGGACCCCTATCGTGAATCTACATCCCTAGATAAGTCAGGTTACAGGGCACAGCCTCCACCACCCGCTAAACGAAAGCGCCGGGTAGGATTGCAGGCCTAGATCTCGGACAAGAAAGTGGCAGCAATTTCGCTGGCGTTTTCGTGGAAATGTGTCACCTAGTGACACGACGGCGACCTGGGGTGTACTTGATACGCTGCGTGGGCGCCACATGCCTGACCCCACGGATCCGTTGGAGCTGGGAGGGGACTTCGTCGTCTTGGGAAGCGTAAACCTAGGGTACCGTCGCCCGCGTTAGGTCGCGTTCGGATGCGGCCGGCTGGCCTGGCAGGCCAAGAGCAGGCGATCGGCAATCCGCGTCCCCAGATGCCGGCGATTAAAGCGGTAGGTGAATTCTTCCAAATAGAGCTGGCGCCGGGCACGTCCGCGCCCGTGATACTCTTTTTCCGCACATTTCCGAGGCGATTTCTTCCCCCAGGGTGTTGAGGATCATTAGCTGGCCGACCCTTTGGATCTCAGAGTACACGGAACCGATCGCATGTCAAGGGGAGGGATCCGCTACCTCGTGCTATCGTCTAGGAGCATGTCCATTAATTCGAATCATGCCAACCGTATCCACAATATATGGTACCGTTTCCAGAAACTGTGGAATATATTGTAGTTTTGCACGTGCTTATGGGGATTTATGGACAAGCTCCTAGCGCTGCCTATGTCAACTGGGCTCAGGATCAGCATGCTCCGTCCCTCACCGTGCTCAGACAACGGGCGGGCGGATACACGGCCGCGTTAGGGATCATCTGGAATTGGATACGATTCGATCCGAGCGACGACGAACGCTGATTGGCTGGGTTACCGCGGTTAAAGCGCGTCGGCTTTCGCGATGCTATGCGGTGTATCATCACCGACTGACGGTCATGTACTATTGCCTTGGTCTTCCGCCGTTGGGGGTATCGCTGGTTTCCAATTGCCCTACAATCTCAGCTAGCCACTTGCGATCCGCTTCTGAATGCCTCAACAACCCAAACAGACGCGGATGCCGTTGTAAGGTATGGAACGACAAGATTTAGTGTAAGTCGCAAAGACGCCCGCACCCTTTTGGCCTGTGACGTTAGACGCGTCGGCTGGCTACCGGCTCACGACTCTCCCGCACGCAGTCAACGATTTCCTCGGTCGTGATGCCCAGGTCAACCCCTTTGATATCAAGCGGCGAGGGCGTCAAAGAGTCGGGCTTCAGAACAAACATCTGTCCGCCCCGGCGGCGAATCCAAACCCCGCCGTCTCGCCGTGCTTGCTCCAGCACTTCGGCAAGATGCTGCCGGGCTTCTGAATAGGTGTAGACCTTCATGTTGCAACTCCCATCACTCTGACCCCAACCGCTTTTGCGGCCTGAATGAGTCCGCCGTCCAAGGTCAGAAGTGGACAGTCCTGATCTTCCGCTGCCTGAATCATGTAGGCATCATATGCATAGATTCCCAACTGCGCGGCATGCGCCAGCGCACGGAAAACATCCACGTCGAGCAGCCGGATCGGTATCTGCGAATAGGAACGGAATACGGCGGTCGCTTGGTCGATGGTGATGCGTTGACGTTTGAGCATGGCCGACAACGCATTGCCGATCTCCCAAGCCAATGAGGCAGGGGCATGTAGGATAGCGCCATGCGTCTGTTCAATCAGAGCGGCTTTCTCCGGTTCGTTGGCTACTACCGCAATGACGGCGGACGCATCAATGACAAGGTCCACGTTTTTGCCTTCCCTTCTGCTGACAATTGTACGACATCCGTTGATCGTCGGCAACATCGGACAGCCAGTTCTTCCTCTTCAATGGAGTCGGGGATGACTCCCCGTGCCATCAGCTGATTCCAATCATCTGCGGTCGTTTACCATGAGACCACTACACAATTAGCATTAGTGCCAACACACTAATTCAAGAACTATCGCGGAAAGCAAAGGACGGCCCGCAGACAAATGGGGCCGTCCTTTTTCTTATGTCGTAAGTTCGGCCGAAGCCAACGGCATCGGCCACGGCCTTTCCGGGCGACTCTCGATTTGGTGCTGGCGGCCCTCTACAGACGATTTACTGCGCATTTCGGTCCAACTTACCACGCAAACCGGAACATGCATCGCAGGATAGGTCAGGTAACAGGGCACAGCCTCCACCGGACTTACGAAAAGAAAGCAACCGGCTACGCCATTCATTCCAATAATCCCCATGAATTTTGCTGCTGTTTTCCAAAAAGCAGGTCACCTAGTACAGGACGACGTAAGTCCGTTGTCATGGAATACAATTGCCAATACCGCCAATATTGGCAATATTGGCGGTATTCATCATGTTTGGCATATTGGTGGATACGGTATTATCGGCCAAATCCGAGCTGGACTTTCCAAGGATTTCCTGCGATCATGGGGAAAA
>JAJZZI010000227.1 GCA_021797635.1 Bacillota bacterium | reverse complement strand
ATGGAGGGCATGCAGAAAGGCGGCTTGGGACCATGAAAGTCCTCATTATCTCCGGGCCTTCGGGGAGTGGAAAATCAACGCTGTTAGCCGGGCTTGGCCAAGCCTATCCCTGGCCCGTGCTCAGCAAAGACGAGTTTAAAGAACGACTATTTGATGCGCTCGGCTGGTCTGATCGAGCGTTTTCGCAAAAAATCGGAGGAGCGAGCTATGATCTGTTGCTGATGATGGCCCAAAAGTTGATGCAGACTAAGACCCCCTACATTTTGGAATCGAAGCTGTCTTTCAACTTTGAGAGCCGACTAGAGCCCCTCATCGCCGCTTTTGGCTACCAGTCGCTGGTGGTCCACCTGACCGCTGACCGTCGGGTGTTGGCGCATCGTTTTCGTCAGCGCAGTTACGATGGCAGTCGCCACCCAGGCCATCAGGACCAAGAAAATTTGTTGGAATTCGAGAAGACGCTCCTGACGGAGGAGATGTTTATCCCCACCAAGTTGGGTAAAGTCGTGGTCGTCGATACCACCCGCATGGATCCTGCGCAGGGCTTTGGCGATCTGATTGAACTTACGCTCAGCCAATGGGGGTGGCCTTAGGCGAAAATTTCACCTAAGGCCTGCATTGACGTTAGCGCGGCCCCCGTTCGAAGTAGTCCATATAGGACTCAAAGAGGGCCATCAGAGCCGACCACCGATAGTTTTCCGCGGTCCGCTGGCCTTCGCGGCGGATGCGTTCCTGATATCCGGTATGAGCAACGGCGCTGAGGTGGTGGATAATCTCCTTGGGGTCGTCCGTTTCTGCTACGATGGCGTTGCCGTATGCCCGGCCATAATCCTCTCCGGTGGTGCCGATGACGGCAAGCCCCCCCGCGGCCATGACTTCTAGCCCGACCAGACCAAAGGGTTCACGGCCGGAATTGGCCAGGACGGCGTCGGCCGTCTGATAGAGCAGTTGCACCTCCTCGGCGGGCAAGAAGTTTTCCACTTCAACGATGGCCTGGTCGAGACCTTCGAGACTTTCGGGCCAGTTGGCATCATAGTTGACTTGAACCCAGCTCAAGCCCAAATCCGAGGCCAGGTGGCGAAGACTCTGGCCGTAGGCTTCATGGCCTCCCCGCGCGATGAGCCGCGCGTTAAGGCCTTGGGCTTTGGCCGCAGCCAATGCGCGGATGGCCATCTCCCACCGTTTGTCCGCATCGTAGCGCCCGACTTTGACTAAGAGCAGGTCACACGCCATGGCTTTTTTCAACGCCACGCTGCGCCGGGGCGAAGGTGCCCGGAAGGCTTCATCGGCGAGGCCGTTGGGGATGACCACGGGGTTGACCCCGAGCGGCCACATGACATGCTTCATCCAGCGGCTGACGGTGGTCAGATTGGCGACAAAACTTAGCCGAGCCCAGTCGATGCGCTCAAACCCGAAGGGATTGTTGGCATTCCACAACAACGTCATGCAGTCGCGAAGTCCGTGACTCCAGGCTAAATCGGACAGGGCAATAATGGCGGGCACGGTTTGCCAATCTTCGGCTAAGATGACCACATGGGTGCCGTCTCGTTTAGCCGGGATTAAGAACTCTTGCAGGATGTGCTCAGGCCACGTGACTTCTAGGGCCCGCACCTTCTCCTCTTCGCCGTCATAGGCATGATGGGGATGGCGCTCAGATATGGGTTGCAACAGGCGATGCAACTTCACGCCCTGCCAAGTTTCTTCGGGTGGGGCGCTGGGATCGCCGATAAAATCTAAGCTTGTGTCGTAGCCCCGTTCCGCCAAGGCTTTGGCTAGGCCGTTAACCCGGGTGGCCAAGCCTCCGACGCGACTATACAAGTCTGGGCCTTCAAAGGCTAGCAGAACGTATCTTGTGGATCCGAGTTTGGACATGAAGCGGCCCGCCTCCTTTCAGCGCTCGGCCGATCAGGCGAGCTTGGGACTGAATGCGCCGATCTAATGCCCGAAGTGAGGTATAGGAGACTTGAATCACGGCGGGTCCGATCAGATGAAGATTGGGTTCGACGGTGGTGCGTGGATAGACTAAAACATTTTCTAGATAAGATCCCGGTTCGATTACCGCTTCATCACCGATGCCGGAGACCGCTTCGATATGGGTGCGGTGATCCAGCGAGGAGTGAATATGGGCCATTAGTCCCACCACACTAGAGCGAATGACGGCTCCGTCGCCGATAATGACGCCATCGTCGAGGTGGGCATTTTCCAGGGTCACCCCGCGCCCGATGAGGCACTCGTCTCCAATGGAGACGTTTCGAAAGTGACAGTCCGGTCCGATATGCACGTAGCGACCCAAACGCACGGCGGTCCACTCAGCATGGCCGAAGGGCCGCGGATCGCCAAAGTGACGGGAGGGAAAATGGCGATCGGGACCGAGATCAAATCCTGGGGGACTGGCTTCGCCGGAAAGCAAGTCGACCATGCTGTCCAGGTATTGCGGCAGGCTACCTAAGTCCCCCACCCAGCGAGCCGGGAAGGTATACACGGGAACATCTTGGGTGACCAGCCAGGGCAATAGATCGTGACCGAAATCCAACTGTCGGGTACGCATGTGGGCAATTTCCATATGAAGGGCCTGCTCGCGCAGCACTTCGGCATTGGTGAGATAGAAGCCCGCGTTGGTGGCTACCCGACAGGTGGCCCAATCCGGGCCCAAACGATCCTGAAGCGTCTTAGGCGAGGGCTTCTCCAAAAATTCCAGGACTTGGCCCTCGTCGTCCAAGATTAACACCCCATACGTATTAGCCGCTTTTGCCGCGGGTACTTCCGTGGTGACGATGGTCATAGCGGCCCGGCGGTGCCGATGCACCTGAGCCAAGGTCGTCATATCCACATCGATAAGGCTATCGACGGGAAAAATAAAGAGTTCGCCCTGCAAGTCAAAGTACTCGGTAGAACGGATGGTAGCGTCAGCTGATCCGCGATCCAAATGATCTAAGATGGGGGGCGAGTAGCGGACCGAGACGCCTTGATGTTCCCCATAGCCAATTAACGTTTTTACTTGAAAGCGATTCTCCCGCCCTCGGGCGACCATGACAAAGTCGGTAATGCCGTCGGCTTTCATCGCTTCGATTTGCCATTCGATGATGGGCCGCCCTAAGAATCGGATGGCTGCCTTAGAACGCAGGTAATTTGAAGTTTTTAGTGTAAGTGGGCGCGCGCGCGTACCAGAGCCGGCCACGAGTCCGATGGCAATCATGAGATCCCTCCCCACCCCGATTAAAAATACTTGGAGACCAATAC
>JAJZZI010000211.1 GCA_021797635.1 Bacillota bacterium | reverse complement strand
ACGAAATTCGTCGCCTGGCGGAAGTTGCCGCCTCGCTTGGCGCCAACAAAATTCGGCTTACCGGGGGAGAGCCCCTGCTGCGGCACGACGTGAGCGATCTGGTCAAGCATCTAAGCCAGATTGAGGGCATTGACGAACTAACCATGACCACCAATGGTTCGCGTTTAAGCCAAGCCATGGCTCGGCAATTGAAGGCAGCGGGATTGACCCGCATCACGGTGAGCTTGGACGCCTTGGACGACGGAGTCTTCGGTCAGATAAACGACGTCGGGTTTTCCGTCAAAGACGTGCTCCGGGCCATCGATCATGCACAAGCAGCCCAACTGACCCCCGTGAAAATTAACATGGTGGTCCGACGAAGCGTCAATGCCGACCAGATTCTCCCGATGGCGGAAGCATTTCGCCATACCCAACAGATTCTCCGCTTTATCGAATTTATGGACGTAGGCAATACCAATCATTGGAACCGGGCTGAAGTCGTTCCCGCAGGGGAGATCTTCAACACCATCAATGAGCGCTGGCCCCTTACCGCCGTCGAGCCCACCCGGGTGGGCGAGGTGGCCCGTCGCTTTCGCTACCAGGATGGCCAGGGTGAAATTGGCATCATCGCGTCGGTAAGTGCTCCATTTTGCCATAGTTGCAGCCGAGCCCGACTGTCCGCTGAGGGTAGGCTCTATCTGTGCCTCTTTGCGGAAGGCGGATTAGACTTGCTTACTCCCTTGCGTCAGGGTGCAAGCGACCCAGAACTTCGCTCGTTATGGCAAAGCGCTTGGTCGATGCGTCGCGACCAGTATTCCGTCGAGCGCGCAACCTTGACGGCGCGACCTAAGGTGGAAATGTCCCATATTGGTGGCTAACCCGTAGCCCCGTCGTTTACCCCTTAGATACCAGGGGATGGCTTTGAATCCAATAGCGCCAAGGAAAGCCAGCCGCCTCTTTGGCGTATGCAACGCCGATGCGCGGACCTTGCGCCACACGGGAAGCCTCGAGCACATACCCATCATCCGCGAGATATAGGGGCGGGCACCACAGGCGGTGACGGTTAAACGAAAGCGTAATGCCAAGGGCTTGAGTCAGACGACCAGGTCCGCTGGCCAATGGCCCCTTAGCCAAGCGCCGGGAGGCCATCTTTTCGACGCCAAAGATGGGTTCCAAGGCGCGTATCAGAACGGCTTCTGGTGATCCCGCTTCGGCGCTGACGACGTTCAGGCAGGTGTACATGCCGTAAATTAAGTAAACGTACGCCGTTCCTGGCGGGCCGAACATCACCTCCGTCCGCCGTGTTCGTCTTCCCCCATAACTATGCGCCGCGCGGTCCGATGGGCCTTGATAGGCTTCGACCTCGATCACGCGGCCACCGACATCTCCTTGCACCAACACCTTTCCCAACAGATCCCGAGCCAAAAGATGAGTAGACTTCAAGAAGAATTCGGCGCCAAGCGGTTCCATCACCGCCCTTCACCCAGCTTCACGGAAAACGGGTACGACTTGGAGGTCCAGCCCAACTGTGGATCATAGCTAATCCACGAAGCGGCTTCAGCGGGCAAGGCTAACACCCCGCCTAGCCCCAAAAGGGCGCGCTCGACCAGCCATCGCACCCGGCCAGCATCTTCACGACAGACACGAGCTACGGTGACGTGCGGAATAATTTCAGGATGTTTTCCTCCGTAAGGTGGGTACTCAGGAAACTCCATGTATACCAGATCCATTAGACTGGCCAGGGTCGGGTTGTCTGCAATGGAAAGATACAAAGTGTCAAGGAGAGGGCCATGAAAGGACCCTACTTGATTGCAGGTCAACGTAAAACGGCAAAACGACTCCAGGACCTGCTGCAACCGATCCTCCCAGCTGGTCCCTTCTAATCGAGGTGCGAAGGGTATCAGCAAGCTTACATGGGCGGGCAAGGCCTTGGCTAGAGGATCGAACTGTTGGCGAATTCGGTCCAACGGGCACGGCAAGCTGACTGGAATCACCAGAGCACTCTCTTCCATCCTCCGCCCTCCTCCCTTTAGCCATTTATTATGCGCTAAACCTTACCAGTCGTCGACCGCCGTGCGTGCTACAGCCAAAAGTCCCGATTACCACCAAAGGTACCCGAAATACTAAGACATACCTCTCTAGAGATTCGGCGTGGCGCACCAGGGGGACATGGACATGCTCGACATCAAGGGTAAGTCTTCCACAGTCCCACGCCTACGACGAGACCCTTGCATTGACGGTAATTGGTGTGCTCGCTATAATAGCTCAACGCGATGATGGAGTTGAGTACCCGGCGATTCGGTACAGCGAGCCTTAGGGGTGAAAGTAAGGCCCGAATTTACGCCCGGCGAACGGCCCTCCGAAGTGCAGTTCCCGAACTTAAGTACGGCTGCCGCTGGCCCCGTTAACGGCCTACGAGGCGATGCGTGTCCTCCATGCGCATCGTAAAGTGCGGTGGCACCACGGGAATGGCCCCGTCCGCACAAGGCCTACCATGATGGAGGGATTGCTCATGGCTCATTACCTTCCTACAGACTCGCTTGCGCATCATCTTGGCCACCTGGTTACCGTGGCCGGATGGGTGCATCGCATTCGCCGCCTCGGTGCGATGACTTTCGTCGTGATCCGCGATGGGCGGGGCGTCGTCCAAATCCTACACCGTCCGACAGATCCGCCTCTTCCGCCTTTAATGCCTGAAACCGTCGTAAAAGTCTCCGGCCTCGCAATTCCCGAAGCACGGGCCCCCGGCGGCGTTGAGTTACACAGACCGGTCATTCACGTCTTCGCAACTCCTGAGTCACCCCTTCCGTTCCACGTAGGTGGCAGGGATTTGCCAGTCGGTTTAGACCTCCGCTTAAACGAGGCGGCGCTAAGCCTTCGCCATCTCGACATCCGGCGAATTTTCCAGGTCCAGGCTGCGCTGGTTCAGGGATTTCGTCATGCACTCATTGGGGAGCAGTTTACGGAGGTGCACACTCCAAAGATTGTTGCCACGGCCTCGGAGAGCGGTGCCGATGTGTTTCGCTTGCGCTATTTTGACACCGACGCCTATCTGGCCCAAAGCCCGCAGTTATATAAGCAAACACTGGTAGGAGTGTTTGGACGTGTGTTTGAGGTCGGCCCGGTATTCCGAGCCGAGCCTCACGATACGGGACGTCACCTTAGCCAATACACGTCTTTGGATGCCGAGATGGGCTTTATAGAGAGTCATAAGGATATCATGGATCTGTTGCGCGACGTCCTGGCGAAGATGTTGGCAGAGGCTCAACCTTTGGTGGTGGCTTCGGACGATGCGCGGTGGCCCACCGTGCCGGCACAAATTCCCGTGATGCATTTCGAGGACGCCCTAC
>JAJZZI010000189.1 GCA_021797635.1 Bacillota bacterium | reverse complement strand
TTAGGATAACGAGTATTAACCGTCATGGAGTCTCGGCGAGGTGAGACAGGAAGCACCTGGGAATGGAGGGCGACAGGGTGACCGGGTATTCTTATCGACCGCTGCGTCTGCCTGCTGATGGAGCAATGCTCGACCAACCGAACACCTCGTTCGAAGGCAACAGCGTCTATGCGGTATCGGTGGCGGATCACGGTATTGCCTGGCGTCTTGAGCAAGCGCCACCGTTCACGAAAACCTACGACCTGTCCGAGTGGCGAGTCCGGACCGTCTATGGGATCAGGGATGGGTGGCTGAGACGACCGGACGGATCGTCGGTTTCGTGGCTGTCCGTGTGGAAGGTTGGAACAACCGATGCATCGTTGGGTACCTCTACGTGGATTCCGCCTTTCGGCGGCAGGGCATCGCCCGAAATCTACTCCGCCATGCTGCGGAGGCTGGGCAGCAATTGGGAGCCGAACTTGTTTGGTTAGAGGTCACCACTGTGAATGTTGCAGCCATTGCGGCCTATCGTGCGCTTGGATTTCAGATTTGTGGGGTCGACGCTACGCTCTATCAGGGTACGGATGCGGCGACGGAAACCGCTCTGTTTATGGCCCGACCTATTAAGTGAAGTGCTTCCCAATATTATTATTGGCGAAATGGTCCTTTACATGGCTAATGGTCTGCTATTGGGGGAGTTAGTGCCCCTAAGGGGATTCAGAGTAACAGTCCCGGAGCGGTACATGTATCCAGCTCACGTTGGGTCCCACACCAAACGAGTTTAGATATTGTTGTGAGTGCTGCCGGTCTGGTTACGTTCAGACATTTCGCGACGAAAACCGGTTAAGCGTTTGGCCGCGATGGCATAGACTTTATCGTGGTCTCTTGGGCCAATGGCGATAATTTCCATGATGATTTGGGTCTTCTGTATGGGGCGATAGATCACCCGAAGACCCAAGTGTTTGGGTTTGATTTTCGTGAACCCGTGTAACTCACCATGTAACGGCTCGCCAATGCCGTTGGGTCTGATGAGGGGGCCGTTCTTCGCCCGGGCCAGAATCAGGGCGAGGATTGTCTCCTGCTGTTCCTTTTTGTATCCGGTTAAGTCCGCTAGGGCTTGTTGACTAAAGCGTATCTCGACGTTCAATGACGCCAGGATGGCGTTCACGGTGTCTTCGACGCTCGGCATCACTCGTCCTCAACGACGTCGCTTAAGTGAGCGATCCGGTTCGCGTCCAAACCGAGTTCGGCAATCACCTGGGCCAAGGAAATGTCGGCCGGTTCGTCTTTGCGCTCCAGCGCTATCTGGTCCATCGTCTGGTCGATGGCCTCGTCCACGGCCTCTTTATAGTTCAACAATTCCTCGAAAAACTCCAGGTTGGCAATCACGGCCCGGCCATTTTTGTTTCGGGTATTTTGAACGACGAACAATTCATCATTCGTTTTGTCCGCGTACAATTCCAGAATCTCGGCGAGCTTACTCGTTCGAGTTAAGTCTGAGATGTTCAGCACATGATCTTTCACGAATTTCAGGACATCTGACCGTGTGGTTGTCATCGTGGGCACCTCACTTCCTACCTCCGTTTCTCCATAGTATGGATTAGCTACACTGCTTGATACGTATTATTACACAAGGAACGTGTATTAACAACACGATTAACCACACATATCTTCGCGCAGTTAAAAGCGGCAACTTGGATGGGGGCCGGCCATCAGGAAAAAACCAAGGACGGAGCCGCGGTCTTTCTTGCAGGGAATTTTGTTTCACGGCGCAACTTTTCATGAGGCTGATCAGGGAGTTTCGGGGGCGTTAGTACAGTAAGAGATGCCTTCGGACCCACCCGTTCTGATCGGTTTGCCGCATCTAGAAAAGTGGGTCCAATCAACATCGAACCGTTCTGATGGCATTCAAGCGCAAAACCCGTTGATCCATCACAAAATCCTCATACCCCCAAAAACTCGGCATCATCCCGACATGGATCAATAACACCGTGAGCATCCCACAGGGTGTGACTGTCCAGGCCATAGCCGGTGCCCCCACATTAGCCATCGAGAACTACCTCGTTCAGGATGGCTTCTCGTGGGCGGCGCAAGCCCAAGCGGCTGCGGGTTCTCCGATCCAATCGGGAGGTTAACGGGGACTCGGGGACATCGGACTCTCACGCTGGTTGCAGCGTTAGCCCAATGACTGGTTCGCCCCGCAACGGCTTCCGCCCAAGCGGGGCGTGCCCATTTGGATCCGCTTGGGCGCCGACGCGCTGCGCAGCGACCGCGCCGGGCGGGGGTTAGGGACCATTTTGTGATCACAAAAAAGCAGGACTTCCCCCCGCCCATCGCGAACCCTTGGTATGGTGATGAGAACCCCATGCCCAACCGTGTGAAAGACCCCTACGCTGTCGAACCCCGACGCCTGCCCTCGGGCCGTTGGAAAGGCCGGGTGGTGCGCTACGACTCCGACACAGGGAAGCGGCACGAACTGACCCAGACCTTCGACACCAAACGCGAAGCGAAACAGTGGGCCGAAACCGAAGCGGCCAAGTACCGAGAAGATCCCAACCGGAAGCCGCCGAGCGCCGAGACGTTTGCTTCGTTCTTTAAGAAATGGCTTGATACCACGGCGGCTGGACGGGTTCGGGATACGACCCTGTTGACCTATCAGCGGTATGCGGCGCCGTTGTTGGCGACGATGGGCTCAAGGCCCCTCAAATCCCTAACGCCGGGAGACTTCCGGGGGTTGTATGCGGACATGCTCAAAGCTGGCAAAGCCACCAGTACGGTTCACCATACGCATGTCGTCGCGCATAGTGCGCTCGATGAGGCAGTAAACTCGGGGTTGATCCCCTTTAATCCCACCGACCGCGTGAAACCGCCTCGTGTGGTGTCCCCCGAATTTGTGCCACCGACCGTCGAGGAATCGCAAGATTTACTGGCCGCCGCCGAGACGGATCGATTGAAGGGACTCTGGTGGTTTGTCGCGTTGACTGGATGTCGGCGGGGCGAAGCCATTGCCTTGAAATGGACGGACATCGACCGTGGTCAGCGTACCGCCCTAATTCAGCGGACGGCGGCTGAATTCAACATGCTACTGACGGTCCACGACACCAAAACGGCCAAGGGCCGCCGAACCATTGCCCTCTCGCCATACTTGCTGAATATCTTGGACGAACATCGTGAGCGCCAACAGTTGGAACGCGAGTTCTTTGGATCGGAGTGGAATCGGGAGGGGTGGGTTTTTCCGAGTGAGCGGGGCAACATGTTCTGGCCCACCAATGTCAGTGCGCTCTGGCGGCGGCTTCGAGACCGGGCTGGCATGGGAAGGACTATACGTTTGCATGATCTGCGCCATGCCATGGCCACCGCCTGGTTGATCGCGGGCGTCCCGGTAAAAGTCGTGTCCGAGCGGTTGGGTCACGCGAGCATTTCGATTACGTTGCAGATTTACGGGCATGTTTTGCGGAACATGCAGCACGACGCCGCCGAGCAGATGGACGCCACGTTTTTGGAAACGGGCCGCAGATGGGCCGCAGAAGACTCCCAAAACGCCTCCGAACTTGCTACGACGAGACCTGACATTCCATGACACTGATAAACTGGAAACCAGCATGAACAGCGGTTTTCGGGACCATTGAGAGTCACAGATTGAGACACTTTATGACCCAAAAAACGGCGACTTCTTGGACTTCAAATCCAATGGTCGGCCTCAGAGGTCGACGGCGGGTTCGATTCCCACATACTCCCGCCAAAGCTAATCCCCGAAAGGCTTCCGAGGATCGGAGGCCATTTTCTTTTACCTTCAAAATACCCAAAAATCGCCAGTTTATTCCGCCCGTCACCACGAGCCGTCACCAAGAGAGTGCGGAGCCGAAAGACCGCAGCAAATTCCAGTGACAGTAGAGACGCTCCGAGCGATTGTAACGGCAAGAAATTCCAGATTTGCTACCAAGAATTCTGATGCGTCAATGAGCGAGTCGTGGCAAACTTCTCGGGTGTATTTCACAGGTTCGAAGTATGCGGACATACATCACGATGTATAATGAATACATAGACTGATGGGAGAGCCATGAGTCGTTGGCACTATGGCCCACATAGCAAGGAGGATGGCATGCAGCGGACCAACATTTATCTGGACGAGGACCAGTTACGACTCCTCAAACATCTGGCTGCCGAAGAGAATAAGCCGGTGGCCGATTTTGTTCGGCAAGCGGTGGACCAGTTCTTGCGCAGTCGATTAGAAAACGATGTGATGTGGCAAAGCGATATGACGGCCCTCATCGAGCGGGTGCGTAGCCGCGTGTCTCCCGCCATCGATCCCGACGAAATTGAGCGCGACATCCGCGAGGCGAGACACGACGTGAGAACCCGACGACGATGAACGCGGTCATTGATACCAACGTCTGGATTTCGGGATTGATTAACCGGAACGGAATGCCGGCGCGAGTGCTGGACGCCTATCGAGATTTGCGGTTTACCGTTGTCACCAGTGAGCCCCTGTTGGAAGAGCTGGTGGAAGTTCTCCGACGGCCCAAGATCGTGCGGAAATACGGCGTGACGGCTGAAGACGTTCAGGCCCTACAGGAACTTCTGAGGAGACATGCCGTCTTTGTCCCTATCCATCACACGGTCTGTGTATGCCGGGATCCCGATGACAATGTGGTGATCGAGACGGCGGAAAGGGGCCAGGCCCAGTTGTTGGTCAGTGGGGATGCGGATTTGTGGGAGGCGGAGGAGGTGCAGGCCTACCTCCGCGACCAGCGAATTCACGTGCTCACTCCCAAGGAGTTTGTGAACAAGATTGGCATTCTCGGTTGATAAGACCGCGACTTCTCGGTAGCTCTCGAACTACGGCCGTTGAAATTTTGGGAGTGAGCGTTGCCCGCCGCGGGGCTGTCGTCATGTAGGCAAATCCGGATTGGATGATTGATCGGGAGCAGGTAGTCCCTGGTGCACTAAAGGGCCGGATAACATTATTCGTATCGTTAAGTATAAGCCGGTTATCAGCTACGCTCGGTCCGCATCCTAGAACCCGTCCCATAGGACACGACGGGCATGGATTGCCCCGATTGACTTTTCTCACGAGTCGGTGCCAGCATAGATTCGAGGAGGTGGGCGTATGCCCCATGAGTTTTTGCGTCGACTGCCGCGTTGTTCTGTGGCGTGAAGCCCGTGCCCAAGTTTACCCGGGCGCGATACCTGAGACCGTGATTTGGAAGGCAGGACACCTGTCTTCCGTCAAGGTCGGAGGCCTTCCCGGCGTGGCGTCGTCCGGCGGTGAGCGCTTGAACGTGGAATGGTTCTACTTGGTGCGGAGCCCGCGACGGGAAGTGGGTTTTTAGACCTAAAACCCAAGGGGGCGCGTTGATGACATCGTCAAAGTCAAAGACTTGCGAAGTCCCGTGGTTGGTCCTCCAGGACCTCCCCGACGACTTGGTGGAGGCGGTCGCCGACTTCGTGCAATCCCTTCTCTTGCGGCATGTCGTGCCGGACACGGCCAGGCTCTCCGAAGCGACACTGGCGGTCGCGTGGCTGACCTCAGACGAGGATGAGGCATGGAAAGGTTTGTAGCGGGAGATGTGGTCGTGCCGTTCCCGTTCATGAATTTCGGATACCCACGAATTGTCGGCTATGGGGTGAAGACAAGCCATACCAAGGGCAATCTCTTGGGACTTAGGTTTCTGGCGGAACACGAATCTGATTGTGGTGACCCCCATAAAACGATAGATGCGGAGGCGCGGTCCTGATGCGCACGGGTATCTGATCGTCAAGATTGGGCAATATATCGTTCTCTCCTACCATCACGTTTAGAATGCGCACGCTATAAGGCCCGTTCAGAGTAGTCGTTCTGCACAGAACGGGATAACGGCAGTTGGAGTCCCTTTTGCCGTTAGGTCGCGCGGTAGGTCAATCGGGGTACCTGAATTAACAGGAGTATTGGGTACATGACCAAAACAGGGCGTAAAGCCCCTTGTTTTGTCTAGGTATCCTCGCAAGAGATGCCTTCGGGAGTCAGAAGGGGACTCGATCCAGGCAGATGAGCTTGCAAGCACGAATAGGCCGTGAGGGTCGGGGCGGTTCGTTCGCGACCGAGAGGGTCAGCACTTGATTGTGAAGAATGTCGCGTTAGGCCAGACCGAGATGATATACTTGGGGTAATCCTAGGTCGGATCCTCAAAAGGAGCGGAATCGTGATGAAGGAGACGCGCGCCATCGAAACCACCGGTCGAGTCATTGATGCCCGGCATATCGAAACGACGATCCCGGTCCCCGTTGGTCAACGGGTGCGACTCGTAATTTTTTTGCCTAGTGGTGCAGACGATGAGATGGCGGAATCCGAGTGGATGGAGTCCGCAACCAAGAATCCAATCTTTGATTTTCTCGCGAATCCGGCGGAAGATATATACACGATGGACGATGGAGAACCCGTTGAACTGGAAAAATAGTATCGTGCTCGTCCCCTTCCCGTTTGATGATCTGGCGGCGACAAAGGTCCGTCCAGCCCTCTGCCTAACAGAACGGTTGGGTAGCCATGACCATGTGGTTGTGGCCTTTATTACGAGTCAAGTTCCCGGAGAGTTGGATCCTACCGATATTGTTATTTTGCCCAGCGACGAGGATTTCGCGCAGACGGGCCTACGAGTCGCGTCCGCCATTCGCCTCCACCGACTGATGACTTTGAGCTCGCGAATCATTCGTCGAAAATTAGGTACTTTACCAGAGACGCTGCAGCAAAAGACTGAAGAGGGACTGCGGCGGTTGTTTGATCTATGACACTTCATGGTCCGGACGTGGCCCTCGTATCTGGGAGAGACAGAGAAGAGCCAGAGCAATACCCGTCACCATTCCGTCACCAAGAGCGGATGGAAATAGGGATTCTGCAGAGATGCGATAGACAGCGCAAATCGTCCAAACCCCCGTATTTCAATTACTTCATCCTATTCCATAGATGGTAATGACGGGTCCTCCTGTGTCTTCAAATCCAATGGCCGGCTTTAGAAGTCGGCGGTGGGTTCGATTCCCACATATCCCCGCCATCCATTACGTAGCAAGGATATCCGGTTTTCGGAACTTTCCGAGGGAAATCCCTCATAGGTGCCAAAAACAGGCAATCCGTCACCACGAGCCGTCACCATGAGAATCTCTGGATTCGTTATCCAATGGCCACCAGATGGGCGAGTATCGACGGTAGTCCGTCCATTCTTTGTCGGGCTCTTCTGAAGGATTCGAAGACACGGTCCGCTTGAGGCGCGCTTTCAGGTGAAAGGCTCACGATTTCTCAATGTGGTAACCAAACGATCGATAACTGGTGACCCGGCGTTGATACATGCGCGCTAATTGTGGTACCCCAGACTCAACGTAAACGTATGCGATGAGCGCCTGCTTGTCGGGATAGCGATGGCGGAGTTGCCCCACATATTGTTGGAGGACACTGCGCCAGGATACGGGGGCTGCCACGAAGAGGGTGTCTAATCCACCAATCGGCCGGGCACAGCGGTGAGGGCGGTTCCCAGCCTAGCGTTGCGGCAAAAAATTGCCGCACGGTCCAGAAGTCGATGTGGTGCGCCACGTCTCCTGCCACGGCCTTACTGGCTAGCCCCGTACGCCAAGGTGATCCTTGGGACTAAAGGCGGTGGAGTATCCCATGAACGTGGGCGGCAAATGCTTGCGTAACTGCTCATCGAGGGCGGCGCTCACGGCGTGGAACTCGGATTCGTCTAAAAATATCAGTAAACGCTGCCCCCACTCATGGTCGGTGGACCGCTCCGTGTCGTATCCGAGCACATCCGATCCGTATCCGATCAAAGCAGCGGCGTAGAAAAGCCTCGGAAATGCGTCGGCAATGATCGGGCGCACGATGGATTCGTAGTAGCGCTGGTTCGGTGTCAATCTGGGCACAAATGGCGGCACCGCTATGTTTCCCTCACTTTTCATAGAGTTTTAGAATTAGCCAATCACAGCTAGTGCGAGCGGATCGTGTCACCGGGAAAACCGAACCTAAAAGGGTTAATGGTTGACGGCAGCAATGACGGATATTCGGCGGCGAAAGCGCCGCAAGGCTTGTACGAGTGCAAATGGTCCTGGGGTACTCTCTCTTGCCGGTTCTCCTGTACAGTCCATGCGAGACGGCTCTGCCGGAGGGATTCATGAGAATAGGAGGCCAAATTTCTTGAAAGGTCTTCATCATGTCGAAATTTATGTCTCCAACCTTGCACGCTCTACGGAATTCTGGGGATGGTTTCTCACGGAGCTCGGGTATGTCCCGTTCCAAGAATGGGACGCCGGACGCAGCTGGCGATTGAATGATACTTACTTAGTGTTCGTGCAGGCTCTGGACTGGCATGCGGATGTGCCATATCACCGGGGCCGGGTGGGCCTGAACCACGTGGCCTTGTGGGCTGAGTCGCGAGGCCAGGTCAATGTGTTGACCGATCAGGTTCGGTCGCGCGGCCTTCGGCTTCTCTATGAGGATCGCCATCCTTTTGCCGGGGGACCGGACCATTATACGCTCTACTTTGAGGACCCGGACCGAATCAAGGTGGAGTTGGTCGCACCCTAAGCTGGTGGTGACAGGACGGTTTCTGGATTCGGGGGCGTCGGCTTAGGCACGAAACCAGGAACAGGTCCAAAGCCCGTGGACTCTGCATGTAGATCCGGCCCATACGGCCAAGTGTAGACGACTGGCTTGGGGGCAGGTCAAAGTCGGCCGACGTGCGCGAGCCGAGACGTTGATGATTTGGACGGGGAAGGGATTGAGCCCACCACATACTCGAACTGCCTTTGATGGATGCTGGACCTGGTTGTCATGGCGGTGGAGGTCGGTCGCCGCCTCCTGAGCAGCAGAATACTTTCCTAGGGATTGCCCATACTATGAGGTTGATAGGAGGTTGACGTGTATGGACAATTACCGTACATTTAAGATCAAAGAGGTTAGGCGGAAGCGGGGGAGACGGATGAATACAGCGGAAACCACGGCGCGCAAGGAGACGCGATTGGACGTGCGCCTGTCGCATGAGCAGAAACTGTTGTTGGAGGAGGCGGCCGCGGCTTCGGGAATTAGCACGTCGGCTTTTGTGGTACAAACGGTTACGCGGCGAGCACGGGAAGTGGTGGCGAACTATCGATCCATGGAGCTCAGCACCGCGGAGAGTCGCGCGTTTGTCGACCGGCTCATGGAACCCGGGGCTCCCAACGACGCTTTGCGGGCCGCCGCTAAACGGTATTGGACCCAGATTGAGGCTTCACAATAGATGCCGTCGATTCGTGTGGAGCCTCTGGCATCCCATCACCATCGCGCGGCGTTCGTGTGTGTCGATGGCGACCTCGGCACGTACTTCAAAGAGCGGGCAACGCAGGATGTGCGGCGGAAGGCTGCTGCTGTATTTGTGGCGGTTTCCCCGTCGGACCCCGACACCATCATGGGATACTACACCCTGTCATCTTTCAGTCTCAAACTGCACGATATCCCACCAGAACATCGACGCAAGTTGGCCGCGTATCCCGATGTGGGAACGACGCTTTTGGGGCGTTTGGCGGTTGACGCCGTGTTCCGCGGTCAACGTATCGGCGAATTCCTTCTCATGGATGCCTTGCGACGGGCGGCTGCCATCGCCTCGGAAGTGGCCACCGTGGCCGTCGTTGTCGATGCACTGGCGTCGGCAGAAGCCTTTTACACGCGGTATGGCTTTGTGCGCCTAAGCCGCGACCGATTCTGGATCCCGATACAGACGATCCAGCAACTGTTCCCATCGGAGTCAGTCTCAGACACGGACGCGGAAGGACACTCGTCGTAGGACCTCGTTCGATGGAGGGTTGCCGTGGGAGGAGGCACCAGGATTAACGATGCCGACGCCAACATTTCGCAACGCTAATCATGAAGTTTCGGGGGCGTTAGTACACTTAGAGGTGGACCTGGGCGTCGTGCCATTTCCGTTCACGAATTTGGTGACTAATCGGAGGACAGGTTGCCGCATGATTTGTATGTGCGGCCGGAAAAACTGTTTACCGGAAACCAGACTTTGGTCCTCTCACGAGTTGGTCACGTGAAATCCGCCATTCAACAGAGGATTCATGAGTATCTCCTCGTCCTGTTTGAGGAATTGTCGAGCGAACCGGAGGCACCGGATCCTACCGACCACTCCAACCCGAACCGCGATGGAGACGACACACCCTGATGGCAGCTGCTTCAAGCGAGGGTTACCCGATGGAGATAGCGCACGAAAGGACGTGAGTCATTGGCTGGCTTTGCGGCATCCGACTAAGGCGGTTCCGGTTCCATCCGTCACCATGCCGTCACCAAGAGCGGATGGAACTGAGGATTTTATAGAGACGCGGTAGACGGCGCCGATCGCGACAAAGCTTTTCAATCAAGCACTTCAGCCTATCCTATGGACGGCAATCACGGGGCCTCTTGTGTCTTTAAATCCAATGGTCGGCTTTAGAAGTCGGCGGTGGGTTCGATTCCCACATATCCCCGCCATCCCTTACTTTGCAAGGCTTTCCGTGGTTTCGGATCGCCAGTTATTTCCGAGAAAAATCCTCAACATCCGCCAAAAACAGGCAGTCCGTCACCACGAGAATCTCTGGATTAGTTATCCAATGGCCACCAGATGGGCGAGTATCGACGGCAATCGGTCATTCTTTTTCGGGCTCTTCTGAAGGATTCGAAGACGCGGCCCGCTTGAGTGAATGGCTCACGGTTCCTCCATGTGGTAACCAAACGATGGGTAACTGGTGACACGCCACCACATTGTCCGCATCCAGCCGACGCCTCGACAGCCATGCCCAGGTCGTTTGATGTTCGACGCCGTCGGCGTCGGTCCAGCGTTCGGTGCACAGCGCCACATGCACGAGTCGCCGACGGATGGAGGGTCCCTCTCTCCAAGTTACTGACATTACGTACGCTTCGTACGGATGTCACGGGGTCCGACCACCGCGGCTCCTGCCTAGCGTGTGGGAGGAAGTCGACGGCTTACGCCGCTTGGACACGACAGGCGAAAATCGTCGCGAGCACCCGTGGGGGGACCGGCAGCAGGTCTTTACGTGGGTGAATGTGGTAAGACAAATACGATGGCGAGGATGAAGGCGAATGGCACGGATACTGTTTTTAAATGGCGGGCTCGAGGGCCACGTGAATCCCACTCTTGAGGTGGTGCGAGAGCTTATTCGGCGAGGTGAAGAGGTCGTGTACCTGACCACCGAACCGATGCGACAGCGCGTAGAAGAAACGGGTGCAGATGTCCGTACGTTCGACGGCGCTCGATTTTCAGAGGTGATGCGGTCTGGCGACATCCGTCACTTCGTAGGGGTAGCGACGGGGCTTTTGCGTACCGCCGATGTGATCATCCCCAGGGTTCTTGAAGAAACTCAAGGAGAGCCGTTTGACTATGTCATCCACGACACCATGTTGGGCTGCGGGCGGATAGTGGCGCAATTGTTGCATTTGCCCGCCATTGCATCGTGCACGACCTTCGCGAGATCGGCGTTGGATGTCGAGCGCATGCTAAAGGATTTGTCGGCAACTTTATCCTACGATGAATATGAGCGCCTTATCCAAGACTTTCACGCAGTGCGGGATTCGGTTAGTCAACGCTATGCTGTCACCGTCGATTCGGTATACGAGGCCTACTGTAATCCGGAGCCTTTGGCACTGGTCTATACGTCCCAGTACTTTCAGCCAGACGGCGAGCACTGTGACGATGGTTTCCAATTTGTAGGACCGACGAGGAAGGTGCCAACTACCCAGACAGTCGAATTGTGGGAGACTCTAAGTAGTCCCCTGATTTACATTTCCCTTGGCACGGTGTTCAATCAGGCGCCCGATTTTTACCGGTTGTGCTTCGAAGCTCTGGGGGACAGTCCTTATCAGGTCCTACTCTCCGTCGGTGTTAAGACGGTGGTAGAAGACCTGGGGATGATTCCGAAAAACTTTTTGGTCAGAAATTATGTCCCTCAACTTGAAGTGCTTGGTCAAGCCCAATTGTTTATTACGCATGGCGGGATGAACAGTGTCAACGAAGGACTTCTCCAGGGGGTGCCGTTAGTAGTGTTGCCCCAAGGTGCCGATCAGTTTGCCGTAGGCGATCGTATTGCTGACATGGGTGCCGGCGTAAGGCTGGATTACCGGCGGTTGCCCCCGACCGAGTTTCGCGGCCAGGTCGACCGAATTATGAACAATTCGGCGATGAGAGGCGTCTGTCGCGAGATTGGCAAATCCTTGCAAAGGGCAGGCGGAGCTGCCCGCGCGGTGGAGGAAGTGTTTAAATTTAAGACGAAGATGGGAATAAGGTGAGCGCGAGGACCGTTCTTCGAAAGGTATGGGGCTTGGACCTACTTCGCTAGGGAGATGGACTTGAGTTCTTGGGCCTCGGAAGGAACCGATACCCTCGGGCCAGGACGGAGAGAATGGGGGTCTGGCTCTTCTCTTGGGAAAACCAGGGTCTGCCATGGAGTCGAGGCTCAGAAGGTGGTCAAGCGCACTAGCCCGCGGCGATAGGCTACAATGACGGCTTGTGTGCGGTCATAGACGGCCAACTTAGCAAACAGGTGGCTCAAATGAACTTTAACCGTCTTTTCCCGTATGCCGAGGCGAACGCCAATTTCCTTGTTAGATAAGCCTTGGGCTAAGAGCATGAGGACCTCCTGCTCTCGGGCAGTGAGGGGTTCTGCCAGCGAAGGCAGGACGGCTGTGGTCGGATTGCGATCCCAGATGCGGCGTCCCCGTGAGACTTGGCGGATGGCCGTAAGCAGGTCATCGGGTTCCACTGTTTTGTCCAGATATCCATGAGCACCCCGTGCTTCAACATAAGCCAGGCTGTCAGGGTCTCGGTAGGATGTGAGGATAATGACCCGAAGCGCTGGCCATTGCTGTTGGATTGCGTCAAAGGTGGCCAGCCCATCTAGGTTTCCTTTAAGCTTTAAGTCGAGCAATAACACATCGCACAAGACATGGTTCAACGCCTCGATGGCTCCGGGGCCGTCCTCGCATTCGAGGGTGACGTCGATGTCGGGCACGACCCGAAGCAACATGCGTAGTCCCTCGCGAACCACGGGATGGTCATCGACGATGCCGACTCGAATCATGTTGAGACCTCCTTGGGGCAGGGTATAATGAGCGAGATTTTTGTACCCACCTCCGCCTTACCCTCGATAGTCAAAGCCAGTCCATGGCTAATCGCCCGCTCGCGCATGGTGTCTAATCCATGCCCGGAGGGCATCCGGTCGACAGGGAACCCCGGGCCGCTGTCCAAAACTTCCAGATGGACGTCGTCGCTACGCCTTTGAAGGCAAACCGTGATGGGCGCGCCGTAGGCATGCTTTAGGCCGTTCTGCAAGGCCTCGTCAAGGATGTGCAATACGGCGTCGTTAAGCCTGGGCGTCAAGCGGCAGGACACCTCTTGAATGTTTTCAATGATCGTGACCCCGGGGAGTGCTTTTAGGCGCCATAGACGGCGTCGGACTTCATCGGCGAGGCCCTCATGGTCGGAGCGTAAGGTTTGCACCAAATCGCGCATTTCTCGCTGGCTTTGTCCAATCACCGCGGTTAAACGCTCACCTATCTCTTGGACGGTGGTGTCGGTCTCGCATCCCCAATGAGCTTTAAGGGCTCGCGTTAAGAGTTGCGCGGAAAAAAGGTGCTGACTAACCGAGTCATGGAGGTCGGCAGCTACCATCCGACGCTCGTGCCATCGAGCCGCCTCCAACGCTTGGCGGTACAGATCAATCTGTTCGAGCAAGGCGGACAGGTACCAGGTAAAGGCGGTTAATAACTCCTTATCGGTTGAGGTGAAGGCACGCGGCGCTCGCGACTCGATGCGTAGCACATAAGGCGATGAAGCAATCGGGGATTCCATGTATGAGCGGGCCTCGGTAAGAATGTGGCGTTGATCCTCGGCCAATGGTGCCGATACCCGATCCTGATAGGAATATTCGGGCTCGTTCGCGAGGACAAGGTTTTCCACTGCATCCAAGCGCTTAGAATCTCTCAAAACGGCCGTCCCTTCATAACCAAGGCGATCGCTAAATAGACGAATGGCCCGACGTAGCAACACCGCTTCATCCATAATCCCGGTCAGTTCGCGGGCTATGCTGGTCATTTTTCCTAGCCTCTCATTGTGACGACGCATATCCGAAAGGAGCGCGGCGCGATCCATGGTTACCGCCACCTGGTAGCCGATGACCCGTAGGAGATTGAGAGCTGGCGGCGTAAAAACTTGAGCACCGCTTGCAGCCACATTAAGAATGCCAAGCGGCTGATCGTTCATGCGAAGCGGAATGGAGGCATGAAACTTCAATCCTTGTCTGCTCCCCTTGGCAGCGCGGAGTCGACTACAGCGCACAATGTTCACCGCCGTGTCGAGACGGCCGGTGACCAATCGGTCCTGGCACTCACACCAACTCGACTTAAGCGCCTCGCCGTCACGGGCCGCTAATGCAGGGGGAAGACCGCTGGCTCCCATTTCTACAAAGGTAGCGCGTCGGGGGTCAAAGCGAAAGGCCCAGGCGGTAGTGAGGCCCAGCACTTGGCTTAAGCGCGGTAAAATGGCGCCCATGGCCGCCGATATGTCATTGGCTTCGTTTAGCGCCTCGGCGACCTCTTTTAATAGGGCGGCTTCTTCTGGGCCCGAGAGCAAATGCTCGGGGGTTCGGGGCATGACCATAGATCCCTCCTGATGCTTTGATCAAAGCGCATTCGACGGCTACGGTCAATTGGTCAGCGGATAATCGACAAATCGCCAAACTCGTGCCAGTAGAACCCCGACTCTTTCGCGAAGCGGTAGGCCCGATGGAGCGCTCCTGGGTCCAAAAAGCCATAGAGTAACCAAAGATGGCTGGTAAAGCTGTCGTGAAGTCCTGTGATGAGGCCGGAAACCAGCCGGGGAGGGGTTTCGGGTGTGACCAGGTGGGTGGTCCAACCTTGCTCAGGGTAACCACCACGCCAACTTTCTAAAGCTCTTACCACGGTGGTGCCTAGCGCTATAATCGACCGTCCTTGGCGCTCGGCCCGGGTTAGTGCTTGGATGGTGGTCGGGGGGATGCGGTACCATTCAGGAATCACCAGAGGCTCCTCGCCCGGCTCGATTTCGTGGCTGGAGACGGTGGTGTGAAGCGTCAGAGAAACCATTTCTACGCCTTTATCCCGTAATGCGGTGACGATGGAGTCAGTGAAAGGGCGAGATGCGGACGGCATTTCGGACGATCCCGGCTCGGTCCCAAACACCGTACGATAGTATTCGAGGGGATATGGTCGGTCCAGATACGCATAGCGAATGGGCTGGCCAATCCGTGGAGCCAGGGCATACCAGTCGTCATCGGTTGCGGCCCGCCAGATGCGCGACGCGGGGTGAAAGTGCGCGGTAACCATGCCGCCGCTGACACGCTGACCATGACGGTCGAATAGTTGAACCGACGCCCCAATGGGAAGCGTCTTTCCGTCAGCCGAACCATTTTCCATGCGCAGCTCAAACAATACTTCACGGGGGCCTAAGCGGGCGGCCAGATGTACCTGTCGACGCAAGCCTTCAATCTCGGCAAAGAGGGCAGCCGGAATCATGGAAGAGTTGTTCACGACTAAGAGATCGCCGGACTGAAAGAAGTCAGCAATGTGTTGCATAGCGGAGGCTTGGAATTGCCCTGCGTGACGCTCGACGGCGAGTAACTTTACCTGGTCGCGTTGCTCTGGCGGTCTAACGGCGGGAGTGACGGGAATACCTAAATCAATCGGCCACGGCTTTGACACGAAGTGACACCTCCTGCAAGCGAAGACCTTCGGGGTCGTCGGTGAGAATGTAGCGACCGCTCGCCGGGCGCGGCTCCTGCCATAGGTTTTTGAGGGCTTTTGCTACCGTTACGGCGTGGCGAGAGGGTGGAGGTTCTTGCGGTAGGGCTTCTTGATGAAGCGCTGTATCCATGTCCCCGGGATCGATCACCAAGGTTGAGATTTCGGGATTTTCTTTTCCGTAAGTGAGGACCAACTCCTCGAGTGCGGCTTTGGAAAGGCCGTAGCCCGACCATCCAGGATAGGTGCTATGCGCGGCATCACTAGTCAGGGCCAGGATCGTGGGACGACGGCTTTGTTTCAGCCAGGTATGAGCCGCCTGAATGAGGTGCAAAGCCCCGAAAAGATTGACCGACAGGACGCTTTGAAGGGCCAGGGGGTCCAATTCGCAGACCGGAGCCAGAGGCGGACTGTCTAAAACACTGGCATTGGCGATGATCCCATCGACCCCGCCGAATCGCTCCCGGGCTTGTGCGACGAGCTGGTGTGCCACCCAAGGATCGGCAATCGTGCCGGTTACGCCTACTATGGAGCCCCGCGCCTGCAGGGCGTCTACGGTGTGGGCGATGTCTTGGGCGGTCCGGGCACAGAAAATGACGCCCTGGCCGAAGTCCAATAATTCCTCTGCCAGCGCTCGACCCAGTCCCTTGGTCCCTCCGGTAATGATCCAGCTGTTCATGGGCGCTTCCTCCTTGGGGTTTTTGCTTCTGTCCCCACCCTACGCCAATGGCTGGGTGCTGAAATCCGCCGGCGGTCTTAGGGGGATTAGGACTTTGGTCGTAGATGGCCAGCAAACCTACGAGGTCCGAGTGTCCGTCACAGCCGGTATCGACATCCTCGGTCGGAGGGTCCCAAGGGGCATCCAGTGTCCCATGGGACATTTTTCCCGAAGAATCGTATGGTCCTTGGAAGGCAGGCTGTATCAGCTGCCAGAGGGATATGGAGCACCGGCCTCGGCGCTTAACCCTTCCGCCGCGGGATTCTTGACGAAGAAACTTAACCCGAGCGACAGGGTGGCAAAGGCGGCGGCCGTCATAAAGGCAGCATCCATCCCGTGGATGGTGGCTATTTCAGCGGTCTTAACCCCCTTAAGATGGCTCAATCTCCAAGCGCTGGCGCCATCGGTCATAATCGTCACTAAGAGGGCGGTGCCCACCGCCCCGGCAACCTGTTGCAGGGTGCTGGACACGGCCGTTCCGTGGGGATAAAGGTGAGCAGGCAGGCGATTAAGGCCGGTGGTCATGACCGGCATCATAATGAGCGACATGCCTAACATCATGAAGAGGAAAAAGATCATCAGGGTAACATAGCTAGTAGACGCGCTGAGTCCGATGAAACGCGTTAACGTCCCTGCCAGTAGCAGAGAACCGATGACGCCAAGCCAGCGGCCACCGGCTTTGTCAAAGATACGTCCTGCTATCGGCGACATAATGCCCATGGCGATGGCTCCCGGCATGACTAGCAAGCCCGAAGCCAATGGAGAGAATCCGCGGGCGTTTTGAAGATAAAGGGGCAGGAGCAGCATGGCCGAAAACATGCTCATGAATACCAACATGGTGATGGCGGTAGCCAGGGTAAATTGGCGTACGCGAAACACGCGAAATTCCAGCATGGGTATCTTCAGCGACAGCTGGCGGCGGACAAAGGCGAACAGGGATAAGCCAGCTAAAGACAGCGACCCTTCCACGATGCTGGCGTGCCAGCCTAAGCTTGCAGCTTCGCTGAAGCCAAATAGTAGGCCGCCAAATCCCATCGTCGAAAGAATGACCGAGACCACGTCAATCGGAGGATTGGTCAACGGGAGCACGTTGGACAGCGAAAGATAGGCAAAGACCAAGTCTAGCAGTGCGATCGGCAGAACGATAAAGAATAGTAGGTGCCAGGAGTGGTGACTCACTAACCATCCCGACAGGGTGGGCCCGATGGCGGGTGCGAAGGTGATCACAAGGCCCACCACGCCCATGGCGGCGCCGCGTTGATGTGTGGGATAGATGGTTAAAATCACGTTCATTAACAAGGGGAGCACGATGGCCGCCCCACCGGCCTGGATGACGCGAGCGCTCAAGAGGACGCCAAAATCAGGTGCCCATCCGGCTACCAGGCTCCCGAAGGCAAACAGACCCATCCCGGTCATGAATAGTCTGCGGGTTGAAACCTTCTGCACCAAAAAGGCGGTGACCGGAATCAGGACGCCATTGGTCAACATATACGCCGTCGTCAACCATTGGGCTGCGCTGGCAGTCACGTGAAAGTCGCGCATGATGCTGGGCAAGGCGACGTTCAATAAGGTTTCATTTAGAATTGCGACGAAGGCACCAGCCAGCATAACCGCCATGATCAGTCGGCGGGCAATGGGTTGAAAGCTCTCAACGACATCCGGTTGGGTCAAGGCAATCTCCTTGTCGTGGACTGACGTTTGGCCAAGTGTTTACAGTGTACCTTACCGTGTCAAGCGCCAGCGCTTTAAGCCGAAAGACGAATCCCGAAACCATCTGACCTGATACCTTAAAGAACAGCATCTTGGCGGGGGCGAGCATGGTCAAGGGGTTCAAGACCGCTGCGATTAGCGTGAACAGAGGGGATTTGGTCGGCCGGCGCCGACCAATCGGGACAGGCAAGCGTATCCCATTGTCCGCATACGGGCACGGGGTTTGTTTACGCCAATCGGATGCATAACGCTAGCGGGCTTACGGTGAAAGTCGTAACTCTTCCGTGTGCCCGGATCGGCCCCTTTCAGCTAGAATAGACTTGGCTCGTCTACCACGCCATGCTTCAGCCATACCTGGCGAAGACTAGTACGGCTACGTTGTATCCCTAAAAACGATGCCGTGAAGTGCCCAGCAACATTTTTCCCTCAGCTTGGCTAATCTCGCCTGAAAGGTGCTGGAATGTGTGTGGTAGGTCGACTGGCATGCCCGGGATGACCAGAACGAGTTGCCCGGTCTCGATCGAGGGATGGCGTGCATTACATCCCGAAGATGCCAAGGCCAGAAGGCCCGTTCCGGTTAAGGCCATTCTTTGGGACCGTAAAGCCGGTCGGCGGAACGGCAAGGGTCGACAAAGCTTTACCCCTGGATGGGTGTTTGAAATTCTTTAACTGTTTACGGAGGAGTGTGGACCATGCCCGAACCCGACAATTCGGGGACGTTTCGCCCTAACGTCTTATGGATTATTGCCGACCAGTTTCGCTCGCAGGCAACGGGCTATCATCTAGATCCGAATGCTTGCACACCGAACCTCGACAACCTTGCCGCCATCGGAGTCGACTTCAAGGAGGCGTTGTCAGGGTTCCCGCTTTGCTGCCCCGCCCGGGGCTCCTTCCTAACGGGGCGCTACCCCCATCACATGGTTCCGGGCCACGAATACGCTCTGCCACCCGACAAGCCGACGATTGCCCATGTGTTAAACGATGCAGGCTACGACACGGCCTATTTTGGCAAATGGCATCTGGATGGCTTCCACGAGAGGACAGGACGTGCGGCTATGCACATCGTGCCCGTAGACAGACGAGGTGGGTTTAAACGGTGGATTGGATATGAGAATAATAATAGCCCTTGGGATAGCTGGGTACATGGCGGTGAGAACGAATCATCCTTCCACTATCGCTTACCTGGCTATGAGACCGATGCGCTTACTGACCTGCTTTTGGAACACGTCACGAAGATTTCCGAGACCCGGGAAAGGACGCCGTTTTTTGCCGTCCTTTCGGTCCAACCGCCCCATGACCCTTATGCCGCCCCTTCGAGGTTTGGCCGGAACTTCGCCCCTGCTTCCGTACGACTTCGGCCCAATGTACCCTCGATCGCGAGAATTACGGAGCGAGCTCGACGGGATCTGGCCGGGTATTATGCGATGATCGAAAATTTCGACTGGAACGTGGGGCGCATTGTCGACCTTCTCAGGGCGACTGGGCTTATGGACACGACCCACGTTTTGGTCTTTAGTGATCACGGCGATATGCATGGATCACATGGTCAATTTCGAAAGATGGGACCTTACGAAGAAGCCATCCGGATCCCGTTTTTGGTGAGTGGTGAGCGCGCCTTTTATCACGGGCGCCGAAGCGGCGGCGTGCAAGTTCTTTTAAACCATGTAGATGTGGCCCCAACCACCTTAGGGCTATGCGGAATCGCACCGCCACCTTGGATGGAAGGAACGGATTTGTCGGGATATCGGTTGCCTAATAGATCCAGTCCCTCGGTCGACTCCGCCTATTTGCAAAGTGTCGTGCCGACAGGCCATCCAGATAGCGTGGATCGGCCGTGGAGGGGGGTGGTCACGAGTGACGGGTGGAAATACGTCGCGTTCGAAGGCGTGCCCTGGTTGCTCTTTAATCTGTTGGAGGATCCCCTGGAGCAGGCCAATATGGCCCATAATTCGCGATATGCGGAGATTCGCAAGCGATTGAACGATCGACTGGGTCAGTGGATGTCGGATACGGACGACCACTTTGTTCTTCCCAATCTGTAACGCGCCAGATGGGTATTTGACTCTCCGCATCAGGCTTTGGTCGAACGAGGAAGAAACGGTCGGCCGAGCAGACTGCGATGTTCTCTTTGAGGCGCTTGGCTAGTCTAAGCGCCACGGCGAGTCAAGGAACGTAACGTTTCAGGCGACTAAAGTTTCGGACTAACCGCCGATCCGCTGCCCTCGCGATCAACGCGAGTAGCTTCCCTTTGCCCTTCTTGGCTAATGGGGGTTCTTGGTCGACTCACCCCGCTTGCCATCGATGACGATTTGCAGGAAATGTCCGATGGTGTCGAGAATGTAGCAGGCATAACCGTTTCCTTGCCAATGATAAGCAGCTTGGGAGATGAATTTTACTTTGAACGGACAAATGGCAAGAAAGAATGTGATGACCTCGTGGCGGAGATAAAAGTACCCGTGCATTGGTACGTTGTGGTGCCTAAGGCTGGCCTATCAAACTTTGAACGGGCCTTGCAATTCCGAACTTGGGGGGCCAAAGAGCGAAGTCATTTTAAGGATCCGGCAGTCGGCGAAATTCAGCCAGGTGACATCATACACTTTCTATGTCGGATCGGCTGGGCCGGGGAGGGTCCGACACCCAAAGGGTTTCCCCGTGTACCCCTGGAGCAGTTCATGGTGGAAACTCGGGAAACGACCGTGCGAGCCTCGAGTGAGCTCTTCGGTAGCAAGGAAGAGATTTGGCCAAATCAGTTGTATCCTCACCGCTTCCGCTTTGACATTTTAAGGCAGGAGCAAAACGCGCGTCTCGTTCCCGAAGAGGTGCCTGATGATGTTCGAGATGCGGCGCGGCGATCGATAATCTCGCAAGGCAGGGCCATCGCCGTCAGGCCACTGGAAGGATCGCTGGCGCAGGCTATTTTTGATGTACTCCAGCAGTATCCCGAGGCCAAGCGCCAACCTTTTCCCGACCACCGGGTCGCGAGCATCGTGAAACAAGTGATTCCCCAGGGAATTCAACAGTGGGGCATTCTCGACGAAGGGCGGCATCGCCTGGTCGCGTCTGTGGGTCAAGGGAACTGGGCAGCGGTCCCTTGGGTGGCCATTTTAGATGCTAGTCGGGGTGGAACCATGCAAGATGGTTTGTACGTAGCTCTCTTGTTCGTGGAAGACATGGATCGAGTGGTTCTTGCGCTCATGTATGGCGTAATGGAAGCCGGAGGCAGGGTCGCATTGGCCGAACGCGTCGATTCTCTTAGGCAACGCCTGCAATTTGACCAGACTTTGTGGAAAGTTGGAGATGTACGCATTGCAGGCCGTGGGGCTGGTGCAAAATATGGGCAAGGTATTGTGGTATACCGGGAATTTTTGCCGGACGCTATCCCTTCCGACGCAGCGTTGCGAGCGGCATTTGCTCGTATCGTGAAAATATATGACCAGGCTTTGACGGTTGCCGACAAGGGCTGGCGAGCCCGCCCGTCTGACGCCAATGCTTCGACCACGCGTGCCCTTGAGGTTCCACCCTCATATGCTTCTCGTTCGTTCGATCTCATGGAGGCCAGCGCGATGATTAGCGACATCGGCTATCACATCAGCACAGAAAATCTGCTCAATGTGATCCTCGCTATAGAAACCCGTCCCTTCATCATTTTGTCAGGCCGCTCGGGAACTGGAAAGACGACCTTTACCCGCATTCTGGCCAAGATGTTTGGTCTTCCATACTATAGGGTGGCGGTCAGTCCGGCCTGGGCGGATCCAGCGGACCTCCTTGGCTTTATGAGTCCCTTGAACCATCAGCGCGTGCCGGGAGCATTAGACTCGCTGGTCGCGTCAACCCATGCTTCGGCCTTGTTGTGCCTGGACGAATTTAATGTTGCCAAGGTGGAGCATTACTTTTCCGACTTTATCAGCGCGATGGATGCAGGCGAAGGACAATTTTGGGGAAGTCTACCGAGTTTAGAGCGCCTGGACGGTGGGATGCTGACTCTACCTAGGAGGCTATTGGTGATAGCCACGATGAACTTTGACGACTCAGTTCAGTCGATAACGCCAAGGGTGTTGGACCGCGCCAACGTCATCGAATTTGACCTTGCCGCGGTGCAAGACTTGGTGGTCAGCCGCGCTTTGGATTGGCACAAGCTCGAGACCATAGAGCCCCGTCC
>JAJZZI010000138.1 GCA_021797635.1 Bacillota bacterium | reverse complement strand
CCAGATCGCTCGAATGCCACAATCCCGCCTCGGCTTCGATGATCCGGCCCAATCGGCCCGAACGCACGTGTTCCGCTAAGGCCAGGGCGCCGGGGAAAAAGGGAAACTCCGAAGAGCAGCGCACCAGGATGCCGGGATGTCTTTCAATTTCCGCCAAGATGGCCTGGTTGGCCGCCTGGTCGATGCCAAACGGTTTTTCCGCCAATAGGGCCTTTTGCGAACGTATGATGTCCGTGTACAGACGTTGATGAAGGTGGTGGGGCACGGCACAGTAGACGGCATCGACCTCAGCATTGGCGAGCAGTTCATGGTAATCTGTCGTTTGTTGGCGAACACTCGCCAAGTTCTCTTCAAACCAAGCCATGCTGGCCGGATTAATATCGGAGACGGCTACAATTTCTGGCGCTGCCTCGACCTCGAGCAAATGCGCATAGCGAAGCAGGGCACTGGCAATTTCTCGGCCCATGAGTCCACATCCAATGATGCCAAAGCGAATCGGCCGTCTACCCACGGGTTGCTTCCTCCCCCTGCCATACGCGAAATGCCTGTTCCGGCGAGATGCGTTGGTGAACCAATGCCATCAGGGCGGCGGTCATAGCCTTGGGGTTTTCCGACTGCACGATGTTGCGGCCGTAGACAATGCCGCGCGCGCCCTGCTCCAACAACTGATGGGTTCGGCGAAAAACTTCTAATGGCGGCACCTTCCCACCTCCCCGCGGCAGCACCGGGCAGTCGCCGGCGGCCTCCACCACTTTCCAATATTCTTCAGCGGGGTCGGTGGGATCCGCCTTAATTACATCCGCGCCGAGCTCCCTAGCCTGGCGGACTAAAGTGACGATGCGGCTTACGTCGCCGTCCACGGCGTAGCGCTCGTTTTGGCCAACCTTCATCACCAGCGGCTCGACCATCAGCGGCATGGCCACCATTTCGCACTGCCGCGCCAAGAAGGTCACGTTTTTTATCGTCTGGCGATAAAGATCGGGTTGGGACGGAAGCAACAAGATGTTCACCACGACCGCCGCCGCGTCCAATCGAACCGCCTCCTCCACGGCTCCTTCGACGACCTCGGAAAATAACCTCGTGGGCAGGGGCGAACCGTAGACGTTGGCGATATCGGTTCGAAAGACTAAGCTCGGCTTGTCCTTTCCCGGTATCTCTTGCAACAGACGAGCTTGCCCTGGGCTGAGCTGAATGGCGTCAGGATCGGCCTCGACTAAACGCCCCACCACCTCATGCATCTTTTCAATGCCGGGCAAAAAGGTTGGTTCATTGAAAAACCCATGGTCGACGGCCACATCTAAGCAGGCTCCGTCGGCCGCAAATAAGCGATGCATCCGAGCTTTACGGTACGTCATTGAAGTCCCTCCCCTAACAAATGCGATGCCGTTCGCGCGTGGGAAAATCTCACGCCCGCTTGGTGCAAAATCATGGTCCAGTCTAAGTCGATCTCCAGATCCGAGATGATTTCGTGGACTTGGGTTAAATGGGCAAAACTCACCATCGAACGCTGGCCCCATTTGGATCCGTCTACCAACACGTGGACTTCGTCGGCGGCCTCACGCATGGCCGATTTAATCTCTGCCTCTGAAAAGTTGGAATTGGTCAGTCCCTCGTCTCGGGTCACGCCGGCGGCGGTCATAAAGGCTCGCTCGACATGCACCTCCTGAAAAAATCGGCGGCAGCGGGGGCCGGTCAGGGACGCGGTACCCGGACGCAGGTCGCCGCCGGCCACATGGACGTGGATGCGAGGATCCGCCATGAGAATGGTGGCCACATTCAACGCATGGGTGATCACCGTCAACGGTCGGATATCGGAAGCCACGATACATTCGGCCAGTTTAGCCGTTGTCGTCCCCGAGTCGAGGGCAATCGTCTCACCAGGGCGAATCCGGGCCAGAGCCTCTTCCGCGATGGCCGTTTTCTCCGTGATATGAAGATGCTCTCTTTGCCCTAAGGACTGCTCAGGCTCACGCCACATGGCACCCCCGTGGAGGCGCTGGATGAGGCCCAACTCGGCTAGATGGTCCAAGTCGCGGCGAATGGTCATGGAAGAGACACCGAGGCGTTCACTCAATTCTTGCACACTGAAAAAGATCGCCTCTTGCAACAGTTGGTGAATCTTCTTCACTCGCCGCTGTCGATCAGCCATGCTGCCCACCCGGTTCATCGCCCTGGTCCCGCCATTTCGAAAACTCCGCCAAGCGACCTTGCTGGCGCAACAGGCGGCTTAGACCAGCGCGGTCTTGGACACCCGTGGTCGCTCCAGAGGCGCTGGCAGCGGCCGCCCCCTGGGCATTGCCCCAAAGCGCCGCCGCCTTTAGTGGCCAACCGGCCAGCACGCCGTCAAGAAACCCGGCCACCCACGCATCGCCCGCTCCGGTGGCATCGACGGCCGTAATGGCCAAGGGAGCGATGCGCCAACTCCCCGTCCGGTTGGCCACCAGGCAGCCTTGGTCGCCAAGTTTGATGGCCACGGTACCGGCACCCATCGTCAGAAGGTGTTTGGCCTGTTCTTCCGGTCGGTCGAGCCGGCTTATCCCCTGAGCCTCGACATAGCTTGGAAGAAAGTAATCGACAAACGGGAGAGCAGGCTGAATCAGTTCGGCCCACTGGCCTGAGAAATCAAAGGCGGTGTCGACACTGGTGGTCATGCCCTCAGCCTTGGCGTTTGCCAGAAGCTCAGCCATGGGCCCGCCATCGAGCCCTGGCAGCAAGAAGGCCCCGCCCACGTGCAAGTGGCGCGCCTTGGGGTGAGTGCTCCATAAAGGGAGATCGTCAGGTTCGCTGCCGTTGGCACCCACGTGATGCAAGAAGGTGCGTTCTCCGGACGATGAGACGATAGCCACACTACCGGAGGTACTGCGCTTCACCCGCCGCACTCCCTGGGTGGCCATGTCGTTACTCTGGAGCACTCCGAGCAGAAAATCCCCCAAGGCGTCACGGCCCACTTGTCCCACTACGGCAACCTCGCGGCCAAGACGCTTCAGTCCGACCGCCGTATTAATGGCACATCCACCCGAATGGACTTCAAAGGCATCGACAAACTGCAAGGATCCGGAGGCAGGCCAGCGGTCTACGGGGCGCACCATGACATCGGCCACCATAATGCCGAGACAGACGACGTCGTTAATCTCCCTCCCTCCTCTGATAGAGCACGGGGTTCAGGGGGCTGGCGGCCACGCCGCCCACAGCCACTCCGGGCATCCATGTGGCCAGGTCGTTGACCTGCTCCGCTCGTATGGGGGCCTTTACGCGAGCATCCATGTCCATGTAAATGATGGTCATCACGGCACGTGGGCGATCGCTCGCATTGGGAGCAGCATGATGAAAGGTCCATCCACTGTGAAAGCTAACATCCCCCAAATCAAACGGCTCTTGAACCAGGCTGAAGTGGTCTTGATGGCGAAGATCATCGAGTAATTGCTCACTTTGATC
>JAJZZI010000080.1 GCA_021797635.1 Bacillota bacterium | reverse complement strand
AGATCGTATCGCTAAGCCAGGAGGAACATTCATGAATGAAACCACGAAGCGGGCCCACCGCTTGGCGTCTAGCTGCACGTACGTATTTCGGGGAGCAGGCATTGCCTCAGGTATGCTAATCGCCGGTTTTAGCTCAGGACCCTCACCTCACTCGCCCGGCATCTTTAACCGAGGCTACAAACCGACGGCACCAGCTACCGCTACGGTGGCCCCTGAACCATCATCATCCGCCATGGCCCTTCCTTCCCAGGCCTTTGGCCGTCTCTTGTCGTCTCCCACCCTCTACCGGATTGCCTGGGGAGATACTCTGGATGGCATTCGTCGCAAATTTGGCCTAGGCCTTGGCCCACTAATGCGGGCTAACCACTTGTCTAGTGACACCATCTATGCGGGCACCACCCTCATCATCCCGGGAATCTACCAAGTCGGCGATCATGCCTCCTGGCGGGCCATCGCTTCCAGTCAGCACATGCGCGTAGACCAATTGAAGTGGCTAAATCTTCACGTTTCTGGTTCTTTGGCCGCAGGGCAACGCCTGGCCATCGTCTATGACCACGCTCCAGTCGCTGCCGCCACTCCACTAGCGTCAAAAGATCCAAGGGACGATGCCCTACCAATTCATGCACCCACACCCAGTTCCCTCTCTCCCCAAGACGTGCAACTGCTTGCTCACTTGGTCCAAGCCGAGGCTGGCAACCAACCGTTCTTGGGCCAGGTCGCCGTCGCCGCGGTCGCACTGAATCGCCTCAAGGCTCCTGGGTTTCCCAAGAGTCTCCAGCAAGTCATTGACCAACCCGGACAGTTTCAGTGTGTCACCAACGGCACCATCTCGAATCCGCCCAGCCAACAAGCATGGCTAGCGGCAAAATCGGCACTAAACGGGGTAGACCCTAGCCAAGGCGCGCTATATTACTACAACCCTAGTCTCACCCGAAACCAATGGATCCGATCCCAACCCCAAGTGGTGGAAATCGGCCAGCAAGTCTTCGCGCGATAAGCGCAGCGGTTCTCGGCCTCACAACGCTTCAAGCAGCTGAACGGCCGCACGCTCCAACGCGCTTAGGGCTCTGACTTCCCCGTAAGCCTCCAGGTCCAGCCAATGCACGTCACCCTCTGAGCGAAACCAGGTCATTTGGCGTTTGGCCAGCTGCTCCGTGTGGCGCCGAATAAGATTTTCCAGTTCGGCGTCGGCCACGCGTCCATAACACCAGTCCACCGTCTCGCGATAGCCGATGGCATTGAGGCTTTGCGCCGAACGCTCTACTCCTTGGCTAAGAAGACTCATGACCTCTTGCTGCAGGCCTTCGGCCAGCATGGCCTGGGCCCTCTCGGCAATGCGCGCATGAATAGAAGCTATCGGACGAAAGAGAACCCAATAGGATACCCGATAGGGAGAGCCGCCCGGACTCCGCGCGAGCCGACGCCCCGACGACCACCAGACTTCCAAGGCCCGAGCGAGACGCCTGCGGTCAGCGGACGAAATCTTGCGATAACTTTCCACATCGACCATCCGCAAAAGCCGTCGAATGGATTCCCATCCGTGGTGTCTAGCGATCTCGGTGATGTGGCTTCGAAGATCGGCGTGGTCTTCTTCAGGGGAAAACTCAAATCCTCGTACTAAGGCCCTCAACCAAAGCCCGGTCCCTCCCACAATAACGGGCAGATGACCCCGCTTAGCCACCTCCAAGATCACGTCGCGTGCCCTCTGTTGGTAATCGGCCACCGTAAAGCGCTCTCGGGCATCCACCACGTCCAGAAGATGGTGCGCTACCCCCTGCATCTGCGCCGGCTGAATCTTGGCCGTACCAACATTAAGACCGCGATAGACTTGAGCGGAATCACAAGAAATGATTTCCCCATGCACTTTTTGGGCTAGGCGAATGGCTAGTTCACTCTTGCCCACCGCCGTGGGACCGGCAATCACCAGCAAGGGGAGCTTATCCTTTTCGTCCAAAACGACGATCAACTTCTTCCATGCTAAAGTGCAGCAGAGTGGGGCGGCCATGGGGACAGCTCCTTGGATCCTCGGCGCCAGCCAACTGACTTAACAGCTCAAAAATCTCGTCGACTGTCAGCGGTCTAAACGCCTTCACCGAGGCTTTGCACGCGGCCATGGCAGCGGCGTCCATCGTATACGACCATGCGTGCTCTCGGTTTTGGTAAAATCCTTCTAAAATGTCAACCAACTGCTCGTCGCTCAGTGCCGCTTCCTGCAGGGCCGCAGGTAACGCCCTTAAAAGAATCGTGTCCGAACTGAGCATGGTCCAATCAAAACCCGCCCGCTCGAGTTCGCGTCGATGACTCTCCAAGGTCTCATCGAGGGGAATGGACACCCGCACGCTTCTAGGCACCAGAAGGAGTTGACTAAACTTTGCCTCATCAAACTTCTTTCGAAAGCGCTCGAAATACACCCGCTCATGGGCAGCATGCTGGTCTATTAAGTATAAGCCTTGATCGCCTTCGGCCACGATGTATTTGTGCTGCCATTGGCCAAGCGGTCTAAGCCTTGCAATTTCCGATGTAAGTCCCGGAGCGCAGAGGGCTTTCGGTGCCTCTTCGCGAGCGTGCATATCCAGATCCTGGTCCAAGCGAGCCTGGATATGTGGCGCGGGCGACGCGCCATCGTCCCCGCCATCCTTCCAAAACGCTTCAGAATTCGCCTCTCGCGCCAACGTTTCCCGCACGGCCCGATAGATCAATGCGGCGATTTGTCGCTCGCCCTCGATGCGCACTTCGAGCTTCTGAGGATGCACGTTGGGATCCAAGCGATCGCCAGGCAGACTGACCCTGAGACAGGCAAAGGGAAATCGGCCATCGCGCAATTCGGGACGGTACGCCTGCTCTAAGGCAGACCTTAGCGTCCAGTTGTGAATAATACGACCGTTGACCACCACTGTTTCCGCTTGGCGCCCCGATCTCGAAAACTCCGGCGGAGCCACCACCCCCAAAATGTGAACCGAACCATCAGCACTATGATATTCCAGCGGCAAGCACGCCTCGGCCACATGGCGGCCGTAGGCAGCCAGCATGATTTCAATAAGGTCCCCCTGGCCTGGGGATTCGAACAGCGATCGTTGCTCAGAGGTTAATCGAAATCGGATGTCCGGATAAGCCAAGGCAAGCTGCACGATCAATTGTTGAATCGGCGACAACTCGCCTGCGTCACTCTTCAAATGTTTAAGTCGCGCGGGCACCGAGTAAAACAAATTGCTGACTTCTACCGTCGTTCCCGGCGCTAAAGCCTGGGCTCTCAGATCCGGCGGACCTTGGCCAGCGAGGCATAGACTAAATCCCGACGCCGAATTCGGCGGACGGGAGCTGATGGTCAGCTGACTAACCGCTGCAATTGCCGCCAAGGCTTCGCCACGAAAGCCAAGGCTTGGGCTGGCAACAAGATCGTCGAGCGTCCTAAGTTTAGAGGTGGCGTGACGGCGTACGGCCAAAGCTAAGTCGTCCTCATCCATGCCCAAGCCATCATCTTGGACACGAATGGCGTCTTTTCCCCCACCCCTGACCTCGATTTGGATCGACTGAGCACGGGCATCCAAACTGTTTTCGACGAGCTCTTTGACGACTGAAGCGGGCCGCTCGACCACTTCACCCGCCGCAATTTGGTCGCTCACCGATGGCGGTAAGACCCGAATCGCACCCAGCGCGCCTACCTCCCCTGTTTTCCTACCCGGACCTAAGTGGTTTAATCCTCGGACGCCGTCCGCGCCTTCCATTCGGCCAGCCATAGCCACGCTTGCCGCGGACTTAGCTCGTCCAAGTCAAGGTCAAGGAGAGCCTTTTTCAGTGCGATCGCGTGCTGATCGCGCGCCTGCGCCAGGCCTGGTTCCACGACATAAGGCTTAATCGGAAGGCTTTGCCATTCGCTCATCGCACGATGGGCTTTTTCTAAAACGCTCCGCGGCAGTCCCGCTAAACGGGCCACATCCAGACCATAGGAACGGTCGGCGGCTCCCGGTAGCATGCGATGGCTAAAGGTCAAGCTGCCATCGGGCTGCGTCACCACCTCCGTCGTCCAGTTTTGTACCGAACTGCGTCGCTCCGCCAACCCCGTCAACTCGTGGTAGTGGGTGGCAAATAACGTCAGTGGACCGGGGTCCTCCGCCAAATAGTCGACCACGGCCGAGGCGATGGCCAGGCCATCATAGGTCGACGTCCCCCGCCCTAGCTCATCCAACAAGACCAGACTACGGGTGCTGGCCCGGCGCAAAATTAGGGCCACATCTTCCAGCTCGGCCATGAACGTGCTCTGCCCGCGGAACAAATGATCGTCTGCGCCAATTCGCGTATAAATTCCGTCGAGTACGCCCATTAGGGCGCGCTCCGCAGGTACCGCCATGCCCATCTGAGCCAGCCACACTGCCAAAGCCAGGGCACGCATAAATGTCGACTTGCCGCCCATGTTGGCCCCGGTCATTACGATCAACCGCTTCGAGCGATCTGGCACAAAATCGGTGGGCACGTAGTCAGCGATGACCGTGTCCAAGACCGCGTGCCGAAGCCCCCAGAACTGAGGCACAAGGTCCTCTTCGTTCCATTCTGGCCACACCCATCGCTGTTTTTGGGCAACTCCGGCCAGGGCGGTGACGACATCCAGTTCGGCCAAATACTCGGCCGCACGATTGAGTTCTGCCGCCAACTCCGTCAGCTTGGTTAATAAGAGATTAATCTTCTCTCGTTCCATGGCTAGGCTGCGCTCGTGGCTTTCAAGGATTTCTACCTCCAACGCCAACAGATCATCGCTGGTGTAGCGCTCGCTCTTAGTCATGGTTTGCCGTTTGTGCCAGTGGGCGGGCACCTTCTCTAGTTGACTTCGACTAACCTCCAAGAAATAACCAAAGGCTCGGTGATAACCTATTTTCACCGAGCGGATGCCCGATCCATCGCGCTCGCGTTGCTCCAACGCGGCCAGCTGCGATCGATGATCTTGGGCTAAGGAGCGAGCGCGGTCGAGCGCAGCATCGACGCCCTCGGCAAACAAATTGCCCGCGTCCCACCGTGCAGGCGCAGGATCGGCCAATTGCCCAAGGAAAGGTTCAAGTTCGCACTCGATCGCGGAGTCGAGGTCGGGCACCTCATCGCCCAAGGCGCGGGCGCGTTCAACCACCGTATGATACGACCAAAGTGCCGTGCGTAGAGCGATGAGGTCTCTTGGAAATCCGAGGTCAAGGCTAAGACGCGAGATTTTTCGTCCCATATCCCCAACGCTCCCAAGCGCCTCAACCACTGCGGCCCTCGCCAACGCATTGGCCTGCCACGTTTGGATGCGCTGACTACGGGCCCCTATCGCTTCCCTATCCACCAAGGGATGCCTCAACCACCATTCGAGCCTTCTCGCTCCCATTGGCGTTCGGGTCTGATTCAATACGCCGTAGAGATCTGGCCCTTGGCCGTCTCCGATAACATCCAAACTCGTCAGGGCATGGGGGCTTAAGCGCATTCCACCTCGGGGCTGAACCACCTGCACGGCGCTCCAATGCTGGATGCGACGCTTCTGACTGAAGTCCAAATAACGAATCAACACCGCCAGGGCTTTTTGTCCGCGCATCGCGCTCTCTAATCCCCAACTACTTAAGCTGGCTGTGCCCAGCCGCTCCGCCAGTTCTCGTTCCAGGGCCGCGCCACTCTTTATTCCTCGAAACCAATGTTCGCCTTCAATCTGCCGTCCCCCGGATTCCTCTGGAATCACCCAATTGGCCAAGGTTTCGTCAGGGTGCCAGGAACTCCATTCCTCCCGCACTTGATCCTCGAGGTTGGCATCGGCCTCACAAACAAAAAGCATCCCAGTGGCCAGCTCGGCCATGGCCAAGGCCACGCCGCGGGCGTCCCGGTAGAAGACGGCAAAGCGAGGCGTCTCGATGGAGTCCTCGGTAATGAACGTGCCTGGCGAAAATACGCGGACGACCTGGCGCTCGACCAGCCCCTTGGCTTGCCTGGGATCTTCCATTTGTTCCGCCAAAGCCACCGTTTTACCCGCTTTAATGAGGCGTTGCAGATAGTTCATGAGGGCGTGATGAGGAACCCCGCACATCGGCATCACGCCATCCCGCGAAGTCAACTGAACATCTAAAATGGGAGCCGCGACCTTCGCATCTTCACCAAATAATTCGTAAAAGTCCCCTAGCCGGAACATCAACAAGGCATCTTGATGCTCTTCTTTCAACCTTTGATATTGTGCCATCATGGGTGTGGCAAGACGGGCCTGCCGCTCTGACTCTCTACTCGCCATGCGCCCTCCTGCTTCTTGGCTTCGCGTAAGACTCGGATGTTCTCTAGACGGATCTTCTCAAACGGGAGAAAATCGGTCAAGCCTTGCATTGGGATAAGGACGTCCCTGGCCCAGGCTGGCTGCAAGCCAAAGACCTTCTAAGAGGCCATAGGGTGAGCAATAGAAGCGATTGATGTGATAATGGCTTAGCATGGCAGCCAGAATGTCGATACCCGGTCTTACCAAGCTTATCCGATCGGCTGGGATACCATGGTGTTCAAACCATTGGGGCAGGCGATTTTGAATGCGGCGTCGGAGTTGTTCCAACTCCTCAGTGGCGATAGCGTCTACGTCGCTCCGCTGGAGCAGCCGCGCCACTGCCTGACCGGCACCGCCCACAATCGTGGCCGCCGCTGAGGGTGCTCTACTGGGCCAGGAAAGCGCCGAGGATTGATCAGAAATTGGCCGACGCACGCCGACGGGCAGGGAATAACTGCGGTGATTGTCGACTATTTCCGTGCTGCCGCCCCCAATGTCGATCACCATACCGGCATCGTGCTTGGCCATGGCTAGGATCCCAATGCGCGCCACTTGCCCTTCCTCCGCACCGCTAAGAATCCAACTGGCTAAACCTAAATGCTCTACCCACTCCGGGTGCTGGCGCAATGCCTGACCTCCCCCCACCAAGACCATATCGGCTCGCGGTCCTGTCTGGTCCAGCCAACTCTCCACCAACGTCCCTAGAATCGACTCGGCATCCGGGCGATCAATGAGATTTAACACCGCTTGCCGCCTTGTTAAGGGACGGCTAAGATCTTCGGCCAAAAGCCAGGAGACGGTGGTGGATCCAATCTTTAGAACGCCTACCTTCACATTGCCTTTCCTTTCATCACTTGCATGATCGCGATCGAACCCCTCGGATGAGGATCTCTTAAGAAATCGCCAACGCCCACGCTTTCTCAACCCCGTCCTGGTACAATCAAATAGGCTTGGCCCGGCGTCACCTAATTGTGTTTGGGAGGATTGGCATGCATCTCTTTACCGAAAGCATCATCGGCATGGGACTACTCGGTATCTTTTTTGGAATGTTGCTCGAAAGCGCATACATCCCCATCCCATCGGAAATTATTTTACCTTATGCCGGATATCTTGTCTTTTTGGGTAAGGCCACGTTTCTTACCGCGGGGTTAACGGGACTCGCCGGAAGTCTGGTTGGGGCCTTTATCTCCTACGAGATCGCCTTATACGGAGGCAGACCCCTGGTAGAACGCTATGGGCGCTACATCTTTATTCGCCGTCACGAGTTGGACGCGGCCGACCGTTGGTTCGAGCGCCACGGCGATGCCGCCGTGTTCATCGGCCGCCTGCTTCCTGGGATTAGAACCTTCATTTCCCTACCCGCTGGCGTAGCCCGCATGCGTTTGGGCCGATTTTTAGTCTTTTCCCTATTGGGCGCCATTCCCTGGACCGTACTATTTATGGTTATTGGCTATGAACTTGGCCGCAATTGGAAGCACGTCAGCGGGCAAAATCATGTCGCCGAGGCCATCGCGGTTTTGATTTTAGCGGTATGGGTGGCCTGGATTGTCGTTCGTCGGAAAAAATCACGAGCAACTCCCCGGCAATAAGCCACGGTAGCGCCCAGAACCAGGACAACTGATGGGCGGGAAGGTTTCCATAGATTCCCGCCCACAGATCGTTCAGACCGACGGCACCTAGACTCACGGGCGCCAACCGCTCGAGAGCAAAGCTTGCGCTACCCGAGACGGCGAGCGAGAGTAGCCCTCCCACGAGTAGTCCGGTCGAGAGAGAGAGCCATAAACCGGTTCCCAAGCCCAGGCAAATCGCTGCGCCCACGGTTTCGATAAAGTCCGACAGGCCGACGCCATAGTGACCGCGAAGAGAACGCCAGGCCGCGATTTCCAGGACTCCCCCCGAGCAAAGCCACCAGATCCGTATCGCCTGCGGGTCAACCAGATGGCGCTGCACTTCAAAAACCAGTACGAGCGCCGCTCCGAGCCAAAAGATCCCCCATTGTCGGCGCCGCCCCATGCTGCTGGCGTAGCCCGTCTTAAATCCCAGCCAAATGCCATTGGCCAGGATCCAGTCCGCAAGGCTCATCGTCTACCTCCTCGAACGTGGAACTTGCAAGGATCTCAAGGGCGGCCCGGGATATCTCTCCAAAAACCTGCGTTCTCATCGCCCAGGTGCCAAAGTGCCACCCCGCCCAAACGCTCCTTCTTCGCCAAGTTTACGCGAACCTTGGCCGAACGGTCGCCCATATACCACACTACATGCGAAACCCCCGCGGCATGATAGGTAAACGTGTTCTGGGAATTGGCTCGGTCAAAACGGGGCGTAACCCCGTGCGCCTTAGCCAACTGGCGGGCGGCGACATCTGGCACGGTCTGCGCCGGCCCCGGCTTTCCGTTGTTAATCCAGTCATAACCATACATCCCGATGGCTAGGACGAGCTTATGGGCCGGCGCCAAGGTCAGCGCTCTGGTCACGTTGGCACGCACCCAAGGATAAGGGGCGACGGGTCCCGGGGGTCCCCCACTATAGTGATGGTCGTAGGCCATCACCACAAGGTAGTTGGCGCTTTTACTTAACTCAGCATAGTCCTCGGCCCCGTTCACGGATCTGGGCACCCCCACCAAGGGGAAAACAGAAACCGCCACCACCTTGTTTAGCGGCTGCAACGCGGTGTGGACATCTGCCACAAACTTGCTGAAATCCGCACGGCTGTTGGGCTTAAGCAGTTCAAAATCCAAGTTAATCCCGTCCAGATGATATTTTTTTACCGCCGCTTTAATGTTGGCTGCCGCTAAATGCCGCGTGCTGGCTCTCCATAGTACCGCCGTCGAGCCCTTAGCATTTACGAACAAGGGCACTACCAGGCGGTGGTGTAAATGGGCCATGTTCACCAACGATTTCGTATAACCGGTGTTGACCACCCGGCCTCTGGGAGCGACCGCAAACCAAAGCGGTGAGACCGTAGTCATCTTAGACCAATGGGCAGAGAAGGAACTCATGGAGGTGGGTTCCGAGGATCTCGGGGCTGGGTTTTGGTAAAACCCGATGACTTGAAAGGGTGCCTTGGTGCTGGAAGGCAGGGGCGCCGGAGTGCTCCGGCGGTCGATCAGTATCACCAATAGAGCCATGAAGACGGCTAAAGCACCAACAATCCCGTACCACAGCCGTCGATGATTGCGCCGCCAGATGCCATGCATGAACCCTTCCTCCTCCAGCATGATGCTGCAGGAAAATAGTATGAACCAAAGTCCCAAGGCTCATGCGAACTTAACGTCGGCGATTTCGACGCAGAAAACTCTCAAATTGTTGCAAGCGCAAACGATACCCCTGTTCTTGAATGGATAGCAGGTCAATCAGGACTCTTCGGCTGTGCCGAAGGCTCATCATTTGCCGCTTCAACTCGGAGACTTCCAACTGAAGCCTCCGCACTTCGGCTTGAGCATCATACCGTCTCTTACCTACCACGCTACTCTCCCTCTCGAAGGTGTGACCATGTTCAGTATACCGCTCGGAGTGGCAATATATTCCTGAGACCAACTTCGATGGGGACAAGTCCAAACCGTGCCTAACGGGATGCCAGGTGCTCAGCAATCTCGGCAAAGGTCCGAACCATCACCCCGGTTGGCCCTCCATCAGGATTGAGGGGGCTCTTGTTCGTCCACGCCGTGCCAGCAATATCAAGATGAGCGAAGGGCACCGTATGCGCAAACTCGGAAATGATCATGCCTCCGGTGATGGTTCCGGCGTCCCGGCCGGGAGCATTTTTGATGTCTGCGACCTCAGACTTGTAAAGGTCGCGATACTCGGGATATATGGGCAACCTCCACACCCGCTCGCCCGCCCGTGCGCCCGCTTCTTCCACGACCCGTGCCAATTCATCATCCGTCGCCACCAAGGCACTGGCCTCATGTCCCAACACCACCAAGGCAGCTCCGGTCAAGGTGGACGCTTCGACGATGTAGTCGGCACCAAGATGTACGGCATAGCTTACGCCGTCGGCGAGCGCGACACGGCCTTCGGCATCGGTGTTGGTGACCTCAATCGTTTTGCCGTTAAAGGCAGTGACTACGTCCCCTGGCTTATAAGCCGAGCCGGAAGGCATGTTTTGCGCAATCGCCATGATCCCAATGACATTAATCGCGGGCCTCCAGCGAGCAATGGTGCATAATGCCCCTAAGACCGCGGCGGCACCCAACATATCGTATTTCATCTCTTCCATGTTGGCCGAGGGCTTCAAGCTAATGCCTCCGGAGTCAAAGGTAATGCCCTTGCCCACCAATGCCAACGTCGCTCCCGGGCCGCCACGGTACCGCATCACGACCATTCGCGGAGGATGAACACTGCCTTGGCCCACGCCGAGCAGCGCGCCCATTTTTAGCTCGCCGAGTTTCTTTTCATCAAAGATCTCGACCTCTAGGCCGTGCTCTTCCGCTTTTTTCTGGGCCACCTCGGCCAGACGCTCTGGGTAGAGGTGGCTTGAGGGGATATATCCCAACCTTCGCACCAAGTTTTGCGCCTGGGCCGCTGGCGCACCTCGGTCAAGGCCACGCTGGAATCCTGCTTGACGTTCTTTGGAAACGGCCACCCATACCCGCTCTAGGCCGCCCTCCTCTGCCGCTGCCACTTGATGGTAGCCAGGAAACTTAAAGGCTCCTAATTCGAGTCCTTCGACGAGGGCTTCAGCCAAGGTCGTGCCGTCTCCCTCAATGTTCGACAGGTCGAACACCAGGCTCTTCACCCGCATCTGGCCAGCCATACGCGCCAACGCCCCCATGGCCTGACGCAGGCGATGGCTGGTGAAGTCCGACGCCTTGCCCAGGCCCAACGCCAGCACTCTATCCGCGGCCACTCGACCCAGGCTGAGGCTAGACCACGAACTAAGCCACGCCCCACAAAACTCTTGGCGATCCCATGATTTGGTTAAGTGTCCATCAAGACGATCATCCAGTGCGCGGGACAAACCGGTCAAGGCCTCGCCCTCAAAACTCCCCAATACCAAAAGATCCGCGGAACAATCCAAACTAGAGCCTTCGTAAATATTGACCTCCATCGGTCTAATTCCTCCTTTATCCCTATATCCGTACATCGCCTACATCGACATCATTTAACCCGAATGACCCATCCGATGCGCCAAGGGCGAGGGCTTCGCCCAAGCGTCCTCCAAGAACCGTATGTAATTTCCCCCCATGACGCGAGCAATGGTCGCTGGGCTCAACCCGCGCGCCTCCATGCGGTCCACCAAATCGGGCAGCTGGACCACCGATTCAAGACCCAAAACGGGATGGTCGACTCCGTCAAAGTCGGAGCCGAGGCCGAGATGTTGGTCGTCTCCCACGATCTCCAGCGCGTGCAGCATGTGGTCGACGACTCGCTCAATATCTTCCCCGGCGCCCAAAAAATCCCGGACAAAGGTAATGCCCTGGATCCCGCCCGCGTTGGCAAGGGCGCGGATTTGTCCGTCCGAAAGATTCCTCACGTGTGGCGCTAACCGGCGGCAATTCGAATGCGAGGCAATGACCGGAGCCTGGCTGAGCTCGAGCACATCCCAAAACCCGGCAGCCGTAAGGTGTGACACGTCGACAATCATCCCGATGCGATTCATCTCGGCGATCATCGCCCTCCCCGCCCGGCTTAGTCCTCCGCCCCCAGGATCTTCGCCGGCGCCATCCGCCAAGGCGTTTCGTTCATTCCAAGTGAGGCTGACCAAACGCACCCCCAGGCGATAGCAGAGCCGTAGCAATCCCAAGTCCGTACCGAGACCCTCGCTGCCCTCAATCGACAGCACGGCCCCCACCCCGTCGGTTTGCACCACCTGGTGCAAACCTGCTAGGTCACTCACCACGGTCACCATCTCGGGGTAGGCTTCCACTTCCAGCCAAAAATGGTCCAGGTACTTTAAAAGCTCCACCAAGGCGCGTTCCGGCTTGTGTTGCGGTTCAACCCAACAGGAAAAAAACTGGAGATTGACCCCGCCCTCTGCCATCCTGGGCCAGTCCAACTGACCGTCGAAGGCCCGTTGGCCGAGATGTCGACGACCTGCTAACACGCCAAGCAGGCTGTCGGCATGGGTATCTACTACTGGCATCACACCACCCGAATATTTCATCGGTCCATCCCACCCATCACGACTGCTCGTATTCGAAAATCCGACGAATCGTCTCAGCCTTCCCTGTAGCGTCATCGATTTCCACGAGCAACGCCCCAAACTGGCCCACACCCACGGCTGTTTCAAACCGCCCGGGCAACTGCGTCCTCATCTTTTGAATCACCGAGGCTGGCCTCACTCCAATTACGGAGTCACGAGGGCCCGTCATCCCTAAATCGGTTATGTACGCCATCCCCTGAGGAAAAATCCGTTCATCCGCCGTTTGGACGTGGGTATGGGTCCCGACCAAGAGCGACACTTTATCCTCAAGATACCAGGCTAGCGCCATCTTTTCCGAGGTCGTCTCAGCATGGAAATCGACCACGACGATGGGCACTTGGTGCCTAAGACTGCTCAACACGGCGTCGATGGCCGCAAACGGATCGTCATACTGGTATGGCATGAAGGCACGACCAGCCAAGCTGACCACAGCCACCGGCACAGAAGCTTTAGATACTACCACATATCCGTGTCCGGGCGTCCCCCGGGGTAGATTGATCGGTCTAAGCAGCACGGGAACATCGTCGATAAACTCAAAGATCTCGCGCTTGTCAAAAATGTGGTTGCCGGAAGTCAGCACGTCGACCTTAAGGCTTAGCAACTCGTCAAGCACCTCGTGCGTAAGGCCATTGCCTCCCGCGGCATTTTCTCCATTGAGCACCACCAGGTCGACCCCTTCAGCGCTCACCAAGGGCGGCACCCACTTAGCCACCATACGCCGACCGGTCTTTCCCACGACATCGCCAACCGTCAGGATCCGCATAAAAATCCCCGTTTCTAGGTTTTAAACACCACCACCCGGCCATCTTCACGAAGCGCCACCAATTGCCCGCTAGATCCCTTTTTCAAAGCCTCCAGGCCCGCTTGAATGTTTTCTTCCTGGACAAGCATCTCCTCTTCCAGCAAATCGTTAGGATCCGCCGCCACATCGAACTCAAAGCGATCACGAAGCATTTCTATCAACATACCTACCTCTTCGACGGATAAGGTTTTGGCATCGCGCGTCACTTCAATCACGCTCACCCCTTCTACCGCCATAGCTAGTAGGTCCAGGACCGACAACGGCGTTCGGGTTAGGCTGCGGTATGCGACCAGGGTTTCCCGGATGGCCGTCTCTAATTCCGACCACTGCGACGGGTCAAGATTCCGCCGGATAATAAACGCAAGGGTCAAGCTTTCGGACTCCGGATTGTACTGCATACTGGAAACCTCCGGATAGCGCATTACCACGGCGATTAAGGTTCCCAATCCACGGATGCTTGCTCCCCATCCTGAAGAGGGCATATGCAATGGCGCACTCTCCTTCCTCCATCACCAGGCCACGGTCTAAGTCCCATCCGAGCGGTCACCCGAGCCAAAGGCCCGTCGGATGACATCGCTCGAAAATCCTTCACGAAAAAGTCTTCGCCCTAAACGTTGCCGAGCACGTTCATCCATTATATCGTATTCTTGGGCGATTCTGAGGGCAATGGCTTGCCAATCATTGGTCTCTTGGCCGAGCACCTCGTCAATGAATTCTGGGGCGACTTTGCGCCGATACAGGCGAGCACGAACCCCTAGGGGGCCGTGTTTGCCATGTTCCAGCGCCTCTGCGAGCATGTCTTGAGCATACGCCCGATCATCCAGAAGGCCCACCTTGATCAGATCCTTCAGGACCTCTTCACATTCTACGTCATCGACGCCTCGACGTTTCAAACGTTGGCGAAGTTCTTCCACCGTCAGCCGGCGTCCAGCTAAGAAATCAAGGGCCAAGGTCTTCGCATTACTCGACACGGGCAGGTGTGGTATCGGGTGTCTCATCCACCGCCAATGCCGTGGCAGCCTCTAAAGGTTGTCGCAGCCGTCCTTCGATCTCCTTCGTGATGTCGGGGTTGGCCTTTAAAAACTCGCGCGTATTCTCCCGCCCTTGGCCCAGGCGCATATCCCCGTAGGCGTACCAAGCCCCACTTTTTTGAATAATCCCGCTCTCTTGGCCGACATCCAAGATACTTCCTTCTCGCGAAATTCCCTCACCATACAAGATATCGAACTCCGCTTGCTTAAACGGTGGTGCCACCTTGTTTTTCACAATTTTGACCCGGGTGCGGCTGCCCACTACGTCATTGCCCTGTTTCAAACTTTCTACGCGGCGGACTTCCAAGCGCATTGAGGAGTAGAATTTCAACGCCCGCCCCCCCGGAGTCGTTTCCGGGTTACCGAACATGACCCCTACTTTTTCTCGAAGCTGATTAATAAATACGGCCACCGTTTTCGACTTTGAAATCGCTCCGGTCAACTTCCTTAATGCCTGCGACATTAAACGCGCCTGCAAGCCTACATGGGCGTCGCCCATCTCGCCTTCAATTTCCGCCCGGGGAACCAGAGCAGCCACGGAGTCGATGACGACAATGTCCACGGCTCCTGACCGCACCAACGCCTCACAAATCTCTAGGGCCTGTTCCCCCGTATCCGGCTGCGAAATCAACAGGTCGTTCAGATTCACGCCCAGCTTCTCCGCGTAAATAGGATCCAAGGCGTGTTCGGCATCGATAAAGGCCGCGGTTCCGCCTGCCCGTTGTGCTTCAGCGATGACATGAAGGGCTACGGTGGTCTTTCCGGAAGATTCCTGCCCATAGATTTCCACGACCCGCCCCCTGGGCAGTCCGCCAATGCCCGTTGCCATGTCCAGGGTAATGCATCCTGTGCGTATTACGTCCACGGCCATGCGGGCGCTGGCCTCGCCCAGCCGCATGATCGAACCTTTGCCAAATTGCTTTTCAATTTGGGCCAGCGCCAAATCCAACGCCTTGTCTTTTTCCATGGCCACATCGTCCCCTCCTCAGCTTGCTTGGACACTTCGAGTTGACATGGCCAAAATCCTGCCTGCTAACCCCGCGGGCGCGCTGGCTCCATGTTGACCGACTTCCCTCGAATATGGATATCCGCCACGGAATGCAACACTTTCGTCGCGGCCTCCTGGGGCATTTCTACGAACGTAAAGCGGTCATAGATGTCGATGAGACCGAGCACATTGCCCGAAATACCTGACCCTTCTGCTAGGCCACGCACGATATCGGCGGGACTTACCCGGTCCGCTCGACCCAAGTTCAAAAACAGACGAATCATTCCGGGCTCGGCTCCCGTTTCGCCAAACTCGTGATCAGCTAGTGGCTCGCGACCTTTATCCACCATCAGGCGAATGGCCGCGGCAGCGATATCGACCGAGTCATAGGATTCGGCGAGTGCCATCGCCAACTCCTGGTATTCCGGAAGTACGCCACGTTCCACCTCGTCCGCCAGGCGTTGCTTGAGTCCCTCACGCTGCTTTTCCGCCACATCTTGCGGAGTCGGTAAAGGGCGTCGAATCAGTTTGATCCGTAGAACCCGCTCCATCTGCCGAATCTGACGAAATTCTTTGGGAGTTACCAAGGTAATAGCCGTGCCCGAACGGCCCGCTCGACCCGTTCGGCCGATGCGGTGAACATAGCTTTCGGTGTCCTGAGGCAAATCATAATTGACCACATGACTGACATTGTCGATATCCAGGCCACGAGCAGCCACATCCGTGGCGATCAACATTTCGCTGCCGCCTTCTTTAAATCGCTTCATCACCCGAGTGCGCTGAACTTGGTTCAGGTCCCCATGAATGGCCTCGGCAGAGTACCCGCGGGCTTGAAGCCCTTCGGTGAGTTCGTCTACCCGCTTTTTGGTGCGACAAAAGACGATGGTGCGTTCCGCACCTTCCATGTCTAAAATCCGGCTCACCGCGTCTAGTTTCTCGTGCTCGCGGACCTCATAATAAAGCTGATCGATCAACGGCACCGTAATCCGTTCCGGACTAATCGACACATGTTCCGGAGACCTCAGATAGCGGTTAGCTAAACGCCGGATGGCGTCAGGCACTGTCGCTGAGAAAAGTAAAGTTTGCCGGTCTTGGGGAACTTGCTGCAAAATAAACTCGACGTCTTCGATGAATCCCATGTCGAGCATTTCGTCAGCCTCGTCCAGGACCATAATCTTGACGTTGTCTAGGTGCAACGTTCCCCTGCGAATGTGGTCCATTACTCGTCCCGGTGTGCCGATGGCAACCTGCGCCCCGTGCTCCAGCGCCCGGATTTGGCGGTCGTATGATTGCCCGCCATATATGGGAACGACTTTTACCCCTGCATGGCGGCCAATTTTGGTAATCTCCTCAGCAACCTGAATGGCCAATTCCCGAGTCGGCACTAAGACCAAAGATTGGATCTTTTTGGAACGATGATCCAACTTTTCAATAATCGGAATGCCAAAAGCCGCCGTCTTGCCAGTCCCCGTTTGCGCCTGGCCGATTAAATCTCTTCCTTCCATGATTGAGGGTATGCTCTTCGCCTGAATCGGGGAGGGCTCCTCAAACCCCATCTCCACCACGGCTTTTAACACCTGTGGGGATAACTCCATCTCTTTGAATAATTCGCTCGACAATCGCACGACTCCCTTGACAAACATATTTCTCGCATGGGGAACCCAAAATGATTTTGGCCGAAATCCAATCGCTTGGCACGCCTCTGCTTGAAAGCCTTAGCCCAATTCCAAGAGTTCCCACAACGCGGTTAATGCTAATTCTACCACAGCCTGACGCACCACAGTGCGCTCTGATGACAAGTGTCGACGGCGAACATCGACCTTCTCGCCATCATCGACGGCGACAAAAAAGGTGCCGACGGGGGCTTTTGCCGTTCCACCACTGGGGCCAGCGAATCCCGTGGCCGCCAATCCTATCGACGTCTTGAATTGACGACGAGCACACTGAGCCATCGCCTTGGCACACTGGGGACTGACCGGCCCGTACTGTGCAAGGAGCGATGGCGACACCCCAAAGTGAGATTTCGCCTCCTCAGTATACGCGATTATGCCGCCTGACACACATTTCGAGGCCCCCGCCACGGCAATCAAACTTTCCGCCAATAGGCCTCCGGTTAGGCTTTCCATCACCCCTACCGTCCGCTCACGTTGAGTTAAGCGCTCGATGATAGCGGCCGGGCGCGTTTGTGGGGGGCTGGCATAAAGCCGCGATGAAACGGATGATTTCAGCCAGGCCATCGCCCGTAAACTGTTGATCGAGGCGTGTCCGCCTATTTTGGGATCCTGCAGCCGAACTTCTACCCGACCGGGACCGGCATAAATGCCGATGAGCGGATGTTGACCGCGCGCTAAGGGCTCGATCTGATGAAAAAGGTGGGACTCGCCTAATTCGTAGGAGACCAGCGTGTCCCTTTGTTCTTTCGCGACATCATCTAGTCGCTCTGTGAGCTACGGAACCAGCGACTGATCAAATATGGCCTGGAGTTCCCGGGGTGGACCGGGCAGCATGACCAGCCACTTTCCCATAAAGGCGATCAGCTGGCCAGGAGCCGTTCCGCGCGAATTGGGCAAGAGCGTCGCGCTTCGGATCACGGTGGCCTGCTTGAGCGCTCCAGCAACGAGGCCGGGGCGGCCCTGATATCGCGCCAAAATCGCCTGGCGCAAGGGTTCATCGACGACCAGCCCGAAACCCGTCCATTGGGCGATGGCCGCACTGCTGCAATCATCGTGGGTCGGGCCAAGGCCCCCACAAAACAAGATGAGATCGGCGAGCAAGGCCGAAGATTGACCGGCCTCGATGATCGCCTTCACCTGGTCGGCGACCACCGTATGACGGGAAACTAGGACTCCCAAGGCGTTAAGCCGCTTGGCTAGCCAAGCGGCGTTCGTGTTGACCACTTCTCCTTGAAGCACCTCGTCGCCTATGGCAATAATCGCCGCCCGTAAAATAGCCACCTTAATCGCCCCGCCCCCATCGTATCCGCTGCCGATATCATGACATAGGCCGCGGGTGATAACAACCAGCGGCGTTCGTCACGCGGATCAAGGCTAGGTCGAGAAAACCGGCCGTAAGGACCCTGGCTGGCGGCGGTCTTTTCCCACGATGCAAAGAGATTGCCGAGATAGGATCCCGATGTTACCCCGTTCTTGCGCCAGATATGCCGACCACAACGTGCACCGTAGCGTCAGGTCAATTCGCCTGGGCGTCGTACGCTGTGAGAGGGAAATATGGGACTTAGGCGGATTCGATAACATCGTTGATCGGAGCCATCAAGCTCCGAAGTTCCGTTCCGTCCAACGTCTCCTGTTGGACCAGCATCCCAGCAATCTGATCCAACCAGACTCGGCGTTGCCGAATACAGTCATCGACTCGTGCTCGTTGCTCCTCCATAATTTCTTTGACGGTTTGATACAACACCTCCGAGGAAACGGCCTCTTGGTGGACGATGCCCAACGAAGAGAGCCCAGAAAACACCATCCGTCGGGCGATTTCCCACGCCTTGTCAAAGTCGTTGGCGGCTCCCGTGCTGGCCTGGCCGAGCACTAGGCGTTCAGCAGCAGAACCTGCCAAACAGACGGCGATGTCGTCTTTCAGTTCCGCTACCGTCTCCAAATAATGGTCATCCTCGGGCGCTTGACGTACGAAGCCCAACGCCATTCCACGGGGCACGATCGTGACCGAAGAGACGGAACCGGGCCGAAGCCACTCACTAACCAAGGCGTGACCCCCTTCATGCGTCGCCACGCGCACCATCTCTTCCTGTCCAAGCTGGCGGTCCAGCTTCTCCCCCAACATCACTTTGTCTACCGCCGATTTAAAATGGCCCATGGTGAGATGCGCGTCCTTATTTCGCAAGGCTAAAATGGCTGCCTCGTTGCACACACTTTCCAAGTGGGCCCCAGAAAATCCAAAGGTTTCTCGGGAAAGCACGTCCAAATCGACATCGACCGCCAGTGGCTTGTTTTGCGTATGCAGGCCAAGAATTTGTCGCCGACCCTCACGATCAGGCAGGTCGACGCGCACGATGCGATCAAACCGCCCAGGTCTGAGGATAGCCTGATCTAACAAGTCGGCGCGGTTGGTGGCGGCCATGACCAGGACTTGAACCTCTTCGTGGGTAGCGATACCGTCCATTTCGACCAGCAACTGGTTCAACGTTTGGTCGTACTCCAAATGACTCTGATGCTGGCCACGCTTTCCCGCCATGACTTCGATCTCGTCTACGAAGATGATGGCACTCCCACGGCCGTCCCGCTTGGCCGCGGCGCGCGCATCTTGAAAGAGCTGGCGCACGCGTTGGGCGCCGACGCCCGCATACATTTCTACAAACTCCGAACCTGCAGCCGATATAAACACGGAATCCGTATACCGGGCCGCCGCCTTGGCCATGAGGGTCTTTCCCGTCCCGGGTGGCCCTGTCAGTAAAATCCCCTTTAACGGGCGGATCCCCAATTGACCGTACGCCTGCCGGTCATGAAGCACGGACAAGGCTTCACACAATTCATCCTTTGCCGTCTTTTGGCCGCCGATATCTTGAAAATCTACCGTCGGAATGGCGACGGCTACGCGACGTGCTTGGCCCAAATTGAGACGCCCGGCCAAGCCCGATCGAAAGAAAAGCAAAGCTATGCCCAGCACAAACACCAGAGGCCAAATGTCGACCCCTCTTAGGGCCAAGAACGCTAACAATCCCACCCCTGCTCCCATCGCTGCCGGCTTAAGCATGGCTCTTCCCTCCTAAACTCAAAGGAATCACTTGATCGACGTAGTGGCTTCCTGCTTGCAGGCTAACAAAAACATTATAGTTGCCGAGAGCAAGCGAAGCGTGCACGCCCTGGGCGCGCGCAAAACGCCCAATTTGCTGGCTCATCGCGACGTATTGTCCAGTCGCTTCCCCCTGGGCAACCATCAGCCTGACGCGGTTGGCCAAGGCATTCAAGGGCCCATCGCTAGCATTGATGATCACCAGTTTAGGTGCCTTGGGCAGCGACGCTTGGGCTCGGGCCTCAATCGCTTGATAGGTCGTCATCAAGTTTGCCGACTGCTTCAAGCGAACATTGAGGGTGCCTTGGGGGCTAAGTTTGGCCATTTGCACCCCGCGAACCGCTTCCACCGACCGAATTAAGGGACTCCGCACTGCCGAGTTCTGGTAGATGCGCTGCCCTCCCCACAAGATAGCGATGGTGCCCACGGCTACGATAAGCATCACGAAAAACTCGCGTATGGATAATTTCATGTTGCCCTCCCCTGCGCACCGCCACAAATCGCCAAATGAACTAGATTCTCTCGGCAGATTACGGATCTCAGCCATCGACACTCTGGGCATAATAACACGCCGTCTAAGCCTTTAGCGCCGTAAAAAAGGCCTAACTTCGTCGATTTATGGCCACTTTAGGCGAAGCCACCATCTATACCAGTTAATGGAGTGATAGCGGCGGGCGCGGCGGACACGATACTTCCAGGAGGTGGTTCGAATGCATGTGCTTTGGAAGATAGTTCGACCAAGACGATTAAGTTGGGCGGTGCTGTCCCTTTTGAGCCTATTTCTGGCACCGCTGGCCCAGGCTTCCGGTGTACCCGCTGAGGATCGGTATTCGCTGCGCGATGTGACGACAAAAGCGAAGGCCTTAGCCTTGACCTTTGACATTTCTTGGGGGACGGTGATGCCCAAAAAGGTCTTTCACATCCTGGTGGCTGATCATGTGCCAGCCACCATTTTCGTTTCAGGCCCCTGGGCCAAGCACAATCAAGCGTTAGTCAAGTCATTTAGCCAGGCGGGCATGGAGGTCGAATCTCATGGATGGGCCCATGTGAACTATTCTGGCCTTTCATCCGAGGGGGTGATTCAAAACGTAAGCAAGGCAAACCAAGTTATCCAGTCCATCACGGGCACTGCCCCGACCTTCGTGCGGCCGCCAAACGGGGATTTTAACCGCATGTCCCTCCAGGCCGCTCGTGCGCTAGGCTGCACCACGGTCACCTGGGGAACCGACTCGCTCGATTGGATGAATCCCGGCGTCCACACGATTGTCCAGCGTGTCGTTCAGCGCGCTCATCCTGGCGACATCGTTCTGCTGCATGCCTCCGATACCTGTAAGCAAACGGATTTGGCACTTCCCACGATCATTTCCACGCTACGAGGACAGGGCTATCAGTTGGTGACCCTGAAGACGCTGTTAACCATGGGCAAGCCCCACTATCGCGGTTAAAATTCCGTAACTGGTTAGGTACTCCGCTGCAACATAGAAATGAGGGGCCCCTACGAGGATTTGTCCACGACCAAAGGGGATGGCAGGGCCATCCCGAAAAGATCTTATAGGTGCGGTCGCGACCCGTGGCTTCTTGAATCGCTGTGATCGTCTGCTTTTGTTGATGCATGGTCATGATGATGCGACACTCCTCTGCGGTTAGATAATATGCGATGGTGCCCATCTCCTCGGGCTCCGTAGTAACCGTCCTCCATCGAAGATTCCTCCACGAATTCCCCAGGACATGCCAAAAACCCTGTCGATTTTGGAGAAGTTCACTTGTCGTTTTTGAGGAATTTAGGCTCAGACTTCCCCGGTTAGCGTTTAACTGAAAATTCCAACGGTCGTAAGGCCCGAAGAGCAAAGTGCACCTTTACGTTCGGATCGGCAGGGTGCCGGGGATCCTCCGCGTTTAAGCCCGCCAAGAGTTCTTCGATCACGCGAGCCCAGCGGGCTCGCGGTGGACGCTCCAATTCGACCCACAGAGTGGTCTGGCGATAGCTGAAGGATCCCCGAGCATGCAGGAGCCATCGCATCAGCACCCGTTCATGGCGGGGATTCGGGTAAATCGCCGTCACGCGTTGACGCAGCCAATGCTCTCCATTGATCGCGATAATGCGACAGGCATCTTGAAAGGCTTTATGGTGAAAGGTGAAGGCACGCCGGCGGTCTTCGGGGACCAGGTCCCATAACGGGACGGTTTCCGGGGCGGCCTCATAGGCGGTCACCACCTCCGTGAGTTCCCCGTGCAACTTGGCCCAGCGGGTGTGGGTTTGTTTCGGGGCGGAGGAGGCAATCGCCTGACCCTGCGCCGCCTCTTCCGCCGACGGCGGAAAGCGCCGCCGGAGGGTTCCGAGATTTTGATCGAGTTTGGCCATTCGGCGTGCGAGACGGGTGCGTTCTGGATTCACCATGGGGCGATTTTCTAATACCGTGGTGTCCCGATCCCCAAAATGATTCACGCCGTAGTCTTGGACGAGCAGTTTAAACCCATTTTCTTGCTTCCAACGGCCCCATAAGGCGATTAACAAATCGCCCATGGCGCCGTGCGCATGACTGGTGAGCACTGGGAAGGTATGTCTGCCATCTTGCACCCAAATTTCCCGTACCGCTTCGAGTTTTCCCCAACTCCGGGTATGTTCCCATACCTGGTAGGTCCGTTCCTGGCCCGCCCGCCGGAGGGTGATCTCCGACCAGACCGCCGTTTTGGGCACCGCCCGGGTTTTGCCATAACATAAAAAGTCCATGCCGTGGGCGACTAAGTGGGCAGCGGTATCCTCGGACACCCCGCCGCGGTCATACACCACGAGTAAGCGGCCCGCCCGCCAGGCGTGGACGCGATCACTAATCTGCTGGATGGCCTGATAAAACGAGGCATCGCCGGCTGCTTCCTCGACCCAGAGCGGATGGCCTTGGCCGTCATGGACCCAAAACTGCTCATGGCCGGGAATGACCAAGTG
>JAJZZI010000058.1 GCA_021797635.1 Bacillota bacterium | reverse complement strand
GACTGAAGGTCTTGGCTGGGGCGCACGCTTAACTGGATGATCAACGCCTCGTTGGATAATATGGGGTCCTCGGCAAGCCCTAAGTACAATTGTCCGGCCTGCACAATGCCGAGCACCAGGGCGGTGGGGTGCGAGCGAACTTGCGACAGGGGTTTCCCCACCCACTCGGGCGGTACGGATGCTTCCTCAAGTCGCGTCGTCTTGGCTGTGAGGAGGGACTGCAGGAGGACCGATGCGTGGGGCGTGGCCAAGCTTTGGGTGATGAGTTCGCCAAGCAAGTCTTGGGTCGCGATGCCTTCTACTCCAATGGCCTTTAGCGCAGTGACGGCCTTAGCGGCATGGGTAACGGCCAAAACGGGGCCCTTAGGCACGAGATGTTCGACCTCAATGGCCGTCATTAAGACGTCTCCGTCACTGTCACCTACAATAACGATTTGCCGCGCCTGATTTAAGTTGGCCTTGGCGAGCACGTGAGGGTTGGTCGGATCCCCGGCGATAAATTGCATGTGGGGCTGGTCGGGCACTTGGTTCTGATCAATTTCAGCCACTAACAAGATGGCCTTGTGCGCCTCGAGCAAATCCGGCAGCAGATGCGGAATCAAGGGGGTATAGCCGAGGATGACGAGGTGGTCCGATATTCCTGTCTGCGTATGCATGCCTAAGAGCCTCCGAAGGTGAATAGATGTAGCCCGTGCCGCCCAATCCGCAAACACTGCGCCCATCAGGGGGATGACCACTAGCATGGTGGCCATCGCCAAGATTCTGCCAAATGTGGTCTTGGGCACGACATCGCCGTAGCCTACGGTGGTCACGGTAACCACCGCCCAATACAAGCCCGTAAACCAAGGCACATGTTGGCTCAAAGAGAACAGGGTGGCCGAAACGAGTGTGGCTAACCCGGCAAAGATGGACAGTAGCCAAGTGGTTTTGCGGCGCACCCGGCTCACCAAGCGGTTTAATAGCCAGAACATGGGGGCAATCCCTCCAACTGATCGTGTACCATTGTATCAAACGCGATAAAATCTCGGGCATTTAGCGAGTTGGCGGAAGTGGACCAAGTCCGCTACAATATCCTGAAAGTAGATCTCCGCTAGGGAACGCGAGGGGCACACATGGGTGACATCGGATCCACCGCTATTGACTTTTCCCGTCTTTCTGCACGAGGGGTCATTGCGGCGCTCTCGCGTGCTTTAGATCTGACCGAAGGCGAGCCCCTAGGCCACTCCATGCGAACCTTGTGGTTGGGCATGGCGCTGGCAGAGGCGTTGCAGCTCGATAAGGCACTGCAGAACCAACTGTACTTTGCGTTGCTTTTGAAAGATTGCGGATGTTCGGCGAACTCCCATCAAGTGAGCTCTTGGTTCGGTACGGATGACCGAACGGCCAAACGGGATTTAAAGACGGTTAATTGGGCGAAGCTGGCGGATGCCACACGCTATGCCATACGAAACGCGAGACCGGGAGCCCGGCCGTGGGAGCGGCTGGCTCAAATCGCCTCATTGGCGAAGCGTGGCCCTGGGGCGGCACGATCACTGGTGGAATTACGCTGCACCCGCGGGTCGGAAATTGTTCGTGAACTGGGCTTCACCGATTTGACTCCGGATGCGGTGCTGCACTTAGATGAACACTGGGACGGCCGGGGTCACCCCCTTGGACTCCGCGCCGAGGAAATTCCCCTCTTGTCACGTATCTTGCTGTTGTCGCAGACGGCTGAAATTTTTTGGAATCGGCTGGGCGCCGAGGCGGCGCGCGCAGCAGTGGCAGAGCGCCGTGGAACCTGGTTTGATCCCGAGCTGGCCGATGCATTTTTGGCCATCTCCCGCCAAGAAAACTTCTTTTCTGCCTTGGGGATGGTGGATCTATCGGCGGTGATTCACCTCGATCTTCCTGACACCAGCGTCCTGAACGTTCGGGATATCGATGGCTTATTGGCCATAGCGCGCGTGTTCGGCCAGATTGTGGATGCCAAGTCACCATGGACGGCCCTTCACTCGGTGCGAACGGCCCATTACGCCAAGTCCATCGCCGAGGCCATGGGGCTTTCCCCAGGCCAGGCCGACCAAATTCTTTTGACCGGATTCTTTCATGATTTGGGCAAGCTGGGCGTTAGCAATGTCGTGCTGGATAAACCGGGACCGCTAGATGCGGGCGAGCGCCGTCAGATCGAGCGTCATGCGGAATTAACCCATGAGATCTTGTCCCCGATCCTGGGTTTAGAGGGAATCGCTCAGGCGGCGGGGGGGCATCATGAACGGCTCGATGGTTCGGGATATTATCGGCACTTACAGGGGGATGAGGTCCCGTTGGCATCGCAGATTGTGGCCGTGGCCGATGTGTTTGACGCACTCACGGCTGAGCGTCCCTACCGTCCTGGGCTTACGAGGGAACAAACCTTGGAGATCATGGATCGCGAGCGAGGGAGAATTTTTGGCCGCGTCTCGAATTTGAACGGCTTTGGAGGGATTCAAGGTATGCAGCGAAGGCCGCGTATTATCGTGGTGACTGGCGGAGGGCAGGGAATCGGACGAGCCATTGTGGACCTCTTCGATCAAGAGAAAGGCTGGCAGCCGATAGCCGTAGATTGGGACCAAGAGGCGCTGGCCGAGCTCCCTCAATCCATTTGGTCATACCAGGCAGATGTTTCCGATCCTCTGGCGGTAGCCGGATTGGTGGACTGGCTCGGGCAACGGACCGACCAGGTGGGCGCCCTCGTCAACAACGCCGGAGTAGGGTATCAGCGACCGCTGGCGGAGGTCTCGTTGGATGAATGGCAGCGAGTGATTTCCATCAACCTGACGGGAGCCTTCTGGATGGTAAAGTCCTTATTGCCCCTGCTAAAGGCGAGCACCGGAGCCTCCGTGGTGCAGATGGCGTCCACCCGCGCTATGATGTCGGAGCCGAACACCGAAGCGTATGGAGCCTCCAAGGGAGGCATCCTGGCCCTGACGCATGCCCTGGCAGTAAGCTTGTCTTCCGATGGCATTCGGGTCAACGCCATCTCTCCGGGATGGATTGTGGCCGAGCCCTGGAAGAAGTTATCCCTACGCCATCAACCTCAATTGAGTGAGCAGGACCACCGCCAACATCCAAGTGGGCGGGCGGGAACGCCTCCCGACATTGCCCGGGCGGTGCGTTTTCTCGTTGATCCCGGCAATGACTTTATCAACGGGGCTAATCTTGTCATTGACGGAGGTATGACCATTAAGATGATTTACGCGCAAGATTAGTCGGTTGGCTCTGAAACCCCGAATTTGATAAGAGCCAGGGTTGACGTGAGCTTTTTCCCCGAGTTTTCGGATCGCGTGCCTACGCGATGTGGCTAACCGGACCAAGGCCCATCGATGAGGGAGCAGGACGTCCATGGTGTGGTTTTCGAATCGTTGAGGGGGCTGTCAACCACCCCGCCCTAAAGGGCGGAGCTTGCAGGTGCCTGCCCCAAAGCAGACCCCGCGTCTGGCCGGTTGACGGCGGCCCTACGAGCAATGTTGCCCGCAGCGATGGTGTCG
>JAJZZI010000075.1 GCA_021797635.1 Bacillota bacterium | reverse complement strand
GCTACCGTATTCTCGATTTAGTGGAAGACCCCGAGCTTTGTTGTCAGGTCACCGCCCTGCCCGTCGAACAGTTGGGGGTCGATGCCGCCATTTTATTTTCAGACATTATGGTGCCGCTAGGACCCTTAGGCATCGACTACCAGATTAAAGCAGGGATCGGGCCCGTATTGGCCCGCCCGCTTCGAAGGATGGCCGACCTCGAGGCACTTAGGGCGCTCAATCCCGCGCACGATTTATCCTATGTGACCGAGGCCATCGGAAAGATTTGCCAACGCCTGGATGTGCCCCTCATTGGGTTTGCGGGCGGTCCTTTTACGCTGGCAAGCTATCTGATCGAAGGCGGTCCATCCCGACAGTACCAAGAGACCAAGCGGATCTTGTGGTCCGAGCCCGCTCTTTGGCAGCGCTTGATGGAAATCCTCTCCGATATGGTGATTACCTATGCCGGCATGCAGGTAGCTGCAGGGGCGCACTGTGTGCAATTGTTTGACAGCTGGGCGGGATCCCTATCGCTTTCTGATTTTCAGCGTCGCGTTCTCCCTTACTTGGAGAAAATCTTCACGGCTTTGGCGGCGCTTCGGGTGCCACGCATCTACTTTGCCGTGGGAGCCGGCCACTTGCTGGAGGCCGTCGCCACCTTGCCGGTGGAAGTGATTAGCGTAGACTGGAGGGAACCGCTCAGCCAGGTTCGCCGGCGAGTCGGCGGGAAGGTCTTGCAGGGGAACTTGGATCCGGTGATTTTGACGGCTTCCTCTTCGGTGATCGAAGGCGAGGCGAGGGCCGTGCTGGAACAGGGGCGTGGCGGGGCGCATATTTTCAACCTGGGCCATGGGGTGCTGCCTACCACCGAGGTCCAAGCCTTGCGCCACCTGGTCGAGGTCGTGCATCAGGAAGGCACATGGTAGGCTAAGGTCCATAAAGCGCGGGTAAAGGAGCAACCAAGATGGCAGCGAGAGCAGTGTTGTTGATGGCGTATGGGGCGGCTCAGGGTCAAGATGACCTCGAGCGCTACTACACCCACATCCGGCAAGGGCGCGCACCGAGTGCTGCAGAACTGGAGAATTTGCGTGTCCGCTATGAGGCCATTGGGGGACGCTCCCCTTTGACGGACATTACCGGCCGGCAGGCCGCGGGCTTGGAAAGCGCACTCAGGCGCTGGCCCGGGTTTGAATCGACGCGGGTGGTGGTGGGTATGAAGCACTCGCCGCCGTTTATTGCCGATAGCATGGCTCGGCTCCTGGCCGAGGGCGTCGAAGAGGTCTATGGATTGGTCTTGGCGCCCCATTTTTCGAGCATGAGTGTCGCTCACTACCTCAAGGAAGCGGAGCAGGCCATCTCGACCTCGAAGCGGCGAATTCGCTGGATCCCTACCGCAAACTGGCACCTGGCCTCGGGTCTCATCGACCTTTGGGCGGAACGTATTGAAGAGGGCGTCCAGCGGTTTTCCCGGCCTGAGTCGGTGACCGTGCTGTTCACCGCGCATAGTTTGCCCGAGCGGATCCTACAATCGGGCGATCCGTATCCCGAACAGATCCAGCAAACGGGTCATGCAGTCATGGCCCAATTGCGAGCGCCCAGGCCCGCCTACCGTTTTGGCTGGCAAAGTGCAGGTAAAACCCGAGAACCCTGGCTCGGCCCCGATCTGCTTAGCACGCTTTCCAGCTTAGCGGCAGAGGGTAAGGGCGAGGTACTGGTCTGTCCGGTGGGGTTTGTGTCGGATCATTTGGAGATCTTATATGACCTCGATGTCGAAGCCAGGGCGCATGCGAAGCGTCTCGGCATGCATCTGGAGCGTACGCGCTCCCTCAACGACGATCCGCGCTTTGTGCAGACGCTGGCTTGGGTGGTTGCCCACGCGCGCATGGCTGAGGCGAATTGACCATGGCCGTCAAGCGGGTGGCGATCATTGGGGGAGGAATCTCCGGCCTTTCGGCAGCGTACTACTTAGAACCGTATGCCTTAGCCGGCGATCTGGAGGTGCACCTATTTGAAAGGCAAGAGCGTTTGGGTGGCGTCATCGAGACGGACACCAGTCAAGGGGTCGTATTAGAAGGCGGCCCGGAGTCGCTGGTGCGGCGAAAGCCCGAAGCCGCCGACCTCTGTCGCGCGTTGGGGTTAGGTGCCCATTTAATTGGAACCAATCCTAAGGCCCGCGGGGCGTACATTTTTCACCGCGATAGACTCCATCCGATTCCCGCGGGAGTGGCCGCGGGGGTGCCGACGGACCTCCAGGCGCTGTGGCGAAGTGGGCTTCTTTCATGGACGGGCAAGGCGCGGGCGACCATGGATCTGGTGCTTCCCCGCTCCCGCGAACCAAGCGACCGCGGACTCGGCCAATTGCTGGCGCAGCGCTTTGGCCGCGAACTGGTCAACGTCTTGGCCGAACCCCTGCTATCGGGGATCTATGCGGGACGGGCTGACGATTTGAGTACCGCCGCCACCTTTCCCCAGTTGCTGGAATATCAAGCGAAATCGCGGAGCTTAATTTTGGCCTACCGCCAGGCGCGAGCAAGCACCCCAACCTCGTCATCGCCGGCGCCCAGTATGTTTTTAACCCTGGACCAGGGCATGGCCACCATGGTGGATGCGCTCTTGGCATCGCTCAAGACCAGTCTCATTCACTTAGGTCTGGCGGTGACCCAGGTGAAACGCGAAGACCCACGATGGCGGTTAGATTTTGCTAAGGGGCAATCGCTTTTGGCGGACGTGGTGATTGCAGCCACCCCCGCTTACGTGACCGCGGACCTCATCGGCAGTCTCTCTTTAAGTGCGACCCGGCTACTTCAGGGGATAGACTATGCCAATTTAGCCGTGGTGGTGGCGGTGTACGATCCTAAGGCGGTGCCGATGGTGCTTGACGGCACCGGATTCCTGGTTCCTCGCGGCGAAGGCCTCCAGATGACGGCATGCACCTGGACTCAAACCAAGTGGGCCACACCTTCGCCCCGAGGGGTGCCCATGCGCATGTTCTTTGGCCGTGCCGGTGGAGAAGACGTCACCCAGTTTTCTGATGACCGATTTCACGCATTGGTGTTGCAGGAGGCGAAAGCGACCATGGGCATCGGGCGGCCTCCCGACTATTTTCGCGTGTTTCGCTGGCCACGGGCGATGCCCCAGTATGGTGTCGGCCATGCTGAGCGCATTTGGCAAATTCGCCAGGCGCTTTCAAGAGACTTGCCTGGCCTGTTCGTGGCAGGCTCGGCCCTTCAAGGAGTGGGGGTGTCCGACTGCATTCGCCAGGCCCGCCAGGCGACCGATGCGGCCTTAGAACACCTGGGTGTTCACCTCGAAGAAAGCTAACGGTTGGTTCTCTCGGCCAAGAGAGGCCAACCGTTAGTTTTAGGCCACCACCTCAAGCGCAGCAGGACCGGGATTGATGTGGCCGATGTGCCACAGGGGAATCTGGCTTTGCCGAAATGCCTCGGCCAGGGCCTGAGACCGGGCTCGGGGCACGGTGAAGAGGAGTCCCCCCGACGTGACCGCATCGCACAACAGCGTGAGCCGGTGTTCCGGGAGATTGGCCAGGCGAAGGTAATCGGTCACGTAGTCCCGGTTTTTCAAGCTGCCGCGGGGAAATGCTCCCCTTTCGGCCAGGATCTCGGCGCCTGCCAAGATGGGCACCTGACTCGCTTCGATGCGCACGCTAACCCCGGCGCCCAGGGCCATCTCCAAGCTATGGCCTAACAGGCCAAAGCCCGTGATGTCCGTACAACTGCTCGGCCCACCCACGGCAGCCAAAGCCGTTTTGGCTTGGTGGTTGGCTTCTAGCATCATAGCGATGGCAGGGTCGACCCATTCTTTCGGGGCCACGCCGTCCTTGATCGCCTTGATTAACACGCCCGTGCCGATAGGTTTGGTGCAATATAAATCATCACCGGGGTGGGCGGTGGAGTTGCGCCAGACCTGTTGGGGATGGACCACTCCGGTCACGGCGTAGCCCACCTTCGGTTCCGGATCGTCGATGGAATGGCCTCCGATCAAGCTGACGCCAAAGCGTTGCATGACTTCGGCTCCGCCCTGAAGAATGCGGGCCACGTTTTCAGCTGGCATGGAATCGACGGGCACGGCCAACAGATTCAGCGCAGTCAAGGGCGTGCCCCCCATGGCCCAGACATCGGATAGGGCGTTAATCGCGGCGATGGCCCCATATTGGCGGGGATCGTCGACCACCGGCGTGAAGAAATCGACCGTTTGCACCAGCGCCATTTCCGGATTCAGCTGAAACACGCCTGCGTCATCGTGCGTCTGATTGCCGACTAAAACGCGTGCATCGGGCGAACTGGGCGAAAGCTTGCTCAAAATCCTCTCTAGCTCCTCCGGAGCCAGCTTGCAGCCTCATCCCGATTTTCGTGTCATCTCCGTCAGTCGCATGGCCATGCCTCCTTTCCGCCCGCGTAAATCCGGCTGGATCTATGGTACGCCTCCATCCTTACAAAGCCAACGCTTTTTCACCTAAACGGAGCCTAAGAGGGGGGACGTGCTGCCGTCGTTGTGGTTGGCTGATCGAACTAACCTCTAAGGCCTGTGCCCGTAGGTCTCTGCGAGAGGAGCGGTGTGGGCCGTCTTCAGAGGATGGTTCGACCCCATGCCATTGGCTTTTAGCGCTTAGCCTATTCTCCGCTACGGATGTCGCCTATCGTACGAAATGCATAGGTGATTTGACTGAACCAGGCGGAGCAAGAGGTTCCCACGGGGGCTTGGGCGGAAAATCCCGGTCTCACCGTATCGGACGCGTTCAAATCGAAGTAGCGGACCAGGTTCCACTGAGCGCCATCCAAGGAATAGTGAAAGGCAAAGGTCGTGCCGACTTTTGAGACCCGCAAGTAGACGGAATCGCCATCGATGACGGTGGAATTGCAATCGTCAGACGTGCCTCGCGTCACCACCGAGACAATGGTCGGCTGAACGAATGAAGAGTACTCAAAGCATAATTTGGCCCACAAGTCGTCCTGCACGCGAACATGGATGGCTCCGGCGTCATACTTTTGTTGGAAATCGACTTTCACGTTGGCGCTGAGCACGAAATCGTGGCTAATAGGACGAAAGAACGCGCAAGGGGCATTACGTTTCGCCGAAGAGCGGTCGGCGGGGTCAATGAACCAGTCTTCGCCATCGCCAGACACGATGGCAAGCCGACGCACCCCCACCTCCCAAGCGCGCGGAGCGTTTTCCCAGGTCAGTTCGCCGTCGACTCCATCAATACGAAAAGGTTTCATCGAGTTCCACCTTTCTGTGAGAGCGGGTGCTTTCTCGAAGCCGATGATGATTATCCGGCCAGGCTTTCCACCGGGAGCCGAGTGTTGGCACACTAGGCGGTGTCCGTTTTCAACCCCCGAACATATTTAAGCCACCTCTAGGTGGTCACCTGCTACTTCGCGACCTCAAAAGCCCATGGTGTCCTGATCCGGCTGCGAAGGTATGGCCTCAGTCGTGGCGCGACTGCTTTGATATCATAACAAAAGCTAAGCGATGAATAGGGATATTATACCTTTTGTTCCCAATCGTGCCTACGTTTTCGTCCCCCTCACCGGGTGATATGTCTTGCCGAGCAAACCTTCTGTATAACGTCTGATTACCCCACCGCATGGTATTTTGATGAAAGGGAAGATCGATGGTTTGCTCAATTGGCACAGGCCCGTATGCTGGCGTCACAGTGCGCCGATAGACGCAGGGGCGCTCGTGGTAGAATGACCTAACTCTCATACGAGGTGAGCCCTATTTATCAACGAGATCGCTCGCGCTTAGGTGCCCTTTTTGGTGCTGGTGCAGGAATCTTCATTGGTGCTTACGATGCCGGCGCCATTTCAGTCGCATTGCCGCGCCTGGTGCACGTCTGGCATTTGAGTGCTCTCGGGGTGGCGATATTGGGATCGGCCCCCCTATTAGGCATGGTGGTCGGGAGTTTAGGAGCTGGGTTCTATGCGGACCGCTGGGGCCGGCGAACGTTGCTCATTGTTGACTTTTTCGCGTTTGGCGTTGCAGCCCTGGGCAGTGCGGCAGCACCCAATCTCTTCTGGTTTGTTGGATCGCGTTGGGTGATTGGGATCGGCATCGGAGCCGACTACGCCGTGGTTTTTCCCTATCTTGCAGAATTAATGGACCAAGAGACCCGAGGCAAAATGATGGCCCTGACGATGTGGATGGCTAATTTCGGCATGGTTAGTGCCTATATTCTCGGAGCCCTGGTTATCAAAACGGAATATGGCTGGCGCATTCCCTTGGCCGTAGGCGGCCTCCTGGCTGCCCCGTTGGTGGTCTTTCGCCAGGCGCTGCCCGAGTCCCGCCTTTGGCTCAAGATGCGGGGAGACTCGGGGAAGGATATTTGGCACACATTGCGACAGCGCCGTGTAATCACCACGGTCGCTGCGTCTTCCGCGAACTGGTTTAGTTATCAAGTGAGCGACCAGGGCCTTTCTCTGTTTTTACCGACGCTGCTAATGGGTGTCTTTGGCAGCACCGTTGCCTCCGCCGCTTGGCACAGTATACTGGTAAAGCTCATCACTATTCCTGCTGCGACGGCTACGGTCTTTCTCATTGATCGTTGGGGGCGGCGACCGTTACAAATCTTTGGATTTCTGGGCCGCGCCGTGGCATTGATGGCCCTTGGGACCATCTTTTTGGTGCTTGTCCATCCTGCTGGCGCCTCGGGGGCATGGAAAGATATCATGGTGGCCCTCCTTGTGGTTGCGTATGCCCTAGGGGCCATGGGGCCTGACAAGACCACGGTAATCATCAGTGCCGAGCAACTTCAAACGGCAATCCGTAGCACCGGACAGGGGATCGCCGAAGCCAGCGGGCGCCTAGGGGGTATGGTGGGCGTCGGTGGCTATAGCCTGTTAGCCTTTCATTGGGGGCCCGGTGCCGGACTCTGGTTTTTTGGGGTCATGACACTGGTTGGCTATGGCGTCTCAAGCCGTACTCTGCAACGCGGGTCCGCTGGCGCTTTATGATGGCCGCGAAACGTGGTCCAGGTTTTCACCTCCCTGCGCCGGGCCAGGGACAATGCAAGTCGGAATCCGGCCATGCCTACGAAAACACCCTAATCTACCCCGTTTCTTCCCTTTCGTGGGATGACGACGACCGAGCGATTTGAAGCGGCGCATCGCAGCGTGGTATGATGAGGTTGAATTTGCTAGGGGTGCCCTTGGGCTGAGAGGCGAACGCCGACCCTTAGAACCTGCTCTGGGCCATGCCAGCGAAGGGAAGCAGCTTCGTTTGACATCCTTTTGAGGATGTCGTTTTTTTTAGGGAGCCCACAGCAGCACTCTGGAATTGAGGGGATGCTGTATGAATGTTGAGTTGCCCAATATCGGCAAGATCTCTCCACAAGCCTTTGCCCATTTTATCTACCCGCATCTTGGGGCCGAGGATCCGAGGATTTTGGTCGGCCCGAAATCCGGGGTCGACATTGGGGTGGTTCAGGTTGCCCAAGGGGTGGTCATGGCTACGACTACCGACCCCGTCTTTGTGGTGCCAAGTTATGGATGGAAACGTGCCGCGTGGTTTGCGGTGCATATCTTGGCATCGGATGCGGCGACCTCAGGACTGAAGCCGTCGTTGATGACCGTCGACTTGAACCTGCCTCTGGAGATGAGCACGGAAGACTTCGGACTCTTTTGGGAGGCCTGGGACGATGCCTGCCGGGATCTTGGCATTGCCGTGGTGTCGGGACACACCGCGCGGTACGAGGGATGTCACTTTCCCATGGTGGGAGGGGCCACGGTGATGGCGCTCGGGCCGGAAGATAGATACGTGAGCACAGATATGGCCATGGCGGGTGATGTGGTGGTGTGTACCAAGGGAGCCGCCATCGAAGCCACGGGGTTGTTTGCGGCCACCTTTCCAGATCTGATTCGGCGGCGGCTGGGGGACAGCATCTGGAAGGCGGCTGACGCCCTCTTCGATCAGATGACCGTCGTCCAAGATGCCTTGATAGCGGCGTCTGTGGGGGTGCGTGGCGCTGGAGTGACCGCGATGCATGATGCCACGGAATGCGGAATCATCGGCGGAGTATACGAAATTGCCGAAGCGTCTGGTCTGGGCGTCGAACTCCATGATGACGATATTCTCATTCGACCCGAGGTGCGTGCGGTCACCGATCTCGTCGGCATCGACCCGCTGCTTTCAATTAGCGAAGGGACTCTACTCCTAACCGTACGGCCGGAAAAGGCTGATCACGTCCTGCGAAGGCTTTCGCAAGAAGGCATACAAGTAAGCGTGATCGGCACCATGAAACCGGCAAGCCAGGGAATGTGGCGCATCACTGGAGGGCGGCGGGTCCCGTTGGTTCATCCGCGCATTGATCCCTTCTGGACTGCCTTTGCCCAAGTATCGCAAGAGGGACTTCGCTGATGTTGCCCCGGGTGCTTACCATCGCGGGTTCCGATTCGAGTGGCGGTGCAGGGATTCAGGCGGACCTCAAGACGTTTACGGCTCTTGGCGTGTACGGCATGACCGCGCTGACTGCGGTCACGGTGCAAACGACCTCGTCGGTGTACGGGGTTTACCCGCTGCCTTCGTCGGTCGTTTACGACCAAATTTGTCGGGTCATCGACGATATAGGGGTCGACATCATTAAAATTGGCATGCTCGCCAACGCCGACATCATTGAAGCCGTCGTTGAGGCCGTGGCGCACTATCCCGGCGTGCCCTTGGTGCTCGATCCAGTGATGCATGCGAAGGGCGGAGCCTCTCTCTTAGACGAGGAGGCCCAAACGGTTTTACGTGAACAGCTAGCCGTGCGGGTGCAGGTTCTGACTCCCAATCTGCCTGAAGCGGAGGCGCTGGTAGGTTTCCCAGTACGATCTACAGCTGAAATGGAGGCTTGCGCCCAGGTCCTAGGGGACCTTGGAATCTCCCATGTGGTCGTGAAAGGGGGGCACCTAGACGGACCCGTGGTGCGCGATTTGCTATGGCAGGAAGGCAGAGGCGAGTGGATTTCCCACGCTCGCCTCGAGACGATGCATACGCACGGCACGGGATGCACCTTGAGCTCCGCGATTGCAGCATTTTGGGCGCGCGGCGAGACGCCGGCCGAGGCGATACGCCTCGGCATTCGGTATGTCTACGGAGCCATTGAACATGCGCCCGGTCTTGGGCGCGGTCACGGTCCGCTGCATCATACGTGGGGGCAGCCCCGATGGATGTGAGGCTCATGGTCTTGGTCGATCCGGCGAGCATCGCTTATGAGCAGCTTGAAGGCCTTTCGCAGGCCATTCATGCCGGGGGTGGGGGAGTGGTGCAATTGCGGGGAAAGGACTGTACGGGACGCGAATTGGTGCGTTATGGGCGACGTCTGCGCGAAACTACTCGACAGTGCCATCTTTCCCTAATCGTGAACGATCGGGTTGATGTAGCCTTAGCTTGTGACGCCGACGGCGTGCATGTGGGCCAGACGGACATCGACGTAAGCGATGTGCGCCGCATCGCGCCCAGGCTGGCGCTGGGACTTTCGATTTCAAGCATGCAGGAATGGTGTGCCATCACCGAGATGCCCGACTATGTCGGCCTTGGTCCTATATTTCCCACAAAATCCAAGACCGACGCCAATTCGCCCTTGGGCCTGCAAGGCTTAAGGCAGTTGGTTGGAGCCATTCATGGGCGAATTCCCTCGGTCGCCATTGGCGGTCTAACCGAGGACAACGCGGCCTCGGTGTGGCAAACCGGCGTCGATGGCTTGGCGGTTATTTCGTCAGTCGTGGACGCTGACGATTGGACAGGAGCTTGCCGTGCGCTCATCGCGCAAAGGGGGAGATAGCAATGGATGTGGATCACCTCCGCGAAGTTTGTGATCCGGTTTGGCAAGCGATTCTCGCCCATCCCTTCGTCACCGCATTAGGGCGGGGTCAGTTGACGGATGAACAGTTTGGATATTTCATCGCTCAAGACTATTGGTATCTGCAGGATTTCTCTCTGGCCTTAACCTTGGCTGCCAGCCGGGGTTCTACCCCGGACCAGCGAAGGACTCTCTTGGCCCATGCTACCAACGTATTTTCCGTAGAACACGACTTGCACCTGCGGGTGGCGCCGGCACTTCATGTGGATCCCAAGGCAGACGCGCCAGGAGCCGTTACCCTCGCTTATACCAATCATCTCGTGCGTACGGCCTATACGGGTTCGTTTTCCGAGATCGTGGCCGCTCTCCTGCCCTGCTATGTGACCTACCGTGAAATCGGCAAGAAATTGTTTGCCGATGGCCTGCCCGAGCATCAGGTGGCTCGGGAGTGGATTTCAACGTATCAAGGCAACGTCTATGGCGAGGCGGTGCGCGAGTTAGAAGACATCGCGAGAATGACGGATCCCAGAGATGTCGATGAGGCCAAGGCCGTTGGTCTAGCCTATCACCGCTCGATGGTCTATGAACGTTGGTTTTGGGATCAGGCCAAGCGCGGCAGAAACGTTCCCGGGTTTTAGCCAGGGAAATATTGGTAAGGCGGCAGGGCTGCTACGATGCGGCCCTGCCGCCTTCTGGCTATACCTCTTTCGTTTCGAGCAAGGCGCGCTGGGTTTTCTGGCGTTTCATGGTGAAAGCATAAAGCACGATGGTCAAGGCAAAGCCCAGCACATACCCTAAGGATGAGGTTCGGAAAATTCCCAAGGCGAGAGGACCGCTGAAAATGGGCGTGGCGATGGTGGTCAAAGCTGCGATCGATCCGAGTGCCCATGTGGCCAGAGCCCAAATCGCTGAGGGTCTTCGGCGGTGGCGGACGTTGACGAGCGCGACGGCCGCCCAGGGCGCGAGCAGGCAGGCAATCAGGCTCAAAAACGCCTCGAACGTTGCCAAAAAGTTCTGCGACACCAGCACAATGTAAATGCTGGCCGCTAGGGAGACGGCGGCGTCGACCCAGATGGTCCGGGACCGGGGAATGCGAATGCCTCCCGCTAACAGGCTAAGTCCCGAGGAGTAGGCACACATGATGCCGCCAGCAATGATGCCGATGGCAGTCACCAGGAGATAGGGGATGGCCGCCCAGGCGGGAATCCAATGGAGCAGCAATTGGATGGGGTCGATCGCGGAGGCGAGATGGGGCGCGCTCTGGGCAAAGAGAACCCCCGCCAACATGAGCATGGCCGTGGGCGCGATGGCCCCTAGCGCAGCCGAGCGCACCATGGTGGAACCTGAGGTCGATGGGGGCAAATGGCGGGTATAGTCGGCCGCGGTGGTCACCCAAGAGAGCGCGCTGGCGGCAATAACCATCAGGATTGAGGGAATCATTCCGCCGAGCCATGATCCCGACGGCCTGGATAGCACTGGATGCCAGGCCACATGGGGAAGAAAGACGGCCAGTACGACAAGTGTCAGCACGCCAAAGACATACGAGATCCACTGCTGGAAGGATTCGATCAGGGCGTGGCCGAAGTAGGCGATGCACAGCTCCAAGAACGCAGACAGCGCAAGCGATATCAAGAGCCACGGAGCGCTGACCGGGACACCTAGTGCGAGATGACAAATGGCGGCGATGGCGTATGTGGCAATGATCAAGACCACGGTCTCCCAGCCCAGCAGATTAATCCAGGAGACGAACGCTAAGATGCGGTTGCCGTGCCGACCAAAGTAACCTTGGGAATAGGCCATGGTGGGAAGGCCGGTGCGCGGGCCAGGCAGACCGAGATATCCGATGATCCAAAATGAGGCCACCCCTATCAAAATGGCAAGCATGCTTTGCCACAGTGAAAGGCCGTAACTCCATATGGCGGCACCGATGACTAAATAGGCGAAGGACAGGTTTCCGGCAAACCACACCCAAAAAAGCTTCGGCGCATTGCCGTAGCGCTCGGAAGATGGAACCGGAGCCAGGCCAATCGATTCCACGGTCCACGGGGACCGACGGGATGGTTGATGGGGATCGGTCATGAACGACTCCTCCTAGAAATCCTGAAATAGGCGGAAGCAAGAGGAGAGAGTCCCGAGCGGGAAGAAAAAATAAATGACCCGACAGGTCATGGCTGACAATGTCCTTTGCCAGAATTACCTGGCCAAGTTCAAGGGTTGGCTCGAAAGCCTCTCAGCATGTTGGGCACCCCTCATGTCCAGCCTAAGCATAGCGTGAAGGATCCGCCCGTGCAACTGCTAAATGTTATTCCACCTCTAAACCATGGATTACCCAGAGAAGCAGCGATGAGGCTGGGAAGCATTCCCTTCACGGCTTTCTGCATGTTTTTCCGATGCCCGGTGTATCTATTAGGCATGCTGAGCGACGAAGGAGACGGTGATATTGGAGGTAGCGGGCGAGGTGGTGGCCAAAGCGAGTCCGGAACAGACGTACTTGGCTTTGACCGATCCCGAGTGGTTACAGGCGTCGCTGCCCGGCATTCGTCTATGCGAAGCTATGGACAGCCCAGAGCCGGATGACTTGGCCTGCCGCATCGTCTGGGAAATCGGCCTCAGTATGGTGCGGATGAAATTTAGCGGGCGGGTGGGCTGGAAAAGAATTGATCCTCCTCGCCAGCTTGAGCTTAGCGTTGCCGGTTCGGGAAGCTTTGGAGAGATTGACATCCAAATTGCCGTGACACTCCGGGCCGAGGCGGGATCGACCCGCATCGTCTACCAAGGCCATGGTGAAGGTCCCGAACCGAATCCAACCTGGAAGAGCAAAGCCCTGGATCCGGTGGCTCATTTGATGGTGCAAAAGCTGGTGGAGGCGTTGGCCGACGGGGCCCGCCGGCTCTAAGTCAGGGAGAACCGCGCTCAATGACCCCTATTTCTCGGATCTCTTGGACTTTCTTCGGGCGAAGGCTCACGGCCGTGAGTACGGTTAAAGGAACGACGGTCAGATAGAGCAGGCCGAACACGACTAAGACTTGGCTGAGCCAGGGGAGCAGCGACTGACCGTTGATAACAAAAAAGGGGGTAACCATCGCGGTTAGAGCAATGGCAAACGTCGAGATGCGATAGCTGGGCACGCCCTCTAAGCCTAATAACTGCTGCACGTCTTCCCCGAGGCACCAAAAGCGTACGGCCATGAAGAGTACGATGAGCACCGTCCAGAGGACCACAATCAATAGACCCAGCTTGTTGACGAAAAAGTTCTCCAGGGCGATCAGACGGAGCAGAGAGACTAGGGGCCAGCGCTGGATCACCAGATACGAAGGGCCGAGCGTGGCGATGGCGATTTCGTAGGCTAGGGTAAGAAAGAGGGTGACGGCGAATAGGCCGTAGAGAGCGTATCGGGTTGCACTGGTGCGGTCGCTAGCGCGCACATAGGGATAGGCGTTGAGACTCACCTGAAAGCCGATGAAAAGAAGAAATTGCGGCCAGGCTCCGCGAAGGATGGGAATAACCTCTAATTGGGACGGCGGCAGCAGGAGCGCGGGGTGATGAATGAATCCGGCAGAAACGGCTAGCGCTAGTACGCTGAGCACGACCACAGGCGTATAGGTGGCTTCGATAGTGCGGGCCACACCTAAGATGCCGTTCCAGGCCACATAGAGACCGCTAACGATCAACCCGGCGTTGACGGCCCAAAGCGGGGTGTTGGGCAGGAACACATTGACCAGCACGAAACTAAAGACGAGACTGGCGGTAATGGCTAAAAGCAGGTGATAGGCGATGGTGAAGAGCGCAAGCGCGATGCCCACCGGCTTTCCCATGAGGCGACTAGCCGTGGTCAAAATACTTTGGTCGGGGGTGGCCACGCTGGCTCGAAACATAAGCACCATCAAACCCGCGATGATGGCGGCAGCCAGCCAAAGGCTCCAAAGAGCTTCCCGCCCGGCCAACTCCATCGCCGGGCGAGGAAAATAGAATACTCCCAAAACCAGATAGCCGGCCGTCACCATGGCGCCAAACTGCCGCCCAGAGATACGCTTTTGTGAATGCAAGGGAAATTCCTCCTTGAACGCGTTCTAGCTCTCCGTGCAGTCAGGTCAGGTCGCCGATTCGGCGAACGTGCACCTGAACATGCACCTTAAAATCAATTCGGGGATAGGCTTTAAACCAAGGTCCGGCCGCCTTGAACCAAGAGGGATGTCGGCTATCTAATCGTCGGCCGATACCGACCGGATCGATGTCAAGCTTTTGGGTTAGTGCCAAGAAGTGATCCAGCCTGCGACTTAACACGACCGAGGCCGCCTTGGCGACTTGGGCGACCTGGGTGGGTGTGGCGGTATAGGTGGAAATCGAATCTAAGGTAGCCTTTACTTTGACATCGAGGGTCGATTTCAGGCGGCCCTTAGCGAGCGTGGTGCGAATCGAGGTCTTGGCGTCGACGGCGCGAAGCCCCGACTGAAACGGCTTGGCTAAGAAGAGGCCGTTCTTATGGCTTACGTCGGCAAGTAGACCATAGTCCTGGGTCAAGCTTGGGCTAAACGTGGTGACGTAGTGATATCCCCGATATACGGAAATTTTATCCACCGTATATCCTGAGCTCGAGAGATCGACCTGCGGCAGCACCGCGCTAATCCCGGGAGTATGCAAACGCTCCGCAAACTGCCAAAAGTGCACGCCCAGTGCATTGGTCTGACACGACTTACAAAGAAACAGCGTTTCAAAGTAGAGGGCCGGCAGCTTTTCTTGCTGGCTCTGATGGGCGATGACTTTGGTCACCGAACCCATGGTGGTGATGACATAGGGAGTCTTGTCCATGGGCCCCAAGCGATCTAAGGCAGCCACCGCGCGGTGAAGCATGGCGGGACTAAGTTTGGTGGAAAAGGCCAACACCTCGATCTGACCGAGATAGAGATCGCGAGAGACTTTGGCCTGCGCCTCGGTAAAGGCTAAGGGGAAGTTGGGCCCGATGCCTTGGACATCGAAGAATTGGGGGCTAGAGCTTCCTCCGGATCCTCCGCCGGCTTGCATGGAGGTGAGACCGCCCGGAGTAGGGATTTGAAAGGTCAGTTCGACCTGGCCTGATTTTTTGGCGGGGCTGACTCCCATGGTGAGCACGAGGTCGCGTTCGTTGAGCGCGCGATCGTTCCAGCATCCGCTCAAACTCAGGAGCAGCAAGCCCGCCGCCACCATCTTGCCCGCTTTGCCGACTCGCGACGTTGGGGCACGGCCCATCGATCTAATCACGCCCGTTCCCCCATCGGCGCGCCTTCGCTTTTGCTAGATTGGGGTGATTCATGAGGTTCGTGGGCGGGTTTCGTTTTTTTCCCGGAAGGATGGCATGTAGCTGGGTCGGACGCCGCAGCAACTGCGAGTAGGGCAGGCGAAGCCAGGTATCTTGGAGATCGCGCGGCCTCAGCGGACCAAATGGGGTGAGATAGGCCACGCCAAAGTTCTCTAGGCTGACCAAGTGGGCGATGACCATCATCAGCGTTAAGATGATGCCATAAATTCCTAAGAGATAGGCGGAGGCAATGAGTACCCAAAAGAGTACGCGCCAGGGTGTGGCCATTTCAAAGACCGGGGCGGCGAAAAGGGCCACGGCGGCCAAGGTCATGATGACAATGAGGATGTCGGAGACGATGCCCGCTTTGACCACGGCAGTGCCCACGACGATGGCGCCGACCGTGCCGATGGTAGTTGACATGGATTGGGGCAGACGCAGGGAAGCTTCGCGCAGGACTTCGATGATGATCCACATGATGAGCACTTCGAAAATGGGAGGAAAGGGAATGCCTTCGCGTGAGCCGGCAATGGTCAACACCAGCTTGGTGGGCAGGAGGTCGGGGTTGACCGAGGTCAGCGCGATGTAGAGCGCGGGCAGCGTAAAGCCCAAAATGATGGCGATGAGGCGGACTGCGCGGGCTAGGCTGGCTGTCCAGAAGGTGGCCGTATAGTCATCGGTGGTCTGATAAAAGTCCATGAACGTCGAGGGAACGGTGAGGGGACGCGGGCAGCCATCGACCATGATGGCCACTTTGCCCATGAGCAGCACGCGGATGATGACGTCGACCCGTTCTGATCGGCGAATTTGAGGAAACAAGGAGTGCGGATTTTCGACTAGGTAGGGGCTGAGCTCCTCCGCATACTGCAGTGCGTCCAGCTTAGCCGTGGCCAGTCGACGCTTGACGGCGGCTACCAGTTCGGGGTTGGTCAGGCCCTCAATGTGGGCGATGACCACCGAGGTTTGGGTCATGCTGCCCATGGTCACGGAGTCAAAGTGGAGTTCAGGCGAACGAAGCTGGCGCCGGATGAGGTTCATCTGGGTGAGCAGAACCTCGTTGAAGGACTGCTCGGGTCCGCTGACGGAACGTTCCGTCTGGGCTCGGCTGACCGAGCGCTGCGGATACTTCACCGTGTCCATGATCAGAACGTGGGGATTTCCTTCGATAAAGACGACGGTATTGCCCGCCATGAGCTTAACCGAGAGCTTGGTCCACTGCGTTTCCATGCTGACGTGGCCGACCGAAGCGATGCGTTCCATGACCAGCCGATGCAGCTCGTCGGTGCTCGTCGCTTGCGACTCGGCCTCCTCATAGCGCTGCATGAGGGCAATGATGTCTTGATCGATCATCTGGTTGCTCGCTAAGCCATCGACAAAGCTGAGCACGGCTGGAATCGGGCTTTTGCTGCCAAGAGTGAACTGACGGATGATGATATCCGGCGACTGGCCCATGGTGTTTTTGAGCCGTTGATAGGCACCGGCAACGTTGCCAGAAAAGACATCCATACTCTCTTTCGGTCCCGCCATGTCGTCGAGGAGACCATCGAGGCGGTTTTCCATCGATTTGGTCTCAGTAATTAGGTCTTCCAGTATGCCTAAATCGCTTGGGATGATGCCTTCTATGATCTTTTCGCTTGACGACAGCGCTTCCATCAATCGTTCCGCGGGACTCTCGTGGTGAGGTGCAGCAGTGTCGCCCAAGCGGTTAGGGATAACCGGCTGGGCAGGCTTTTTGGACTTCGCCGTAGAGCGCGGTCGAAAGGGCCACATAGGCACACTCCTTGCCGAGGAATGGGCATAGTCTTGACGACCGCGAAGAGGGTTATACGGATTGGCTGGTGCTAAAACTTGCCTAAAATTAGCAAGATGCCGATGCCTAAAAAGGCCACCCCCGCCCCCGTGTGAATGTAACTGGCAGGGATGAGCTTGGTGATGGCCTCCCCGAAAATGACCCCTAAGAGGGCGCTTAAGGCCAGCGCGCTGGCGGCCCCGATAAAGACGGTCAGGGCAGAGTCGCTTTGGGCGGCGAGCGTCATGGTGGTGAGCTGGGTCTTGTCGCCGAGCTCGGCAAAAAAGATGAGTGCAAACGTCGAAAAGAGCAATTTCCAATCCATTGTCATCCCCCCGTGAGACATGCTATGAGCCTCGCTTAAGGTTCATACCTTAAGTGATTAGAGCGGCTCGATGGTGCGATAGGTGACGGGGGTCACCTCCACGCCGGCGCGCTGAGCCAGTAATCGGGCGGCAAGTTGCGGCCCGCTATCCATGCCAAATGTGCCCAATAAGAGTAAGGCGCCTTTGGGTTCGACGCGGGCGACCGCGCTGGCAATCGCCGTATTCAGCTCCGTGTGAACCTCCGTAGCCAGGTTGCCGCGCTGGGCGGCGGCTAAGAAGGCTTTGAGTTCTGCGGGACGGACGTTGACGTCGGTGGGCAGCTTGGCCAACTCAGATTGGCTTAGGGTGAGGATTAAGGGGGCAAAGCCGAGCCGCTGGTTCCATTCGGCCAGAATCCGGGCCGACTCGGCATTGACCTCATCCCCGCGGTTGCCGCGGAGCGCGTTAACCACGACTAGGGATTTAAAATGGAGCTCGGCCACCGAGGCCAAAATGGTATCGTAGCTAGCGGCATTCATGGCGACATCGTTGACCATCACGTAATCGCCGACCTGGAGGACTTCCATCCGTCGGATAGGGGCTTTGGCGAGCGCCAGTCGTTGGCACATCGTTTCCAAATCTTGGCCTAAAGCAAGGCCGCTGGCGAGTGCTGCCAAGGCGTTTAAAAGGTTATGGCGGCCCGCCAGGGGCCAGCGCAAGGCGACGGACGGGGCTTTGGCAAGTCCAAGTCGCGACGCAAGCTGGGCGGACAGGTGGATCTCCGCTTCACTGCCCTGGGGCTGGGCACGAAAGTTGCTGGCCCTAAGGTCAGCCTGTGGGGAGAAGCCAATGCGGATGACCTGGGCCTTGGCCGTATCGGCAAACTCCCGCACCGTAGGATCGTCTTGGTTGATGACTAAGGTGGCCTCGGCGCCGAGCGACTCGGCGAAGGCGCGCTTAGCTTGGACGTAGTGGGCAAAGTCGCCGTGGAAGTCGAGATGATCCGGGCTCACATTAGTCACCACCCCCACGCGGAAGGATAGGCCATATACGCGGTCCAAGGCCACCGCGTGCGATGACACCTCCAGCACGGCATAGGCATGACCAGACGACGTCGCATCGTGAAAGAAGCGGTGGAGATCGGTGGGGTGCGGGGTGGTCATGCTTGGGCGAAATCGGCGCTGCCCCGTCCACACCTCTGAGGTGGTCCAGTAGGCCGTTTGCGCCGATGGCAAGAGTTGGCGCACCAGATGTGCCACCGTGGTTTTGCCATTGGTGCCTGTGATGCCGACGAGCGCCAGGTGGTCGGCTGCATGATCGTAAAAGCGAGCGGCAATGATGGCTAAGGCACGCCGGGGATGGGGACAGCGGATGACGACCACCTCTTGGGACAGCGCGGGGAGAACGTCACGTTCCGATATTAGCACGGCCGAGGCGCCACGACGCACGGCCTCTTCGGTAAAAGCGGCCCCGCTGTGGGTTTGACCTTGTAAACCGATGAAGAGGCTTTCGGGTGGACATGTTCTAGAATTCAGGCTCAGGGCGTAAATTGCAATGGTTTGCCAGCCAGGAGGTGCCGACACGGTGATATGCATGCCTGCCAGCAACTCCCCCAAACGATGCGGCGCCGTCATCTCATCTACCAACTCCTGTGGACCGTCTTTTCTGCAAGCTATGAGGCGATTTGGCAAGCGGTCCCAGGAAGTTAGTGGATGCCTTGCCGGGTTATGTGGGTTTATTGGAACGGAGGCGTCGCCATGAACTATCGGCCCAAGACCGTCTCAGGGCGCGTAGCCTTAGATTCTGGCGCATGGCGCCCAAAATGGGCGTCATGGCTGGAGCTTCGGGCGATTTGTCGCTTGGAGCGCGAAGTCTTTCTCGATCCCATCTCGCTGTCCGCCGCCAGTCGCTACTGGCTTTCGCCCCAAAGCGGGTATTTGGTGGTGCATGATCAGGGCAATCTCGCGGCCTATCTAGGTCTGGAAGTGCAAGGCGCTTCGGCCCACATTCTGGCCAATGTCACCGATCCCCGCTACCGCCAACGGGGTCTGGCCAGATTTTTGCTCAACGTCGGCGCGGGCGAGGTGCGCAAATTGGGCGCGCGCTGGCTGATGGGGGAGGTGAGGGCCTCGAATCACATCCAGATGCATGCCTTGGAACGCGTGGGCTTTATTGCAGCAGGGGTGGTTCCGCGCTTTTTTTCTAACGGAGAAGATGCGATTCTCTACTGGTGGATGCTGGACCCCTTATAGATTCGCTGGAGCGCGCTCTTTTAGGGTGCGTTTTAATACTTTGCCGACGGAACTCTTGGGCAGCTCGTCGACCCATTGCACGGTCTTTGGCATCTTAAAGCCGCTGAGATGGCGGCGTAAGAAGGCCAAGAGTTCCTCGGTGGATAGGCTTTCGCCGGGGATGAGTTTGACGACCGCATGAACGCGTTGGCCCCAATGCGCATCGGGCACACCGATGACGGCTGCCTCCTGGACCTTAGCGTGGCGTAAAATGACCTCTTCGACTTCTAACGACGAGACGCTCTCGCCGCCCGTCTTAATGAGGTCGCGACTACGGTCGAGAAGATAGAGGAATCCCTCCTCATCGAGATATCCGACATCGTGACAGGTAAACCAACCTTCGGCTATGAAGGTGCCGTCAGGCACCTGAGACTCTTTACTGTAGTCTTCGCACAGAGAGATGCCGCGCGTGTAGACTAACCCGGGCTGGCCGCTGGGAACGATTTGACCGTGATCATCGCGAATGGAAATGTCCATGCCATAAGCGCTTTGGCCAACCGAGCGGGGGTGCCTCGGGCGATCTTCCGGGCGTCTGGCCGTGAAGAAGGCTTCGGTGGCACAATAGAGGACATAGAGATCGGCCAGTGGCCAGAACTTTCGCAGATTGTCCTCGACGGCTTGCGGTAAAGGGGCACTGGTGGCGGAAAGCTTCTTCAGTTGAGGCATCACCTCGGACGCAGAGAAAGGTTGGGGCAGATGCGCCATCAGAGCCGTCCACATGGTTGGGACGGCGATCATGGAGGTGATCTGATGGCGGATCAGCGCTTCGAGGATGCCCCTGGGATCAAAGGGACCAGATAAATACACGGTGGCGCCGATACTCAAGCCGGCTAAACTAAATCCGATTCCGCCCATGTGATACAGGGGATAGGGGTTGAGAATGCGGTCGTCGGCCTGCCAGCGGTGACTATACACGAACGCAGTTATCCAGCCGATCATCGATCGATGGGAGTGAATGACGCCCTTGGGAAGCCCGGTGGTGCCTGAAGTATACAAGATGCCCACCGTGGACCCAGGGTCCGGGTAGGGATTGGGATCCGGCTCCAAGTCTTCAGGGCAGGTCTCTAAGGGCATTCCGACGAAACCGATGCCTTGGTTCAGCATTTCTGACCAGAGGGGCGGCAGCGTGTCGCTGACCAGGTGGCTGGCGTGGCTAAGCGTCATGAGTTGGGAAAATTCCTCCTCGGTGCTCTTAGGATTGATGGGAATCCAAAGGGCACCCAATTGATTGATGGCATAGAAGAGCGCAAGGCATTCCGTGGCATGCTCCGAAAAATAAACGGCCACACGGCTTTCATGATCAACGCCTTGGGCCTTCAGGCACCTGGAAAACTCCAAAATTTTACGACCTAGGTCGCCATACGAGATCTGCACCTTGGCGAAAAGATCGACTAGCGCCACCTTGTTGGGGTCGCGCTCACACCAATGATTTAGCACGCTGAAAAGGGTTGGACTCTGCTTTCTATCGAGCATCATGAGTGAACCTCCCCGAGTGGACTTCGGCCTAGTGAGTAAATGGGCACCTGCGGCACGATATCCGTGAGCACCGACGGGCTGCGAAGCGCCTTGTTATCCCAATATCGGTCCTAAAAACCCCGAAATTGATCGCGTACGAGACCTTTTGACAGCACGTTGCCGTAGAACATGGCAGATCGTGGAGAGTTTTCCGTTTTTGTCTGGCGTTGGCATATCTTATGAGCCCGATGAGATTTGGTGTCCGTCGTGTCCGGGTAGCGGACCGGGAGAATCTCGCAGGCTCGACGCAGAAGAACTGCCTGGCATCGTCAAGACGACCTTGAGTTGGCGGAGTGATAGCGATCATGAGGGTGAAGACATACGGGCGAGGGTTTTGGGGCATACCACGTAAATCGCTTTTTGTAATCGCTTTTGGTTTTAACAGCTTCTGGGGCACATGAAAGATTTTGGCTGTAACACTGAGAATTAGCTTAAAAAAACGAGAAAATCTACATTTAACGAGGTGATGATGAGAAAATATATGCATCTTGCTGGATCGGATATTACCCACTAGAAGGGGCGTGCTGAATGAAAGCGAACGGGCTGTGGACCATTATCAATCAAGCCGCTCACAATCACTCGACGCGTCGTTTTTTAGCCGCCGACGCCCGTGGTGCTTGGATTTCCTATGGCCATCTCCGAGACGCCGTATCGGCGTCGATGGAGGGACTCTCTCAGGCCGGGGTCCGTGCAGGGGATCGGGTGGCCATTCAACTCCAGGGTCCCGATCAGTTTGTTATGGCGTGGTTGGCGGTATTGGCCATGGATGCCGTAGCCGTGCCGATTGACAGCCATGCTCCGTCGGCCGATCGCATGCGTACGCTCGAACGCACGGGATCCCATTTCCTCTTGCATGACCGAGCCGCCGAGGTTCCATCGAATTTGGGCAGTATCTTCGGCGACGGGGTGCACTGGCAGCTCCTTGAAAATCCTCACGGTCCCCGTTTAACTCAGGTCGGGCCCGCCGGCGGCTTGATTCTTTTGACCTCGGGCACGACCGGCGATCCCAAGCCGGTGGGCCTGCCGACGGCCTCGCTCATTCATACGGCAAGCCATGTGGCTCGCGTGCATCAACTGGCTTCCACGGATGTAGGCTACTCGCCCCTGCCGCTGTTTCACATTAATGGCGAGGTGGTGGGGGTGCTGGCCACGCTGTTGGCTGGCGGGGCGATTGTGGTCAGTGATCGCTTTCACGCTGGCCAATTTTGGACGATGGCCAATCGCCATGGGGCTACGTGGTTAAATCTCGTGCCTTCGATTTTAAAGGTGTTGATTGGCGGTGAGGGAGGGCCTGACAGTCCGGCTAGGATACGCTTTATTCGGTCGGCCTCGGCACCGTTGCCCATTTCGACGCTTAAGGCGATTGAGGGGCGATGGCAGATCCCCGTGATTGAGACCTATGGCCTCTCGGAGTCGGCGAGTCAAGTTGCCGCCAATCCCTTGGACGCCCCGCGCGCAGGTTCGGTGGGCAGACCCGTGGGCACCCAGATTCGGGTGGTGGATGCATTCGGGGTGAGCTTAGCGACGGGCGAGGTGGGTGAGGTGGAAATTCGGGGACCCGCCGTCATCGACGCCAATTGGGGGCCGAATCGCTGGGCAGAAGAGAAGTACCGTCGAGGATGGTACCGCACCGGAGATCTAGGCTGGTTTGACCAAGACGGGTATCTATATCTGTCCGGCCGTTCGAGAGAGCTTATCAACCGCGGCGGGGAGAAGATCTTTCCCCGAGAAGTGGAAGAGGTGATCTTGGAGCATCCAAGTTTAGTGGACTGCGCCGTGGTCGGGCGGCCTAACGAACGCTTAGGGGAGGAACCGGTGGCCTTTGTCGTTCCTGGTCATGACGATTGCGACCCCGTTCAACTGCAGCAAGAATTGTCGAGGTTGGTTCGTGAAAGACTTAGCCGTTTCAAGTGTCCTGCCGAGTATTTTGTTGTGAACGCCTTGCCCAAGGGCTCTACCGGCAAGGTAGCTCGCCAGTCCCTTCGGCAACATGCCATGGCGGCAAGCAGTAAAGACTAGTAAAGACTAGTAAAGACTAGTAAAGACTAGTAAAGATAGGTC
>JAJZZI010000144.1 GCA_021797635.1 Bacillota bacterium | reverse complement strand
CGATCTTAAGGGGACCAAGGTGCAGGGCAAGCTTCCGTTGATCCACTGCCTTGATGGTGAAGCGAGCCAGGGGGCGCATGTATATTTTGGGTGAGTTCAGTATGTGGGCAAGGTCGGTCGTCGCCCACCCCTCGGCTTGCCGTGTCAACAAGCTCCCCAAAGTGCTTCGATCCACCCGCGGAAGAGGGAAGTGCTGGCCCTCCACGCTAACATAGACACTCCGGCTCAGTTGAAGGACCTGCTGCTGCACCATGGGCTCAAGGGCAGAATGCGCCAAGCCAAGGATTTGTTGCCGATGCTCGGACACCACCTTCTGGCCCACTTGGCTCACCATTTGCATCATCTCTAAACGAGACACAAAAACCCCTCGCGAGATCAGCATGACGCCACCTGACAGGGTTGCCAACATGCCCACGAGCGCTCCGCTCCAAAATGGCCGCGACCTAATCCGCACCTAGTCACCTCCGCTCTGCCAGTCTCTTAGTGTACCCAAGAGTCTGCCTTACATAGCATGAGTGCTGATGTCGTATGCGAGCTCCACACCAAGAGACGCTCGAGCAGAGAATCGTCGACACGCTGATAGAGTTTATCCAGCGAGAGCCCTGGTCATGATTGCAGTAGGGGAAGGGCGTGGCCCAGCGCTGACGGTGCGCCCAACGGATCTCCCGTCACCGAACCGCTGAGGTAAAAGGTCTTGGCGGCATCAATGTGGACGGGCACGAAACGATCCGTGAGATCGATCCCAGGCACGCGGTCCACCAAGACGACCTTGCCGGTTTGACTTCGGCCCGCCCAGACGCTGTCGTTCTTTTTAGAAACGCCTTCCACCAGGACCACCATGGACTTTCCGATCAGGCCTTGGTTCGCCTCCAAGCTAATTTCATATTGCAGCTCCATCAAGCGGTTGAGTCGATCTTTCTTGACTGGATTGGGCACCGGATCGCGGCCTTCCCAGCGAGCCGCGGGAGTGCCTTCTCGGGGCGAGTACATAAAAGTAAACGCCGAATCGAAGCGAATTTCCCGCACCATCTCTAAAGTTTGCTCAAAGTCTTGCTCCGTTTCCCCTGGAAATCCGACAATAATGTCCGTGGTAAAGCTGACGTCCGCGATGGCGGCCCTGGCGCGATCGATAAGCGCCATGTACTGCTCGCGCGTGTACTTGCGATTCATGCGCCGCAAGATGGGGTTCGACCCGGCCTGAAGGGGAAGGTGCAGCTGACGCGAAATCTTCTGGCTCGCTCCAATCACCTCGAGCAGCCGATCAGAAAAATCTCGCGGATGGGGGGTCATATAATGGACCCAGCGAATGCCATCGACCTCTTCTACCGCTTCCAGCAGGTCTGCTAGATCGACCTTAGGATCGAGGTCATGCCCGTAAGAGTTCACATTTTGCCCAAGAAACATCACCTCCTGGTAACCCTCACGGGCTAGCGCCTGAACTTCGCGCAAAATGTCGGTCATGGCTCGCGAGCGTTCGCGTCCCCGGGTAAAGGGCACGATGCAATACGTACAAAACTTGTCACAGCCATAGATAATATTGACGTGGGCACGCACACCGTCGCGGCGCCGGGAGGGAACGTGTTCGGCCAGGCTATCGCCCGCACTCTTCCACACTTCGACCAGCATTTCGTCGCGCTCCGACGCTTCGTCCAACAACCGAGGGAGCTGGTGGAGATTGTGCGTGCCAAACACCAAATCTACATGCGGTGCATGCTTCTTTAACCATGCAATGGTACCGGGTTCTTGAGCCATGCACCCGGCCACCGCCAGCGTCATCGAAGGCTTGGCCTCTTTAAGCTGCTTCAAACGGCCTACATGCCCAAAGGCATGGTCTTCTGCACTGGCTCGCACGGCGCAGGTATTGATAATGATGAGGTCGGCCTGCTCCTCACTGGCAGCGGCAGTATAGCCCATGGTCTCTAACTGCCCAGCCATGATTTCCGAGTCGCGTTCGTTCATCTGGCATCCCAATGTATGAATCAGATACTGCACTCCGACCACCCCTCTCATATCCAGGCGTTGCTCGATACTTGCCCATTTATTTTCCCATTGTAACACGCTAAACGTTCATGGCCGACTAGGGCGTCTTGGACCCATCTACCGGGTATTGTCCCGACTGCTGAGCTCTCCAATGCGCCAATCCGGCCGGCAAACTTTGCAACAATAGCCAGGCCTGACTACTGCCAGGGTTGCTGCCCAGGGCGATGCGTAATTCCCTTCTCGCTCGCCCAAGCTGGCCGCGATGCATGGCCAATTTCGCCAGATCATAATGCGGCCGCCACCAGGCAGGCGCCGCCGCCTGCGCCTGCCGGTAATAGCGGCCAGCCGAAGACCAATTGCCTTCTGCCTCGGCCATTTGACCCCATTCTTGCCAGGTAAGCGCCTCGGGCCCTCCGGCGGCTAAGGCTCGTTCTAGCCAGCGGACGGCGACGCGGTCTTGCCCTTGGCTAAGGGCAAGACCCGCCAACCCATCCATCGACGCCCAACTGGCCGGATTTAGACGAATCGCTTGGGAAAAAGCTTGAGCGGCAAGCTTGGCTCGGCCTAGACTGGTCGCCAGCTTGCCTAAATTGGTCTGATATAGCGCCGTACGGGGTGCCACCATCGTGGCTTTGCGTGCCGTGGCCAGGGCGGCCGTCGGCTGTCCTAGAGACAAAAACAGCTCTGCTAGACGAGAATACGCCGGGGCCCAGCGAGGATCGTGGGCAATGGCGAGTTCCTCAGCCGTGACGGCTGCCTCTACGTTGCGTTGGCCGACGCGGTAATGCTGCTCGACAGCTTGTTGATATTGCCTGGCGGGGGCATTGCCACCGCTACGCGGGGGCAGCAAGAATTGCCCGCTGCCACACCCGGCCAGCGTAATCAAAAGCAGCGCCAACATAGCGCCCCGTATCCATGGATGCAACCTTATTCCCACTGAAGATACCCCCGCACCTGGCTGTCGGTCAGCAGCTCGGCCATCCCCGAGGCCAGGTCCAGTGCCTGGCACTGCGCGAAGGAAAAGTACCCCAAGCGTTTGGCGTCGGACGCCGCTTGCCCCAAAGGCTCTCCGCTCTCAGCCGTCGCTGCAAAGTCCAAGATGAGCCACCGGTCGTTTTCGGTCATCAATTCGCTTACAAACAGCAACGGGCCCACCACGATGGCCAGACCCGTCTCTTCCCGAGTCTCTCGCACAAGCGCGTGATCGTAGCGCTCGCCAGCCTCGACGTGCCCTCCGGGCACCGCCCATCTTCCCATCTCCGGCGGATGCCCCCGCTGAATCAACAAGACCTGGTTCTCTGGACTCCGCAACACGGCCGCCACGGCAACTTTAGGGCGCATCGCAGTCACCGTCGTAGACCGTCAACTCAAAGTCTCCCTCTATTTGCCGGATGCCAAAGATGAACCCGCGATCCTTTAGGGTTTGATTTAAGAACGTCACCACCTGATAGGCGGTAAATCCGGTAAATCGCCGCTGACCGAGCACCACGAGTTTAGCATGGTCGGCAGCAAGTTTGGGTTCCTTCATGGTCCGCTATCCCCACTTCGTCGCTGGATTGTGTGTTTAATCATACAACACCCGCCACCAGTCCATAACGCTATCACCTCGAATGCCAATATCCCACCCGGCTGACAGGCAATCCTAACATGAACGGGCCCCACCTCCGGTTAGACTATCTCGCGAAGGAGGCGATGCAAAGTGGCGACCAAACGAAACCTGTTAGACGAAAAGCTCCGTGACCGCTTCAAATACGAGGTGGCCGAAGACCTGGGACTGGTAGGAGAAATCGAAAGCAAGGGATGGGCGGACATGCCCAGCAAACAGCTAGGTCGCATAGGCGGAAAAATTGGGGGAAACATGGTGAAAGTCATGATTCGTAATGCCGAAGCGAGTTTGAATGGGACAAACGGCCAAAACGGCGATCCGTCCTAAGCGCCCGACCAGATTTGCCCAAGGCTCTCCAAAGTAAGATGGCTGACCTGAAGAGCCGCAAAGAAGGCCTTGTAGGCCCTAGGCGAAGGAGGTGGAGCAACGACTGACAGGCGGTTTTGATGGGAAAGCAAAACCTTTCTGACGGTCGTTGCCCATTTATGAGTGGGGTGAATCCAAGCACCAACCGGCACCACCCCAAAATGCAACTTGGCCGCGACCGTGGACACGGCCGTCCCGGCTTCTTGAGGCGTTTCAATCACATAGGGCGGCCAGGATTGGAGTATCGTTCCCACAATCTGCCGGCTCCAACGCAATTCTTGAACAATACCCTTTTTGGGAAGATCGCCCAGTTGATTCCTGCTATAGCCCGTAACAGCCACCTGGTTGCCCTGTTTGACAGCCTGAACCAGAATCCGGGGATGCAAAAGCGCCCACTGGCCCTCAACGACCAAGGTCACGGATTGTCCCACCGGCTCGGCTTGCAAAAGACCTCGCAGCGAAAACGGCGTCGGATCGAGCAGTGCCAAACCCGCCACCGGCCGCAAGCCCGCCAACACTCCGGTGGATATTAGCGGCTTGGGCACAGGCGGTGCGCTCGGCACCGCCGGATGCTTTACCGGGTTCGGAGTTTGCGTTCCTACCGAAGTGGGAGGCGGTGGCGTCCACGAAATGGCCTGACCCACCCAGAGGATCGAACCGTGGAGAGGGTTATCCCTGATGACGGTGGCCAGCGAGAGCCCGCTGGCAATGGACAGGTCCGTGAAGCTGTCCCCGGCCTGAGCGCGATAGGTCCAATGGTGCACATAGGCCTGGTGGATGCCAAAGAGATGGATCAGACTTACGGCAAGGCTTCCCGTAAGCGCCGCATCATGCTGACCCAACCGGTTCTCCACCTGCCTTAGGGATTGACGTGCTGACTGGTGGGGATACCAGAGGCTCAGCCACTGATCAATCCGCCTATGTAGTTCCTGCGACGGCGGCCTTTGACGGTCGAAAGCCCTGAGGTTAGACAGAGTGGCTGGCTCACCGGTCACACTGGTAAACTCGGCCAAGTCTAGGGAAAGGTTGGCTTGACTAAAGCCTGCATCGATCAGCAAGCTTTGGACTTCAACCATTTGTTCTGGAGCAAGAGGTCGACTGGCTGGCCTTCCGTTGAGCAGCGCCGAAGTCAACATCCCCGCTAAAGCGGCACTAATACCCATGCGTTTTCACCTGAACTTATTCTTAACCATTCATGGCCATTTCATACCTACGTTGGTCAGTTACACATCGATCATCCGGGCTGAAATTCCGCCAATAAGACCCACCGCGGCGGCAAATCCTAAATCCAACCATAAGTGGCCGTCCATTTGGCCAAAGGCTTCGGCCACGACACTCCCTACCAGATTCAACAGCAGCGCGGCCAAGGCCCCATGGAGCCAAAAGCTGTGACGAGCCTGGCGGCCCGCCATCAACCCCGCAAACATAAATGATAAGCCGGCACCAAGCCAGAACAAGACGGTGGCAATCATGCCCGAGACCCATCCTTGGTAGTCAAGCCAACCTAAGATGGAGGCCATCGCCAGTGCCACCACCACCCCAGCTAAACTTCCGCGCACGATTGCCGATATTTGCATGGCTCATCCCTCCGCTTAGCTCATCGTATTCGGCGGAGTCGAAGTTATGTCCTATTTTCGATGAGACCCTTAGCCGTCGTCGTGCTCATCTACACGGTGCCTAGCCCCGAGGGTGGAAGCCAGGCCGTCTCGCATGCCGCTTAGGAGGTTAAAGTGAGCTCGAGGCAAATTGCCTCGAGCTGGGTGGGTCGACAATCAGGCACGCTCGGACTCGCCAGAAGTCTCGGCAGAGAGTGCGTCTTCACCCTTGACCACCAATCGTTTCACCATGTTGCCGCCAATCTTGCCAACCTCACGCGTCGTCATGTTGGCAAAACCCCGTTCTTTGATGTCGTCATCGAGGTCAAGCTCTCTAGCCACTTCATACTTCAGCTTCTCCAGCGCCTTGTCTCTGGAGATTTTGGGCGTTTTGCTGGCCATCTTGCCACCTCCCCCGTCCTAGGCTTAGCCGTCAGGCCGCAATTCTATGCCTCCTTCATCGCCCTCTTTAGGCGGGGTCACGATGATCGATTGCAGGGCATGAATTTTTGACCAATTGCTCACATCCATGTGCAGCGGCGTCGCCGCGATCATCCCCCCTTCGATCGCCGCCACATCGCTGGGGGAGTCATCCAGGCGATCCCATGGCTCTCCCGACAACCAATAATATTCTTGGCCCCGAGGGTTCTGATAGCGGTGAAACTCGTCACGATATTCCCGATGACCCAAGCCCACCCACACTAGCTTTGGTGGCCAAGCGCTCTCGATGTCGGGGAAATTGACATTAAAGAACTCTCCCGAAGAGGGTAGCGGCAAGCCATCGATGGTCCACTGACGCACGAATTGGGCGATGAATTGAAGCGAGCGCCTGTCAAACGTTTTGGCGGACAGGGCGAACGATGCGACGCCGAGGAACATTCCCTCAAGGGCCGCAGAGACCGTTCCCGAGTAAAAAATATCGCGTCCCAGGTTAGAACCGTGGTTGATGCCCGCCAAAACCAGATCGGGACGTTCTTCCAATAGCGCCTGCACACCCAACTTAACGCAATCGGCGGGCGTTCCCGTCACCTTCCAGGCTGCCTTCATCGCGGTGGATGGTAAGGACACGGGCTTTGGATAAATGGGTTTGTGCATGGTAATCGCATGTCCCGTAGCACTGCGTTCTCGGTCGGGAGCTACCACGTACACCTCGTGGGACTCGGCCAGCACCTGAGCGAGGAGTTGTAGGCCCAGGGCGTCAATGCCGTCGTCATTGGTGACTAAGATGCGCATGTTATCGTCTCCTTTCGGATGAATGTCTGTTTGCGTTACGTTTGGTCTCTTAGCATGTCCATGACGGTCCTAAAAAGCGTTTCGGGTTCGGCCACCACTAGGGGCACCGGGTGCACCGCCCGGATAAACCGCGAGCCGTATCGCGTGGTCTCGGGGAGAATCCTCGGATCCAACACCACGACGGCGCCGCGGTCATTTTGGCTGCGTATTAAACGGCCAAAACCCTGTTGGAATTTTAAAATCGCCTGCGGCAACGTTCTTCGGTAAAAAGGCATGCCTCCCTGTTCGCGAATGCTTTCCAAGCGTGCCTCTTCAATCGGATCGCCCGGGCTCGCGAAGGGCAACCGTGCCATAATCACCAGGGAGAGCGCTGCACCGACGATGTCGATTCCTTCCCAGAGGCTGGCTACCCCCATCAGAACACTAGCCGGATGAGCGCGAAAGCGTTCGACCAGACCAGGGCCCACTCCATCCACGCCTTGAGCCAGGGTGGCGATATGGCTTTGTTGAAGGCGTTCACGCACGCGCTCGTCCAAGAGCCTAAGCGTGCGGTAGGAGTTTAAGAGCACCAACGTCCTTCCCTGCAAGCGGACAGCCGCTTCAATCACGAACTCGGCCATCCCTTCAAGATGCTCGACCGTATCGACGCGAGGCATGCCGCGTGGCACCATCAACTTCGCCTGGTCCTTGAGGTTAAAGGGAGAAGGCAGCACCAAATAACGACCTCTGGCTTGTGGAATACCAAGCACTTCCTGGACGAAATCAAACTGTCCTCCCACGCTTAGGGTAGCCGAGGTTAAGGTGGCGCTGTCCACCCGGCCCCATAAACGATCGAGCAGTATCGACGATACCTGCAGGGGACCGCGGCGCAAGCGCACGCTGATTTCCCCCCCTTGGCCGAGGAACCCCTCGAGCCAAGAAACCCACTCGGTCTCGGGTTCCCCGAAGGCCTCGAGGCCTTCGCGGATCTCTGCCAACTCATCAAGCCACCTACGGTAGCGTAACCAAGCGACCTCGTCGTGAGCGGAAGCATCACCGTAGATGGCTTCGACTTCCGCAAAGATGTCACGCGCCAAGGCCAGAGCTCGATGGACTTGCTCACCGAGTGCTATCAGGTGCTCGCTGAGACCACTTTTCGTCCAACGTGCCCATACCTCGGGAGTAAGCCGCAGCGTTTGGTGCGGATAACTTTCAAAACTTAGCTCGGATTCGAGCAAACGACTGAGGCTCAGCACCACGGTCACTGATTGGGAAAGCTCGAGGCTCAAGTGTTGCAGCGCTGCGGACATTTCTGGATGCGCCGCCCGTTCTAGATCCACCAGACTGGCCAAGAGCACGCGATCGAACTCTCGGGTATCTTGGGCCCATTGCCTTAGGTTGAAATCCAGACTAAAGGTTCTTTCGACCACATCGGCAAAACGATGGGCCTCGTCGATAATCACATGCTGAAAGTCGGGTAATACTCCGCCCTGGCGCATATGGGCCGCCAGAAGGGCATGATTGACGATCAACACGTGAGAGGCCTCGGCGCTGCGCTTCGCCTGACGCATGAAGCAGGGGCCGGCAAAGGGACACTCTGGCCCCCGGCAAGCATTGCGATCGGTGATGATCGCCCCGCGGAGCCGGCTGGCCTCCTCTCCCCGAGGATTCCATTCCTCAACGTCCCCTCGTTCGCTTATCGCGGTGTAGACCAACGTCTCGGCAATCGCAAAGCGCCAGCGTCGCTCGTCCGTCAAGGGGCTGGCCGTATTCACTACCTCATCCAACTTCAATAGACAAAGATAGCGACCCTTGCCCTTGAGCAGGGCCGCTTCGATGCCTATATCGGCGGCGGCTATGGGCCAATCCTTGTTCCACAGTTGTTCTTGCAAAGCCACCGTATTGGTTGCGACGACCACGCGCTCGCCAGCCCGCGCACTCTCTAAGGCGGCGGGGACCAGATAGGCAAGACTCTTACCGGTACCGGTGCCTGCCTGTACGACCAGGATTCCCCCTTCCCGCCAATTTTTTAACACCGCCTTGGCCATCGTGCGCTGAGCCGCTCTCGGTTCGAAGGCATGCAACCGCGAAGCCACCGGACCGTCGTGGGCGAGATAGGAAGACACCTCAGGGACCTCGGGCACCATCGCCAAGTGACGCTCAGCCGCCGGCGGCTCGGGCCCAGGATGATACAACGGAGACTCTTTGCTAGGTCCCTGGTATGCATCAGAAATATTCCACCACGCCCACTCCGATGCCAAGAGACGAGCTAAATCCTTTTTGATCCGCGGGCCCAGGCTCGACAGGCGTCGGTGAATTTGTTCTAACAATGCCAAGGTGGCCTGGACATCCCCTCGCGCATCATGAAAGCGATATGTCCCATGAGCCATTAAGTCCGCCAGACGATAACTTACTTCGCCGGGAAAGGCGAGTCTAGCCCATTGCAGAGTATCGACCGCCATGCCCAAGTCCAATCCCGCTTTTTCCAGAAATCTAAGGTCAAACCCAATATTGTGGCCCACCAAGGTGCGCCCATCAATGAATGTCTGGATTTCCGAGCGAATGGCCGTCATATGGGGACAACTGGAGAAATCCACGTCCGAAAATCCCGTCAGCCGCAAGACGTCATGAGAGATCTGACGACCGGGGTTGATAAACCAAGTAGCCGCAACTTGGCTCCCATCGGGATCGAGTCGCACTGCCGCCACCTGGATAATCTCGTCCCGGACCACATCCAAGCCGGTTGTCTCCACATCGATAACCACAAGCGGGGGCAGCATAACCATCACTCCTCGTCGATGGACAGAAAATGGTTGGCCAAAACCCGTATGAAACGGTTGTCAGAAAGCAATCCTGACACGGGAGGCGACCCGATAGATGGCTCAAGAAATCAATCTTTTAGCACAGTTTACCTTCCCCGAACGTGCGCAGGACTGCGCTGACGCCTTGCAGCGACACGGATTTGATGTGGTGCAAATTGACCAGCTACCCTCTGAGGCAGGTCCTCGCAGGGCGCAGGTCCCCGTGGTAGAGTGGGGTCGCTACGGATACCAGCCCAACATCGTCGACGACAAATGGACGCAAACCTCATCGTGGGATAACCCTCAAGGCTTCATCGACGGCGAGGCTTGGCTCCTAACCGCAGTCGTGGACGAGGACGCGGTCGAACTGGCCCGGCACATCATCAAAGCTCATGGCGGGATCCTCTAATAATGGTTTCGGGTGCCGGCATGAACCGCCCTTGCGCGGCCGCTTGGATCGGACCCTGATCGCTTCCTTGGCGGATTTCAGCGGCCGCCCGAAGCAAGCGCTGATGGGTGCGATCCAGCCATCCGGTTATCCAGATGGGTTGCTCGATCGAAACCGGCCGCTTATAGCGCACTTGAATCTCCGCAGTCACCGTCCAGCGGCCGGTGAGATGGTAGATGGCATGCCACATGGCGTCGTCCAATAACCCGGCTACGATGCCACCGTGCACCACCGCCTCATAGCCTTGCCAATCCCTAGGCACACTTAGCCAGGCATGAACACCCGTCGTATTCGGCTCAAAACGCACCCCAAGGCCATTTCGGTTGCTCTCGCCGCAGATCACACATTGGCTGTTCTGCGTATTAAATATTGCCATGATCAGGTGCCTCCCGACTTTTAGGCTAAGAGTTTTTGGGCGCGAACCTTCGCTTCTTCCAGCACAGCTCGTTCATCGAAACTACAAATCATGCCTTCGGACAGCAGGACCTGTCCGTCGACCACGGTATAGCGCACATCTCCCGATTGCGCTGCATAGACCAAATTGGCCACGGCGTCGTGATCGGGTTGCATATGGGCCGACCGTCCATCGACCATGATCAAGTCAGCTGGCCGTCCCACTGCCAACACTCCGCCAGGATGCCCCAGAACCTCCGCCGTGCCGCGAGTAGCCATCTGCAATGCGTCGCGCGCACGAAACTGGTCTGGCCGCCCGCCTTGAAGTTTTTGCATCCAGGCCATCGCCTTCATTTCCAAGAACATGTCGAGGCTGTTGGTGGATGCCGCACCATCCGTGCCCAGGCCCACCGCGACCCCCGCCTGATGCAACATCGCGAAGGGCATAATCCCATTGCCCAATTTAGCATTAGAGATGGGACAGGCAATCACGCCGCCAGACACCGCCTGCAAGAGCGCGATGTCCTTGCTCTGCAAATGGACGCCATGGGCGATGACCACCTGGCTCTGATCCAAGAGTCCCTGGGCCTTTGCCCACGAGATGGGCGTCTGTCCCGTCCTTAGGAGATCATGGAGTTCTTTCGGGCTTTCGGCCAGATGCACATGGATGCCAAGCTGATGGTCTTTAGCCGCCTCGGAGATTCGCTTGGCCAACTCGGGGCTCACCGTGTACGGCGCATGCGGCCCCAACATTGGGGTGATTCGCCGGTGAGTCCGCCACTTCTGGGCAAATTCGATACCGTCTTGTAGAAGGGGCATGCCCGTGTTCAGATCGCCGGTAATGCCGCGCGCCACCCAACCGCGAAGACCTGATTGCTCGATCGCTTTGGCCACCTCTTCGACGGCAAAGTACATGTCCGCAAAGCCTACCGTGCCCGAACGGATCATTTCGGCCGCCGCCAAGAGCGTGCCCAGGTAGATATCGTCGGGCGAAAGTTTCGCTTCCAAGGGGAAAATGTACTGAGTCAGCCACTCGTCTAGCGGGCTGTCGTCAGCAACTCCGCGAAACAACGCCATGGCCGCGTGATTGTGGCCGTTTAACAATCCAGGCAGTACGTAGCCATGAGAAAGGTGAATCACCTGGTCCACCGGCTCGGCATCGGAATCCATCTCCCCCACCGAGGTGATCACCCCGTTCTCCCAGGTCACCTGGCCCACGGCGAACCTTTCGTCGGCGTCATTGAGCGTAAGTACGGTGGCCCCTTCCATTCGGTAACGCATGACATCCCCCTACCCTTAAGACCCTTTTATCCGTTACTAAAAGCTTGCTAGGTACTCCACTTGCTCCGCCGAAAGCGTGTCAATCCTGAGGTTTAAGGCCTCTAAACGAATTTGGGCCACCCAATTGTCGACCTCAACGGGTACAGGGTAGACCCCCGGCGGCTTGGGCTTTGCCGATAACAAATGCTCCAACGCCAGCGCCTGCAAACCAAAGGTGAGGTCCATGATTTCCACCGGATGCCCATCTCCGGCCGCTAAATTGACCAGCCGCCCTTCGGCCAGGAGCCATAAGCGAGGCCCCGACGGCCAGCGGTAGCCGACGATCGCGGGGGTCCGCCCTTTAAGGGTTTCGAGGGCTTCGGACTTTAACGCGCGCACATCAATCTCCACATCGAAATGACCTGCATTGGCCAAGATCGCCCCATCGCGCATCTGGGCGAAGTGTCGCCGGCCGATGACGTCACGGTTGCCGGTGACGGTGATAAAGATGTCGCCTAGGCCAGCCGCCTGGTCCATGCTCATCACCTGGTGGCCATCCATCCAGGCCTCGTTCGCCCTCACCGCGTTCACCTCGGTGACGATCACCCGAGCGCCCAACCCCCGCGCTCGCTCGGCCACCCCTTTTCCACACCATCCGTAGCCGGCGACGACCACGGTTTTGCCCGCGACGACCACATTGGTGGTGCGCATAATCGCATCCCAGGTGGATTGTCCGGTGCCGTAGCGGTTATCAAATAAATGTTTCATATCCGCGTCATTGACGGCAATCATCGGGTACCGAAGCTTCCCGCTTTGAGCCAGCGCCTTAAGCCGGGTAATTCCCGTAGTCGTCTCCTCAGCTCCGCCCAGGACCTCGGCGGCGAGGCTGGATCGCCCTTCATGCAACCGATCGGTCAATTCTCCGCCGTCATCCACGATGAGGGTCGGCTTAATGTTCAGCACCCTCTGGTGCAGCGTATCAAATTCTTCGCTACTGGCCCCCGCCAACGCGTGCACTTCGACTCCAGTCTCATCCAAGGCGGCAGCGACATCATCTTGAGCGGTCAGCGGATTCGAACTGGTTACGCTGACGTCGGCCCCCCCTAAATGTAGCAACTCGGCGAGCACGGCCGTCTTCGCCTCCAAGTGAAGCGAGATCGCCACCCGCTGCCCCCGAAAAGGATGATCTTGCAGGTATCGCTTGCGAATGGCCGCTAAAACCGGCATCCGAGCTCGTACCCAGTCTAGTTTGGCGTGACCGGCGCCTTTAAGGTCAGGATTCCGTATGGTTGACATGAATGTTCCGCTCCTCCAATTTTCTCCTGTACTAATCATCCGCCATACTGGCGCTGCTTAACGCAGCCATCAAAAGCTCGGTCGTCCTTTTTGCATTCGCGGCTAAGACCGCCATGACCTCTTCATGCCCCAAAATGGCCTCGCGAAGACCCGCCGCCCAATTGGTGACCAAGGCAAGCGTCTGATAGCAAAGGCCAAGTTCACGGGCCAAGACCACTTCGGGCACCGCGGTCATGCCCACCAGATCGCCCCCCATCATGCGGTAGGCGCGGATTTCCGCCGCTGTTTCAAAGCGCGGGCCTTCCGTGCAAACATAGGTCGCTCGCTTTGGCAGTTGACCAAGCCCTAACTCCTCGGACACGGTCGCCAAAAGTCGGCTCAAATCAGGACAAAACGGGCAGGTCATATCCGTATGCACCACGCCTTGACCAAGGCCCGCGCCCCCCTCGAAATACGTGGCCGGACGCGTTCCTTTGGTGAAGTCGATAAATTGGTCCGGAAGCACCATGGCCCCCGGGACCATGCTCTCGTTCATGGATCCCACGGCAGCGGTGGCGATAATCTGGGTGGCCCCCACCTCCTTCAGAGCATAGACGTTGGCCCGGTAATTCACCTGATGGGGCGGAACATGGTGGCCTACTCCATGCCGGTTGATAAACCATCCCGACCGACCTGTGGCAAGCTGACCTTCGATCACCTCTACCTGGCCATAAGGGGTTTCGACCTCGCGCACCAGGCGTTGGCTTAGCCACGCTGGGTCATACACCCCACTGCCTCCAATCACCGCGATGCTCATGGCGCTGCTCCTTTACCAGTGATGTCTTCCGCCAAGGCGCCTTGGGTCGACCTTTTCAGCACAATCTTGACGAGCTCAGGGCGGCACAAAAAGCGCATCGGCAACTCCGAAGTACCTAGACCGCGAGAGGTGATGAGCACGGATCCCCATGGCAGTTGACGTAAACCGGCCACGTAGCCCTGCCCCACATGGTTATGCTTTAACAGTGCTCCCAGCCCAGGCAGAACAATCTGGCCTCCATGGGTGTGGCCCGACAACACCAGTTGAAAGCGCCGCGCTGGCGGCAACATGGCCCCATCCGGTCGATGACTGAGCAAAATGGCCGGTCCCGGCCCGATTTCGGACAACATCTTAGTCCAATTGGGTCGACCCATGACCAAATCCGGAACCCCAGCCACCCACAGCTTGGCCTCTTGACGTTGAATCGCTACGGCTCGATTGTCTAGGAGCCAGTCCTCTACGATCAGCGGATCGAAAAATAATTTTCCGTGACGATGGTAATCGTGGTTGCCGCTAACCAATAGCGCCGGACATTGCTGACGCATCCTGTCTAGTGCCTGCATCACGGGTCTTCGACTGAGTCCAGGCTGGTACAAGTCCCCGGTGACAGCCACCAGGTCGGCCGAAGCGATCCATTGGCGAAAGCGAGGATGCGAAAAAACCCCCACCCGTCCGTGGAGATCGGACAAATGGAGGATGCTGAAACCGTCAAACTCCGGCGCCAGGTCGGCCACCGTCACCTCATAAGAAACGGGTCTAATCCAGCGCGACTCGACCACAGCGTAAACCGCCAAAAGGATTACGCCCACAATTAGCACCCACATCAACTACACGAGTTCTTCTGACGTAAAGTATAGCTGAATCTCGGATGCCGCCGATTCGGGACTGTCTGAGCCGTGAACGACATTCTGGGTGAGATCCAAAGCTAAGTCACCTCGGATCGTACCTGGAGCCGCCTTGGCAGGATCGGTAGCCCCCATCAGCAAGCGCACCACACTGGTGGCTTCGCGGCCTTGCACGACCATGGCGACCACCGGGCCCGAGGTAATAAACTGAATCAGTTCGCCATAAAACGGCTTATCCCGGTGCTCGCGGTAGTGTTGACCCGCCAAGTCAGTATCGATGTGCATCAATTTCATCGCCTTCAGGGTTAAACCCTTGGCCTCCAACCGTTGGACAATCTCTCCCACCAATCCCCGACGAACGCCATCAGGCTTAATCATCACGAAAGTTTCTGCCACCTGAAGATCCCCTTCCTTGTCGCTTACACCGCAGCCTTTTGGTTGGCACTCTCGACCAAAACACCACGGAGGGTCTCCGAGGCGGTAAAATTTTGGGCGCGGAACTGTTCGACAATGTAATTACAGGCATCCCAGGGGTTGACAGTATCGCCGCAGGTGAACACATCGACCGCAGCGTAGCCGTGTTCTGGCCACGTATGCACGGCCAAATGCGATTCGGAAATGACCACGACACCACTTACGCCTTGCGGGCTAAATTTATGGAAGGCCACCTCTCGGACTTCGGCGCCCGCTTTAAGGGCAGCCTCCACCATAATTCGCTCGACGCCAGTGCTATCATTGAGCACGTTGGCATCACACCCGTGAATTTCCGCCAGGATGTGGCGACCCAATGCATTCATCGCATTACCAACCCCCTTTGTCCCCGAGTCAGACTCTCCTCGGACTCCCGTCCGAAGGCCAGCACTTATTGTACCAAATAAGTGCCATATGTCAACAAAATAATCGATTTAGGGTACCGGAGACGCGAGATCCCCTAGTCTTTCTACGTAAACCTTGATGAATCTCTTCTTTAATACGATTTCCTAGTCAATCCAAGAAACGCTGATTTTTGGACGGGCTTATGAACCGCCTTGCGGCGCCGTCAGCGCTTGTTGAATACCTCGCACCATGCTGAGCCCATTTTGCCGCAAGGCGTAGCGCGCGACAGGATTTAAGAGCGAGGCCATCATCGGCAGACCAAACTCGAATTCCGTCACCAAGACCACTTCCGTCCGTGCTCCATCCGCGTGCACTTGCCACTCGCCTTGGAACACCTTCAAGTCGCCCTCCAGCTGGTGAAAGCGGATGATCCCCTCTTGGGGAAAGAATTCGTCACGCTCTACCCAGCGAAACTGACTGCCCTTTAGCTTAGCCACCCACTCTGAAACGGTAAACCCGGGTCCGCGTTCACGAATGGTCACCGATTGCACATTATCCATAATCTGGGGAAATTCGTCCATCCGTGTCAGTTTCTCGTAGACGTGCTCGGCCCGCGCCTCGATCCATTCCCGTACTTCTACCTTGGGCATGCCTAGTCCCCCAATTCGTCGATATAGGAATCTATGGCACCCGCTGCCGACTCGATGGCATCAAGAGCCAAATCCAACTGCGCCTCGGTAATGACCAAGGGAGGAATCAAACGGACGACCCGGTCATTATTTAACGTATAGACGGCCAGCACCTGGCGTTGCATCAATTCGGCCATCAATGCCCCGGCAACGCCCGCGGAGGGCAGCTCAATGCCAATCATGAGACCCATTCCTCGCACCTCTTGAATCACCCGGGGATAGGTCGCCCACATCGCGTCGAGCCGCTGGCGCGCACGTTGGCCAAGCTCCCGCGCCCGTTCCGGCAGCTTCTCCTCGATCGCCACGCGAATGGCTTCCAGAGCGACCGCTGCGGCTAAGGGCGATCCGCCAAAGGTTGAGGTGTGGATGAGCGGATGTTGAGCGAAGACTTCGAAGACGTGAGGCCTGCCGATGACCGCTCCGATGGGCATAATGCCCCCACCCAGCGCCTTGGCCAGGCACATCAAATCCGGCACCACCCCACTATGTTCGACGGCAAATAAACGGCCGGTCCGCCCCATGCCCGTTTGCACTTCATCCGCAATAAGCAGCGCCCCAGCCTTGTCGCAGTCCCGTCGCACTTCTTGCAAATATTCTGTCGGGGGTACCACCACCCCACCCTCTCCTTGAATGGGTTCCACAATGACGGCCGCGACTTCATCATTCAACTGCTCGCGAATGGCTCGCGCATCCCCATAAGGCACGTGCACCACCCCTGGAACGAGCGGCTGAAACGGGTCGCGGTAGGCATCACGGCCGGACACGCTCAAAGCACCGAACGTTTTTCCATGAAAGGCGCCCATGGTACTGATCCAGTTTTTCCGTCCAGTTGCCGCTCGCGCCAGCTTTAACGCCGCCTCCACAGCTTCCGTGCCACTGTTGCAAAAAAATGAATAGGTGAGATCTCCCGGCGCCACCCGCGCGAGTTCCTCAGCCAACTCCACCAACGGCCGGTTCAACAAAATTCTTGAAGACTGGGCCAACCCCTTTAGCTGCCGCTCAGCCGCACGAAGGATACGAGGATGCCGATAGCCATGGGCCATGACTCCATAACCGCCCGCCATATCGATATATTCCTGACCCTGCTCATCGATCAGAACGGCACCATGACCAGAGGCTTCTATGCCCTCGAGCCCCATGAAGCGATAGACTCGAGCGAGCCCTGGATTGACTACGCGTTCGTAACGGGTAAGCAAGTCAGGGGGATGTTCATCTTGTCTCAAGCAAATCCTCCTCTGTTGAAGTCGTAAAACTTCTCCAACAGGCCACATTGTACAACGTTATAGCCAAGCTTGGCGTTTAAACCAAATCAAAAGTCCTGCAGACACCAGAGCCACAAAGCCGAGCACGAAATAAAATCCATAGGGCCAGTGAATTCCAGGCGCATGATCAAAGTTCATGCCGTAAAGCGCCGCCACCAAAGAGGCGGGCAGCATCATGGTCGTGACCAGTGTGAGCGTCTTAACAATCTCATTCAGACGGTTGGAGACCGAGGACAGGTGTAAATCCATCACCGTATCTAACAACTGACGATATCCGTCTACCATCTCCGCTAACCGGAGAACCTGGTCATACAGTTCAAAGTAGTAGAACGTCTCAGCACCAGAAAAGCGCCGCGCAAGACCGTGGGCCACATCGCGAGACGCAACTAAAATAGCTCTCACATCCATAACCACGTGCTTGTATGTCAGCACCCGAAATTCCAAGGACTTGCGTTCAACGGCATTTAGGGCGTGGTGCTCCAGTTGACTGACCAAGCGGTTAAGCTCGTCGAGCAGCGGGAACCATGCATGGAAGAGGGTGCTTAAAATGGCAAAAGCAAGCCCCGAGCGGTCCGTGATCCAGCTTGGGCAGGCCAAAATCTTTTGGCGTAAGTCCTCGACAAATCCTAAAGACCCACTACACCACGATACCACGCCTCGACTATGTACCAGCACGTGCAGGGGATGGGTGCCAAGTGCCGGTTCTCCAGGGCGATGGACTCCACCCCGAGCCAAGCTTAAATGGTAGACCACCAGATGGAAAAATCGGCCATAGTCCTCCAAGAAGACATGCCCAGGATGGGTGCTTTGGTGATTCCATGCTGGCGGTAGCGCAACGTCCCAGTCATGCAGACATTCTTGAATGAATTCGGCATCATCGCTATACACATGGTTCCAAGAAAACTCATCGTCCGGACTCGAACCTTTCGAGGGCATTAGCCCATGGGCGTCGAAAAAGAGTTCAAAGGCATCTTTGGGCACCAGCCAATACCCTCCCTGCAACCATCTACCATCAACCAACAACCTGGTTTCAAAGAGAGTGTTCCCCAAAAAAACGTCCGACCAGAGTTGGTCGGACAAAATGGTCGGACTGGCGGGATTCGAACCCACGACCTCTACCACCCCAAGGTAGCGCGCTACCAAACTGCGCCACAGCCCGTTCATCTTATGATAGCAAATTGTGCTCGCGCGATCAACCCTAGGAGCCCCGGGAATGGATCATCCCGGGGCTCCCGCCTAGATAATGATGCAGATAAGACCTCCTGATCCTTCGTTGATGATGCGTTGCAGGGTCTCTTGCAGCTTCTCTTGGGCGTTTTCCGGCATCTTAAAGAGTTTTGACTGAATGCCCTCCCGCACCAAGTCATGCAGCGACTTGCCAAAGAGATTGGTCTCCCATAGGCGCTTGGGGTCGTCTTCGAACTGCTCCATCAAATACTGGATAAGTTCCTCTGCCTGGCGCTCGGTTCCAATGATCGGCGTAATCTCTGTTTCAATGTCGGCGCGAATCATATGAATCGATGGGGCTGAGGCCTTGAGCCGCACCCCAAACTGTGCCCCCCGGCGAATAGGTTCGGGCTCCTCCAATTCCAAATCGGAGAGTTGCGGAGGCACCATGCCATATCCCGTGGTCCTAACCTCCTGCACGGCATCTTCCACGCGATCCCACTGCCGTTTGGCGTCCACATACTCCTGCCAGAGACGAACGATGTCGCCCTGCCCGCCCACATGGCGGTCGGCCATTTCCGCCAACGAACGGTAAAACAACTCGCTGGGCGCGTCCATCCAGATCGCCGCTTGGCCCGTGCCCAATTCCATTTTCTCCAGGTGCACATCGCTAATGTACTCGTTGGCGGCCAGCGCCTGAATAGCTCCATCGAGATCGCGAAGCCGCTGAACTTGGCTCTCCACTTCCGCCGTAGCTTCCTCAAACTTCGCTCGAAGCCAGTGCTTGGCGTTTAGCGCCTCGACCCAGTCGACAAGATGGAACTCCACCGAACTGACGGGAAATTCGTAAAGGACTTGCTCCAAAATGTTAATCAGATCCTCTTGACGCAACTCTAAGCAGTTTACCGGAATCACCGGCACATCGTAACGCTCGGCCAAATCCGTGGCTAACACCATGGTCTGCTCATTATAGGGGTCGGCGGAATTGAGCACCATCACGAAAGGTTTTCCGAGCTCACGTAATTCCGCGATGACTTGCTCCTCGGCTTCGGTGTAGGCATCGCGGGGAATTTCTCCAATGGTGCCATCGGTGGTCACGACTAAACCAATCGTCGAATGATCGGCAATCACTTTACGGGTGCCCATCTCAGCCGCCTGCTCAAAGGTCATTTCTTCTTCCGACCAGGGCGTGCGCACCATGCGTGTGCCCTCTTCCTCCGTATACCCCAGCGCTCCCGGCACACTATAGCCGACACAGTCGACCAGCCGCGCTCGAAAGGAAATCGCATCATTAAGATGGATCTCTACTCCGTCATCGGGAATGAACTTAGGCTCGGTGGTCATCACGGTCTTGCCCTTGCCGCTTTGAGGCAAGGAATCAATGGCCCGTTCACGCTCGTTGGGATCATCAATGACGGGCAGGACCATACGTTCCATGAACCGTTTAATCAAGGTAGATTTGCCGGTGCGGACCGGGCCAACGACACCGATATAAATATCGCCCCCAGTGCGCTCGGCTAGATCCTTAAAGAGGTCAAACTTCTCCATCCGATGGTTACCCTCCCTTTCGTCCTGCTGGGTTGGCGCCGGTCCTCGCCTGTCCCGGGATCACCCTATGAATGACACTAGCAGAATATGTAATCGGGTAGGAAAGAATGCCAGGCGTTGACCATCGATCGGCGAAGTTTTCCAGGAGCGACCCCAGCCGCTTACCATGTAACTATGGTGCAGAAACGTTCTGGAGGGCGTATAGTGAAGGCCAGGGGCCGATGGCGGGCGGGCCTCAAACAGGACGGGAGGCGGGGTATGACTTTGCCATCTAAGACCCTATGGTTGACGTTTGATGATGGTCCCGAAGACACGTATAGTCCTCGAGTTTTGGATGTTTTGCACCATTACCGTATTTTTGCCACATTCTTTTGCCTGGGTAGCCAGGTTGAAAAGTTTCCGACCATCGTCCAACGCATGCACGAGGAAGGCCACCTGGTCGGGAACCACTCCTGGGACCATCCTCACCTGTTAGACATGCCGCTTGATGAGGTCTACCAGCAAGTGACCAAGACCTCGGAAGCCATTTTACGGGTGATAGGCTACCGTCCCCACCTCTTTCGGCCTCCGTACGGCGAGCGCTCCTCGCCGCTCGTTGGCCATCTGGCCAATTGGGAGTACCATACCGTTTATTGGGACATTGATTCCCGCGATTGGCAAGGCATAAGCGGTCCGACCATTTCAGCCAACGTGCTAGGTCATCTTGGAGCCGGCGGCATCATCTTACAGCACACAGGGATCCACGCGAAGCACACCGTGGACGCATTGCCCTATATGATTGAAGCGGCCTACGCCCTGGGTTATACATTTGGCCAGCTGCCTGATTTGTTTGCCGAGCCTGTCGAACCCCCATCAGGAAACGTGACCTAACCTCGAGTACACCCATGTTTGGAGGATACCCATCATGATCGATGTCATCATCGTTGGTGCGGGTCCGGGCGGCAGCACCGCGGCCCGACTGCTGGCCCAGTCCGGAATTCAGGTGATGGTGTTTGAACGAGAGTCGTTCCCGCGGATAAAGCCCTGCGGCGGTGGATTGACGAGTCGGGCTCTAAAATTTTTACCCGACGATTATCATCAGCATCTTGCCTGCGAACCCACAAGGTGGGTTTTTGAAGGCCGTGACCCCCATCAATTCCGCGCCGTAAGCACCGCGACGCCATATAGCCATATCGTTGAACGGCAAGCATTTGATGAATGGCTTCTCAGCCGAGCCGAGGCGGCGGGCGCTACTATTCATACCCAAGAAGCCGTCACCGGAATCAAAGCAGAGGGGCAAGGATACCGCGTGCTCACCACTCGCGGATCCTACTGGACACGATATCTGATCGGCGCCGATGGTGGACGCGGCGTCACGGCCCGCCTCCTGGGTTTTTCGCGCCCTTCAAACGGCGCGGCGATGGAGGTCGAGGTCTTGGTATCGCCCGAAGTGTTCGAGACCTGGAAAGATTCCGTCAACATTAGCATTGGCAAATACCCCTGGGGTTATGCTTGGGTTATCCCTCGGCGCCCCATATTAAACTTAGGAGTCGGCTCCTTTCGTGCCCATCGACTCCCCCTGCGTCGACTCCTCATCGATTGGGTGAACCTAAAACTCGGCCATGAGGCCAGCCAACACCTCAACATCTTAGCGCATCCCTTGCCCTATCGCCTTCACTCCGCCTCGTTGGCCAAGCCGCGGGCTGTCTTGGTCGGCGATGCCGCTGGAATGATGGACGCTCTCTCCGCTGAAGGCATCTACTCGGCTCTTTTTAGCGCGACCCTGGCCGCCGAAACCATCCGCGAGGCCGCGGCCGATGATGGCTCCCTCTTGGGCTATAACCAGAAGCTTGCGCAGTCGCTGTGGCCCGACCTTCACGCGGCAACCAAAGTGGGCCTCATCTTCTATCCTTTGCCGCAGTTTTGGACCAAGCTCTTTTTGGCTAATCCCAGCCTCATTGAACAGTACCTACGCGTCGCCCAGGGCAAAGCTCCCTATTCTAGCCTCGTTGCCATGGGACGCCGCGCCCTATTGACGAAAGCACATCTATATCATGGCCTTAACAAGGGAGGGCCTTCCCTTTAAGCCATGCGAATGGCGGTGCCGTGAAACACGGCAATCAGATCCTCATGCTGATTGCGAATCTTGACAATATAGACCGCGCTCCTCCGACGCAGGGCGACTTCCTCAGCGACTGCCGTCAAGCGGTCGCCCACTCTGGCGGGCGCGACCCAAGAAACGCTTACATCCAAGGGGGTGGCCGACACGCCATGGCTGTTGCTCGCCCGAACCAACACGGACTCCGCCATCGCAAATAGAACCCCGCCGTGCACGGCTCCCTGGTGGTTCAGGTGTCTCGTCGCCACATCTAATTCCGCCACCACCTTGTCCTCATCGGAGTGGACAAAACGCACGCCTAAATGCTCGGCATAGGGATCCTTAGGACCGTCCCCCGCCTCATCGACCAAGGGCGCCTCCTCCGCGTGGGCCAGCTTGGCCAATGCCGGACGGATTCGCGCGTCTAGATGCTTAAGCCACTTGCCTGACCGAATTTCTTCATCCAACCGTTGCATAGTGACCCTCCTTTGACGTGTCTTCATTCTAGCAGGTAACGAAGAAAAACCCCCAGAAGGATCGGTCGACAAAGTTGTGGCAATGTCTCCAATTCTCGCCTGCTATTTACCTATTCGCATGAAGATCATGAATAAACGGGGCGATCGAGCGCATTTATCGTCGAAAGGGCCCGCTTATTTGCTAAGGTGGGCATCTTTGGCAAGGTTAGGGCACGATCGCCAAGCAAGCTTGACGATCCTTTCAGCGCGTGACGGTAGGCAAATCCATCCATCCATCCATCCATCCATCCATCCATCCACACCCCGTATGGCCGGGCCTCAGGCCAGCCAACCGACGGAGGTCTCCATCTCCGCCCGGTGAACGGCCTGGGCCCGTCCATCTCCCATCCCATCATGACCG
>JAJZZI010000013.1 GCA_021797635.1 Bacillota bacterium | reverse complement strand
ATTCCCAAGGGGATATTCTATAGATTCACCCAATCTCCTGCCGGAAGTGTCGCTGTTGATCAAAACTAATTATTGTAAATTCAATATGCGCAGCTTCGCATGTTTAGGCCGATCCGGCCCGGTAATCGATCACTTTGGCCAGGCCACGAAAGCCATCATCCCGTCCAACGAGATGCGATGCGCCGCTCAAGGAGGCCTTTGGAATAAGCTAACGCTCCAAGTGCTCGTCTTCATGGCGCTTACGACGGCCTTGGATATAGCCTGCACCTATCAAGGGCGTGTTTGGTTGCGGGGTGGGGTTCCTTGATGGCGGTAAAGGCGGTCGTGAGGTCATGCAGAGTATCATCCAACCGTGGTTGCTCCGCGCGACACTCAGTAGGACCGAAAAACTCCGGGATGGCCAGCACCGCTTCACAGATTTATACCAAAATGGTGATCGGCCTTCCCCCTGTTTGTTTGTACGCAATCAACAGTTGGTTGCATCTACCACTAATTCTTACCGCATCATGAAGCGGTTGCGCCCATGTTCGAGCCGAAATAGGCGTTCCAGAAATTCGACGCGCTTGCGCCTTTATGAAAAAAAGCCACGAGGGTCTCGATCTTCGGCTGGGTTATTAACTCAGATGGTGCATTCACCATAGCGTGGGTTCTCTGTATGGGGGTAGCGTAAACGACAGTCCACATGGTACCGTGATCAGCGCGAATCGACAGTATTAGGGAATTGTTCAATCGATTGTGGATACGATAGCTATGTACCAATTAATAATTATTTTCGGCGTACGAAGGAATTTTCGGTCTCAATGTTGAACCAAGGGAAACAATCGAAATGTCGGATCAATCGGATCATCAGAACCCGGTCGACCGAGAGGAAAGGATCGAGCGCTTTGAAAAATGTGGTAGTGATTATGTCGGATCAACACTCTGCGCATGCGGTGGGATGCTACGGAAATCCTGAAGTGCATACTCCCGTGCTCGACCATCTCGCGCACCATGGAGTGCGCTTCGAGCATGCGTATACGACGAGTCCGGTGTGCGTTCCCGCACGATTCTCGGCTTTGAGTGGGTTATATCCTTCGAGCACCGGCTGCGTCAATAATGCGACGCCGCTTCCGATTGATGTGCGCACGGCGGCCCATTATTTTCGTGAGGCGGGGTATCTTACGGCCTTTATTGGGAAAATGCATCCGGTCGACGCGCAGACTCATGGATTCGACTATTATATCGACTTCGGCCACTACTATGATTATCTTGGCCGAAAGCTGGAAGCCTTTACGAAAGGCATGCAGGCGGACGATTCCGGCAAAGGCGTTCCCTGGATTGATATCTATCAACGCCCCGAGCATCATTGGAGTATGGCGCCGCTGCGGGATGCCCTTTCGCAGAATCTGCCGGAAGAGGAGCATTTTGAGTCGTTTATCGTCCGAGAGGCGATGCGGTTCTTTCAAACCTACGCGAGACATCGACCGGTGTTTCTGTTCGTTTCTTTCTTGCGACCGCACACCCCGCTGGTGGTTCCCGAACGATTCTCGTCGGGCTACGACTGGAGCACGTTACCTCTTCCCCACACCTATCAAGACTCTCCTCACAATGTGAATCCCTACCTACAAAGTCGCATGGTGGAGGGGCTCCATACCCAAGCAGGGCAAGATCTCGCCAAGCAACATCTTGCGCGGTACTACGCCGCCGTCAGCTTTATCGATGACAAAGTAGGAGAGCTGGTGGATGGACTAGAGCGCTGCCCCTCCGAGGATCCACCGATTATCTGCTACACGAGTGACCATGGAGACATGTTGTTTGAACATGGCATGCTCAGCAAATTTACGTTTTACGAAGCCTCGGTGACGGTTCCCTGGATTCTTGCTGGTCCGGGTATTCCCCGACATCGGGTGGTCGCATCGCCCATTGACCACACCTTTTTGTTGCCGAGTCTCCTGGACTTTGCGGGGGCACCAGGGGCGCAGTTCGACGGGGTTAGTGTACGGCCGTGGGTGGAAGGGGACCCGGATGGTGTCCCCGTATTCAGCGAGTTCTTTGTGGCCCAGGACAAATTTATGCATATGGTCCGGCAAGGAGAGTGGAAGTTGGTTCGGCATCCTGACGGCTGGAACCAGCTATTTAATCTGCAGGCCGATCCTGCGGAATCGCAAAACCTTGCGGGAAGCCATCATCCCGAGGAATTGCGCTTGAGCATGCTGCTGACTTCCCATATTGAAAGCATGCAGATCACCCAGCCCAATCTGCGCGGGCCGAACCCCCGGGTCTAGAGGAAAGGAGGAGGCTAGTGAAAAAGGTTGAAGTGCGTCAGCAAGTAGAACAAGCCCTCCGGGAACAAATTGCGCGGTTGCATCCGGGCGACCGCCTGCCCGGCGTTGCGGATTTGGCGTTGGAATGGCACACCGGCATTTACACCGTGAAATCGCTCTTGGATCGACTCGCCGACGAAGGGCGCATTGTTCGTATTCCCGGAAAAGGTACGTTCGTTTCCGACGAGGCGAGTCCCTCTATTACGACGGTGGCGGTGATTGTGCCTACCTTAGGGCAATTAGAAGCGCGCCTGATTAATACGCTCGTCGACGCGTTGAGCAACACCGGTCAACAGGTGATGATCGGCTTGTCTTACGGAGACGCCAAACAGGAGAGTCGGGTGATTCGACAGTTTAGAGACTATGGGGCGGAGGCTTTTGTGATTATGCCCGCAGACGGGGTGACCTATAGCGATGAGTTACTGCGGCTGGCGGCTGACCGATGTCCGACCGTGTTGTGGGATCGATGGCTCCCCGGATTAGATATCAGCTGTGTATTTGGCGACCATCAACAAGGCGCCGCCATGGCAGTGGCCGAGTTGTCGCGTTTAGGGCACCAGCATATTGCCGCGGTTTCCGAAGTGCCTGTGCATTTTAGGCAGAGTTTGCAAGAACGATGGGATGGATTTTGCTTGGCGGTCAAGGATCATGCGCTTCACGGTCCGCCGATAGGATGGAGTGCCGAGTCCTTCGTTGCCGACGCTCTCAGGCCATCTGAAACGTTTGTCGAGGAATTAGTGCGCAAGGTAGAAGCCTATCCTGAGGTGACTGCGTACGTCGCTCTATCGGCATCGGACACCCTTGCTATCGCGAAGGCGGTGGCATTGCTGGGCCTCGAAGTGCCGTCCGACAAATCGGTCATCGGATTCGGGCTAGACAATCTCTTCGACCCGCATACGTTTGATGACCAATTGGGTCGGTCTGGAATTGGCGGATGGACCTGGGTCGATCAGCCTGAAGACCAGATCGGGTTGGAAACCGCTCGCCTTCTCGCCTCTAAGGATTCGGAAATGGGTAGTGACACCACACGACGGCCAATCGCCATGTCCTTGCACCGGGGCAGGTCTTGTACGAGTCCGCGGGTTGTGGGACTACGTTCAGCGGAAGGAGTACGAGGGTGACCAACTTGGCCGTTCGCACAACATACCAGCTAAAAAAGCGGGGCCGGTCTCGGAACGTTTGGGTTACGCTGGCATTCCTCACGCCAGCCACGGCCCTCATCGGCATTTTCATCGGTACGCCCGTCGTGTTGACATTCCTCCTGTCCTTTACCGACGCGGGGTTAACCGGAC
>JAJZZI010000146.1 GCA_021797635.1 Bacillota bacterium | reverse complement strand
GTTCTGAGATGAGTATATCATACGCGAGGCGTGATCCGGGAACATGGCGCCCCCACGGAAGAAAAAAGCGGGCGGCCTTCACGACCGCCACCCGTGACCGAAGGAAATCCCCATGGGGCTTGACCCCCTCTTGTCTCTCGCCTAAGAAGGGGAATGCGCGGGTATTATGTTCAAAGGGGACCCCAGGTGGGGTTATGGTCTACATCGAGTCCAAGCGGACCGTGGAAGCACCCGGGATGGCCTAACGGCATGGATCCCGTCCAATTGCTGCGCGAGCCCGCGAATGCATGGGCTGTCTCGACGGACCACCAAGTGTACACCACGGCTAACGCGGGTGTAACATGGAAGCCCGTACCGCTGCCGAGGCTACTGACCACGCATCCGCATTGGGCGCAAGGTCTGCAGGTCGCTAGCATGGGTCCCCACACGTTAGCCTTGTTCGCTTGGGGCGCCGAGGCGGCGTTTCATTCCGCTAAACTCCTTTGGGTCCGCTCGAATGACGGGCACCGTTGGATGCAGGTCGCCCATTCCATCGGCGGACCCATTGGGGCTACGGCCCGCTGGTGGCCGCACCATACGGCGGCCACCTTGCCTACCTCTGGCGATCCGGCAGCGTTTAACTTGCTGGGAGGCCACCACGCCTATCTCATCTCCACCGCCCCAGGCGGGACATTTTTGTGGAGGACTGCGAATGGCGGAGTGACGTGGAACCCCGTCTCCGTTGTAGGGCTGCCCAGACGCCAGGTAGATCAAGGCATCACCATCGACCACATTCAGTGGAAGGATGATATCGGCTGGATAGCCGCAGCGTCGGTCCAGGGGCCTTTCCTGATTCGGTTAACTCGGCACACTGCTCACGTGGTCACCCTTCCTCTACGCTTGGCCCCTGGGTTGGCGGCAGCTCCGATGAGCACGACCTCGGGAGTCGTAGTGGGACAAACTATGGGATATTGGAATGTACTGAGGACGATGGATAGCGGCAACACCTGTACCTTATTCAAGTTCAACCAGAGAACCCGACCCTACACTGGGCTGGTCTCTCAAATATACGCGACGCCCCACCGCCTTTGGGCGGTCTTAACCCAGCAACTCTATACCGGCCAGTTGAACCGCGAAAGCCCCTGGCACCCCGTAACACTTCCCTAAAACCGGTCTTTGTACCACGTGAGCCCCCGACATACCGATCGTGATGGCTAAGACCCGAGATGCCCCTTGTCCTACATTCTTCAGTCGTTCCCATAGTCCGCAATCCTCCCAATATCGTTGGCCACGCCTGGCTAGGGAAGATTGTTCTCAGCAAGGGCGCCGTGCGGGATCATGGCACAAAGAGCGGCCGCTCCCGTTAGACGGCCACCTCCGCTCTGGGAAGAACCGTACGAGGCAGCCAAAGAAATACAGGGAGCAACATAGAAGACCGTCTTACAGGCATCGCCGTGCCCCGATGCATCATTCGACGTCCTCGTCGGACGCGCGTTCTCCTTCAGGATACGGAGGAACGACACTCTTCATCCGCACTAAGGTGATATGCAATCCTATCACCGCAGTCAACGTCAGTGGTAGCACCACGATGTGCATCCCCATCATCTGCCCGCTATTGGTTAGATTGATCCAACCGAGTCCAAGGGCGTTTAGGCCATCTTTGGCTTGCACGGCGTTCCATTGTGAATATAAATCGCCATTGATCAAAAATCCCGTAAATGCCGTCGGAATGGCCACTAATAGGGCCACGGCTCCTAAAATCCAGGTCAGGCCGCGACCTCCACGCCACGCCCCCGTAAAGAACACTCGCCATAGATGCAGCATCATGAAGAAAAAGAATGCTTGCACCGCCCAAAAGTGGGTAGCTGCCACAAACCGCATGGCTCCGTTATACGACCAGCTGGCCGGTCCATTCATTGCCAGCAGTACACCGGAAATCACTAACACGACGAAGCTTGATGCCGTAAGCGACCCCAACATATACATGAATCCTTGCGCATACTCCGGCATTTCCGTGGGCAGCCAAGTGTCAGGGGACAATAGCTTCGCCATCATTTTTCGCGAGACTTGCGTCCAGTTGGCCATTAGTATCTCCTCCCTTGGCACGTTGATAGGTTATATGGGGACGAGCCGACCTGGACCGATCCTGCTAAAGGTCAGCCCCGGCAAATATTTACCAAAGTCGTTGAATGAAAAGGACGCCATGGCAGATTCCCCTCGCCTCTTAGCGTAGCTTGATAACAAGACCTTGGTCAGGTCCAGGTGGTCCTTTGCATGGGGGCCATCCAGACCAAACTGTAGTCATCGCCATGGCGACTGTGCTCAATGTTTGCCCCCAAGTATCCGTGTGACATCACAAGGCGTGCGCAACCCTGCCGTCACGCTAGGGATACAGGTCGACCTCGTCGTTGCAGTGGCCTTTTTTCGCCATGTCCAACGGGACCCGGATCGGAGCCGAATTTGACTTCACTGTGCTACTCTCCTAGAATGCAGGGTAAAGACCCAAAGGGCGGAGAAAACTTCTTGAATCCATCTGTTGTACCTCGGCAAGCCATGGCCCGTAACGTCGCATTGTTACGCATTTCCTTCGGCATAATTTGGGCCATCGACGCTGCCTTCAAGTGGAGTCCTACGTTTCAACGGACTTATCTGTCGCAGGTTCGTTCGGCCGCTCGCGGCCAACCTCATTGGCTCTTATGGTTGTTTCATGATTCTGAGCACATTATCGCGCTTGATCCTCATGCTTTCGCCGTAGGCACCGCCATGTTGGAAACGGCTACGGCTATCGGTCTAGTCATCGGATTTGCTCGCAGAGTCGGTTATCTCGTGGGACTTTTGTTTAGCCTATCGGTATGGGCGCTCGCTGAAGGATTCGGTGGACCCTATACGGCTGGTTCGACGGATATTGGTACGGGTATCATATATGCCGTTGTCTTCGCAGCGTTATATGGGTTAGATCGGGTAGTCGGCCCCAATACCTGGGCTCTGGACTACTGGATCGCCCGATATTGGCCCTCATGGCGTCAGATTTCTGACCCAGCTCCCCATAGTTGAAGCCGGTGGGCGTTCCAGTGAAGTCTATCTGAACATCGGTACGCCCGCCGCCGACGGACTTGGCATGGGCTTGATCTGCCCTCTTCAGGCCAATCTCGCGGAATACTAGCTATGCCAACTCCCTTAGCCCTTCGGGGCTCCCCATTTGCGAAAGCGTGTTCGAGACATTAATATCATCACTCCCCGCGCCTTGGCATGCACTCTACCTTGGCGCGAGGAATGATTGCGACGACGCCGTTACTTCAAGACGTCGAGGGTATTGGTGTTATCATCGGTGAAGTAAACCTCCAGGTGCCCATTTGCCGACACCCTGGCAGCCACACCGAAGAGAGCGGAACCTGCACCAGTCATGGGATTAACCGGAGTCGGATCAAGCGTCTTCTGACCAGCAATGTAAGCATGGCCGTTGTTTAAAGCAACCTCCACCAGGCGGTTATTGCCTTGATTCACCACTAACAGGTCGCCATTAAGGGGATCCAAGGTGATTCCCGCAGGCTTATTTAACCCGCCTCCTTGGTAAACGAGCTGGCCCTGTCCTTGGTTCGGCGTCGTGCTTCCATCCCAA
>JAJZZI010000033.1 GCA_021797635.1 Bacillota bacterium | reverse complement strand
TTCATGAATGTTCCTCCTGGCTTAGCGATACGATCTTTGTATAGATATGCTTGCATTGCCAAACCTTGCCTAAATTGGGTAAGGTTTTAGGCCGGGGTAAAGCCCAATTCCGGCAGGACTCCTGGCGGGTTCACGTATACTGTACCGTCTGCAAGCGGCCAGCCTTCAGGTTAGGCGCGTGGATGTCAGGCTACAAGGAGTGTCTTCATGCCGGAATTGGTTAAAAACGACGAAGACCGAGCTCCGCGAAGTCGGCAAGAGGTTCTCTATTGGTTGGAGGGCGGACGCATAGGTGGGCAGTCTGCGGTCCGCTATCTGCAGCAATTGACCCCTGCCAGCAAGCCAAGCCCGACCGTCGGAGAAGTGGTGCGGAGCGAGGTCGACGATGGGGCGCTTCAAGAACTAGACGCCTTGGTGGGATTGGTTCAAGTGAAAGCCATGGTTCGGGAAATCCAAGCCTTCGTGCAGATTCAAAATCTTCGCCAGGCGGCCGGTCTAAAGTCAGAGGCCCAGATGATGCACATGGTCTTTAAAGGGCCGCCGGGAACGGGGAAGACTACGGTGGCACGCATTTTGGGTAAGGTCTTTCGCACCAGTGAAGTATTAAGCAAAGGACATTTAGTGGAGGTGGAGCGAGCTGATTTGGTCGGCGAGTACATTGGGCACACCGCGCAAAAGACTCGCGAAGCCATCCGTCGAGCGCTTGGAGGCATCTTGTTTGTGGATGAGGCATATTCTCTGGCTCGCGGAGGTGCAAAGGACTTTGGCAAAGAAGCGATTGATACTTTGGTCAAGGCCATGGAAGATCAAAAAGGTCAGTTTATCTTGATTTTAGCCGGCTATCCTCGCGAAATGAATGCGTTTATCGATATTAACCCCGGACTGCGGTCTCGATTTAGCACCATCTTGGACTTCCCCGACTATTCTCCGGGGGAGCTAGTGGCCATCGTTCGCTATCAGCTGCGCGAGCGACAATACCACCTGGCACGGGACGTCGAGACGGAGTTGGAACGCTATTTTGAAAAACTTGAAGGCACGCAGCATCCCCACGCAGGTAATGCCCGAATGGTGAGAAATTTGATCGAGCATGCCATGCGGCGCCAAGCTCTCCGGCTTACGCGGTTGCCTAAAACCAGTCAGCCGCCGTCGCGCGAGGCGTTGATGGAGTTGCGCGGCAGCGATTTTCAACTGTCATCGTGGTGAGGGGGAAGCACGTGCGCGTCGTGTTAGTCGGTCAGCCGAACGTGGGGAAAACCCTGCTCTTGATTAACTTTGCCGCCTATTTAGGCTGTAACGAAATCGTGAAGGACGCCCACCCGCCTGACAGGCTCTCCCTAGAGAGATCGCGGCGAGAATGCGTGTCGTACGTGGCCCACAAGCATGTGGTTCCTCTTCGAGCGAGCCTCAACCCAGGCAAGTCGACCGAGACCAGCCTGGTGTTGGTAGACACACCAGGCATCATGGAAGGGGTGCCGGGAGAGGCTCGACAACGGCGGGCAATGGCTTCAAGTCTTGAAGAACTATTCTATGCCCAGATGATCTTGCTCGTCATTGATGGAGGTCTCAGCACCGTGTCTCCCCTAGACGACGCCCTGATGGGCCTGGCCACCCGGATTGCCCCTACGCTGATTGTGCTGAACAAAGCCGACGTCCGTCGCTTTCAACCTTCGGCGCATCGGGATCACTTTGCGGCTTCTCCCGTCCTGGCCATCTCCGCGTTGACCAGAAGGGGATTTCGGGATTTAAAGCAACGCTTATATGCCCTGTGGGAGGCGCAAAGCTGACGATTTCTGCTGCCAATCCCTACGCTGACCAATCTCTCGGCACATCGCACTCTGAGTAGCCATGTGCGTATGTGAACATGGCGGAGCGCCCCATCATGTCGACCGAGGCTATGATGGCAAGAGGCTTGGGGTTTCACGGCCCACCATGTGGGGAACTCCGCCCAAGGCGCTGACCGCCTCGATGAGCCCCCGAATCCATGGAGTGGCGGTCAGGATAGATACCGACGAACGTACAGTTGCTCTACTGTAGCAGGGTCAGAAAGAACGTCGCCGGCTGTATTTCGCCCTTCCCATCGTAATGGGGAGTGTGTCGGCGACGACGTCGACGGACATTTCGTCGCAGACGATGATGGATGTGTCGCTAGAGCCTTGATCGAGCACAGGTGCCCGGGACAGTCGTCGATACCAAGGTGCCGAGACCTCGTTTATGGGAGGGTGCAGGCAATCTGACCGACGGTCTCACCCGGCGTTGAACGGGGTCTTCCGTGGATGGTGGGCCAACCAGAGTCCTCCCATCGCCACCAGCAGTGTTGTCATGCCATAGACCCAACTGGCGCGAATCCCCGCTTGGGATACCCCAGGCCCGGCCTGCGCGCCATGGATCAGGAACGCCCCCACCACGGCGGCGTCGAAGGCCGTCCCTAGATTAATCGCCATCCGCTGAAGAGCGCCCATAGTCCCCTGCGTATCCCTTCCCGCCACGCCCAGGATGCCCGTCAGGTTGGCGGGAAAGAAGGCGGCTGCCCCGAGCCCGTACGATCCGAGCCAGAGGATAAGGAGGAGGGGCGACCGATTCCCGGCGGTGATGGCCAGGACGGCAAAGGCCCCCGCCATGAGCCCGAGCCCTCCAAGCATCACGTGCGCGGCGCTTCGCCGTTTGAGCAAACGGCTCGAGGGCCGTGAGAACACCACGAGCATCAACGGGGCCGACAGGTTAATGAGACCGACTTGCCATGGCGGCCAATGTCCCCACAGATGCAACATATAAGGAGGCACCATGAAGCCAAGTGCCGTGGCCCCTCCGACTATCACAATGGCGCCGAGATCCGACCAAAACGTCCGGGATGACCACAAACGACGGGGAATCAAGGGAGCCTGGGATCGACGTTCCCACCACAGGGTCCCTACCGCTGCGGCTATCGCGGTGGCTATCCACAGTGCACGCATAGGACCAGGCACGGTCATCGCCAGCAACCCCGTGGAGACGGTGAGCATGAGGAGTCCGTTCCCGGTCACACCCATTGGCGGTGCCTCTTCTGTCCGTAGAGGTGGTGGTGTATGCCGACGAGCTAAGAGCACGATTAACGGGATAGTGACCGGAAGATTGACCCAAAAAAGTCCGCGCCACGAAGTCCACGTCAGTAAGATCCCGCCGAGGGTAGGACCAATCACCGGGCCAAGCCCTTGGAATAGGGCAAGTGTGCCAGTGGCTAAAGTTCGGTCGGCTGGTGAGAGACTCACCGTAGCCAGGGCAATAGCGGTGCCTTGAATCATGGCACTCGCCAGGCCTTGCAGAGCTCGGGCGGCGATGAGCCATCCGAGCGAGGGTGCCGCACCACAGGCGCCCGATGTCACAGCAAATCCGATCAGCCCCCACCAAAAGAGCCGCCGCGACCCGATTCGGTCAGCGAGTCGCCCCCAAAAGGCACAGTACCGGCTAATGTCACGGTGTAGGCGACGACCGTCCAGGTGATGGTGGCGGCGGTCGTATGCCATGCCGTTTGCAAGGTGGGTAAGGCGATATTAATAATCCCGGTGTCCAAGGTCGCCAAAAAAAGTCCGAGGCCAGCCATCCAGACAATGCGCTGAGCGTGTGTGGTCATACTATGATGGTAGACGCCG
>JAJZZI010000024.1 GCA_021797635.1 Bacillota bacterium | reverse complement strand
GATCGACTAAATGCTTAAAAACGACAACCTGGTTGTCATGCTCAGCCAAGACGGATAGACTCCGGGCTAACTCCTCGAAGGAAGTGCGGATGGCGGGCATCGCCGTGGGCGCATAGGTATCGGCAGGATTAGTGGCTCCCACCGTCTTTCGAAGAGGGACTTCTTTAAGAAGCCAACTCAATACGAAAGCTACCAGGGAGATAGGTACCGCCACTAAAAAGACATAATGCAGCGAAGCGGCATAGGCGTGGATAAACCGCGCATGGACTAGGGGAGGCAACTTGGCTAAAGCGGCCGGACTGGCCCCGGCGGCGGCATTGAAGTGAGAGGGAAGGTGCACGGTGGTGAAATACTTGCGAAGGTTGAAGGCAAATCGCCCCGCAAACAACGCACCGAATACCGCCGTGCCAAACGATCCGCCGATCGATCGGAAAAATGTGGCTCCGGCCGTAGCCACGCCAAGCTCTTCGTACCCCACGGCATTTTGCACGGCGATGACGAGCACCTGCATGACGCCACCCAAACCCACACCCAGAACAAACATGTACACCCCGCTGGCTAAAATTGAGGTGCCTACACCCATCAACGATAGGAGATACATCCCAATGGTCATGAAAGCGGTGCCCAAGATGGGAAAGATCTTGTAGCGACCCCAACGGCTAATCAAGATGCCGGATACGATCGAGGTGCAAAGGAGTCCGGCCATCATGGGCAAGAGTTCGAGACCCGAGTTGGTGGGACTGGCCCCGCGGACGACCTGCATGTATTGTGGAAGATAGGTGATGGCCCCGAACATGCCAAATCCCACGACAAACCCAATCGCGCTGGTCGCGGAAAACACGCTGTTGCGAAATAGCGGTAGGGGGAGCACAGGCTCGACCGCCCTTTTTTCTACCCAAATGAAGGCGACGAGGCCGAGCAGGGAAGCGGCTGCTAAACCCAAAATTGGATAAGAGCCCCAGCGATAGGTCGTACCCGCAAACGTGGTCAAGAGCACCAGACAGGTGGCTACGGCCGTCAAGAGGGCCGTTCCTAGGTAGTCGACCACGTGTCTTAGCCGCGTCAACGTGCTGGGCAAGACGGCCGCGGTAACGATCAGCGCTATGATGCCGATGGGTAGATTGACATAAAAGATCCAGTGCCAAGACAGGTGTTGCACCAAAAATCCGCCAATCAGCGGTCCAATCACGCTGGTCACGCCAAAGACCGCTCCAAACATGCCTTGATATCGTCCTCGCTCGCGAGGAGAGACCACATCGGCGATGATGGTCTGGGCCCCTACCATGAGACCGCCGCCGCCGATGCCTTGCAACGCCCGGGATAAAATCAGGTCGAGCATGGAGGTGCTGAGGCCAGATAGCACCGAACCTACTAAAAAGATGATGATGGAAAGTTGAAAGAAGATTTTGCGACCGTAAAGGTCGCCCAGCTTTCCCCATAACGGCGTGGACACCGTAGAGGTCAATAGATAGGCGGTGACGATCCAAGCCAAATGGGATAGGTCATGAAGATCTCCAGCGATGGTTGGTAGGGCGGTGGCGACAATGGTTTGATCGAGTGCTGCCAAGAGCATGCCCAAGAGCAGACCAATGACAATCAAAATTATCCGACGACGGTCCAGGTCGAGTCCTGCATCGACGGACGGATCTTTGGTCACGACAGCATCGCCTCCCGTTAGTTGAAACTACCAGTATTCTGCCCAACCGACGAAATTCTCCAGCAGGACTTACTCAAATTCCACCAAGAAGGTCTTGATCTCGTATGCGGTCAACGTGGCTTGAAAAGGTCCGTTCGAGGGGCAGTAGCCTTCTGGGTCTTCCATGAGGTTGCACTCGTGCCAAGTGCGGATGGGAAGTTGGCTCATAAACTTGACCGTCCGCCGTCCTCCGCTGTATTCATGGACGCGGATCACGGCGGATTTGCCCTCTTCCGACCATTTGACGGCATCCACTTGGACGCCTTCGCCTATGACATCGAACAGCTGAAAGCTAGGCTGTGCCAGGGATCCCGGTATCGCCTGGATCGGGCAGTTGAGGTCCCAGGCCAGGGGTGCGACCTGGCCTGCAAAGAAGTCGCCAGCGTGGGGAATCAAGGCATAGGTAAACGGATGATGCCCTTGGTCGGCCTCTTCATCGGGGGCAATCGCCGATTTGATCAGAGAAAGTCGGATCACGTTATCGCGAATGTCATAGCCGTATTTGCAGTCATTGGCCAAAGCCACGCCGTAACCCATTTCCGACAAGTCGGCCCACTGATGGCCGACGACTTCGAACTTGGCCATGTCCCAACTGGTGTTCCAATGAGTGGGACGCTTCAGATTGCCGAATTGCATATCGTAGGTTGCCTGATTGCTGCGAACATCCACCGCAAAAGCGACCTTGAGTAGCTCTTGGCGCTGATGCCAGTCGACCTCAGTCCGCAGGTCGATGCGTCGACTTTGAGCGTAGACCATGAGGTCTTGTTGCACGAGGGATTGGTCGTAGCGCCAGACAAATCGCAAAACGGCGGCGACGGGACCGAGGCTCAGGGTTTCCACGCGTTCCAAGCGGTCGATGACCTTCATCTTTTCTTGGTAAAAGATGTCGATGTCCCATGCGTCAAAGTTGATGGGCTTATCCTCAAACACTTGAAGGACGTTGCCTTTGGTCCCCGGAGCCAACACCTCACGGTCATGGTCGACATCATATAGACGGGTCCATTGACCGGATTCGTCCCATTCTAGGAGATAGTGAGGGGTTTTCAGCTGTCCCTGGCCAATCTGAAAGGGTCCGTCAGGGACTGGGCTTTGGGTAGGGCGAGCATGAATCGTCGTCCACCCAAGCCCGCCAAACGGCGTGGTCTGAACCAAATAGCCTTGGTCGAACGCTTGGCTGGAAAGCTCGTGGCCCGCCGCGTCCACGAAGGTTAAGCCCTGCTCAGGCGTCGCCACGTGCACGACTCCGGCCCACGGGCCTGCTTGCGAGTGGAGCATGGTAAAGCTCAAGGGCGGCGTATCCTTGGCCCTGATCGGGTTCAGCGCTTGGTTCATCACCTGAGAGCCGATGGACTCAGCCTCTTGGTACTCAATGCGGCTGTCTTGGTACACCTCGCGGATAGACGACCCCGGGATAATGTCGTGGAACTGATTGCGTAAGATGATCTTCCAACCCTGATTAAGGGTCTCTTGCGACGCGGCCGGATCTCTTCTTGCTAAAAGCGAGGTCGCTACGTTAAGCCACTCAGCCTGGCGGTAGAGAAGCTCTAAACGGCGATTGGTCCGCTTCTGATAGGCTTGGCTGGTGTAGGTGCCGCGATGATACTCTAAATAGAGTTCGCCGTCCCAGGTGTGGACGTAGCCTTGGCTCTCTTGCAGGGTCTGGTGCAGCTTATCGAAATATTGATCGACGCGTCCCGTCTTCACCTGTGGCAATCCCGGCATGGCTTCTAAACGTCGGCGCATCTCCAACATTTCCCGGGTGACCCCTCCGCCGCCGTCGCCATAGCCGTAGGCGATCAAGAGATCTTGATTGATTTCTTTGTCTTGATAGCGCATCCATGTGCCGAGCACGGTGCCCGGCGTGATGCGTCCGTTATAGGTGGCAAACCAGTGGTCCGGATCGCGCCAATCTCTCACTTCGGGAGTGGTCAGAAAATGCGCCAACACCTCGCTGCCATCCATGCCGCGCCACTTGAATGTGTCGTGCGGCATCCGGTTGAACTGATTCCAGCTTATCTTGGTGGTGCAAAAGCTGTTTATGCCCGACTTCTTTAGGATCTGGGGTAGGGCCCAACTGTAGCCAAAGACATCAGGAAGCCAGAGCACGCGGCAGGTCTGACCAAATTGCTGGCGAAAGAACCGCGTGCCAAAGAGGATTTGGCGCACCAACGACTCCCCCGATGGAATGTTGCAGTCTGCTTCCAGCCACATCGCGCCATCGGCTTCCCACCGACCTTCGGCGATACGGGCCTGAATTTGCTGGTACAGTTCAGGGTAGTCTTGGCGTACGTATTCGTAAAGTTGCGGCTGTGATTGAAAAAATATGTAGTCGGGGAATCGCTCCATCAGGCGGAGAACGGTAGCAAACGAGCGCGCGGCCTTTTCCCGGGTGTGCTTGAGGCGCCATAACCAGGCGACGTCAATGTGGGTGTGTCCCACCGATTTGATCGTCAGCGGGGTTGCCCAGGGAATTTTAGCCAGTGAAGCCAGCAAGGTGCTTCGAGCGTGGTACAGCGACTGATAAAAGGAGGCGCTTTTCGGATGCTGCCAATCGACGAGATTGAAGCTAAGATTAAGCGCGGTGAGTAGCGGGGATCGGGACGCTTGGTGGGCATCCAAGGCATCAACCGTTTCCCATACGGCTTGGGCGGTGAACCACAGATCGTCAACCTCTTCATCCAGCCAAGCAATTTCGGCCTGGTGCAAGCGATGGCGATTTTGGCCCGGCCCTCGCAAACCCGCCCAAAGGCGAAACTGCAGCAAGAGCGTGCGACCGGCCGCCTCCTTGGGTAAAAAAACTTCACCATGGTTGGCGTCGACCCCTTGATAGGGGGCCTGATCTACAAAAAGCATGGCTTCGAAGGGGGAGTTGTGACCCGGCTCGGAGCCAAAGTTAAAGCGGCCTACGATACTCTTGGCTTCCCAGTCTGAGGGGATAGCCACCGACTGCGACAGCCAAGCGTACGCATCTCTTCCACCCCATTCCTCGCCTAAACGCATCGGGCGACCGTATAGCGTCGGTGCCGGCCGAGCACCAGGGTCATGCCCCTCGTCCTCCGCAAACATCCACGTGTCGATGGTCATTGGGTCCCGGTATCGATAGGCTTGGAGTTCTCGCAATCGGGCTTGCAGCTTTTTTTCCGTCAACATGGCCAGGCCTCACCTTCTAGAGTGAATGAAATTGCTTTCGTGATGTGATTGCCCTTTATTGTAGCGCACCTCGAGCGGCATTTTTGCCGTTTTAGACGAATTGACGGTGATTGCCCTACGCCGAGTCGCCATTGGCATGGCATTAAGCCTGGGTTTGCTTTGATCTGGCCGGCAGTTTGAACCGCAAGCTTATCGGGGCGAGCAAAACGGCGCAAGCGCTGCCGAGACACGCGCGGTAAAAAGCCGCTCGCACCCGCGAAAACGCAAAAAGGGGCTCGGCGTGTGCTATAGTTCGTGGCTAAAGACTGAACCGCAAGTTTGGTAATGGGGAATACTCGCTCGGGAGGAGCTATGCCAAAACACCGTTTACGCACCCAAGGACTCAATCGAGCGTTATCGAATCGCCAGATTCAACTACTTTCCATGGGAGGCGTTATCGGAGTCGGCCTCTTTTATGGTTCAGGAGTGGCGCTGCAATTGGCGGGGCCCTCCATTTTATTGGATTATGCCGTAGGTGGCTTGATTGTCATGATTATGATGCGGGCCTTGGGCGAGATGACCGTGGAAGATCCCCTGGCGGGCTCCTTCAGCCGCCATGCCGAGCGGGCTTTGGGGCCTATGGCCGGCTTCATCACGGGAGGCATGTGGTGGTTCTTCTGGGTCTCTACGGTCATGTCCGAACTCTCGGCGATCGGCCTTTTGATCCAATATTGGTTTCCCCACTTTCCCCCGTGGATTCCAGGACTGATCGCTCTAGCCCTATTCACAGCGGCCAACCTGACGACGGTGGCCGTCTTTGGCGAAGTCGAGTTTTGGTTTGCTGTGCTCAAAATTTTCGCGATTACGGCCTTTATCGTCGTCGGACTGAGCCTTGCGATCATCGCCTTAAGCGGAGGCGGTCACCATCAGGCAGGATTCGCGAATTTGTGGCAGTATCACGGATTTTTCCCTAAAGGAATTGGAGGCATGCTGCAAGCCTTCTCGTTGGTCATCTTGGGCTACAGTGGGGTAGAGACGCTGGCTGTTACCGCGGGAGAGTCCAAGGATCCCCTCGAAAGCATGCCTCAGGCCGTCTCCAACGTGAGTTGGCGCATCCTCATCTTATATCTCGGATCCATCTTTGTCATGCTCATAGCCTTTCCCTGGTCCGCCTTGGTGGGCCGTCATACCAGTCCCTATGTGCTACTGTTTGCGCGAGTGGGAGTGCCGGCGGCGGCCACGGTGATTAATGCCATCATCATTACATCAGGCCTATCCTCTTCCAACACGGGGCTTTATGGGGGTAGCCGCATGCTGTTTTCCATGGCAGATAAGAGCTTTTTGCCAAAGTCAGTCAAAGCCCTTAGTCGTCGCAAGATCCCCAAATGGGCGGTGTCGGTTACGGGAGCGTTCATGTCGGTCGGGATTCTCCTCATTTACCTGGCTCCAGGTTCCGTTTATGTCTGGATTTCGAGCGCCGCCTCATTTGCAGCCTTATGGACCTGGGGAACCATTTTAATTTCAGAATTGCTCTTTCGCCGCCGCTTTCCCAACAAGCTACGCTATCCCATGCCCGGCTGGCCCATTCTGCCCATCATCGGCCTGGTCTTGATTACAGGAACGTTTTTGGCCATCGCTATTTCTCCCCTGACCAAGGTCTCGGTGTGGGCGGGAGCGTTATGGCTCGTGGTTTTAGTCATTTGGTGGTTCGCCTACGCCCGGCGCCACAAGATGGAAAGCGCCTAGGGAGAAAGGTGGGTCTCTGGCATGCGCAGGGTGATGAGGCCCGTTGCCAGGACGACCAGCGCGGCCACCAAGACCATACTCCCACGCGCGCCTAGGGTGGCACCGAGCACACCTAATAAGATGCCACCCACGGCATATCCCCCGTCCCGCCACAAGCGATAGACGCCCACGATGGCCCCACGGTTTTCGGGCGGTGCGACGTCGGCCACGGCTGCGTTAAGCACGGGGTAGACCATGGCCATGCCGACCCCCATAAGCGCTGCCATGGCCAGCCAACTGCCAAAACCGTGGAGCCAGGCCGTGCCTGCGAGCCCAACGGCCAAGAGGAGCAGTCCCCCGACAATGAGAGGCTTGCGCCCGACATGGTCGGAGCAGAGGCCGGTGGCAAACTGGCCTGCTCCCCACACCCCGCCGTAGACGCCAGCTATCACGCTAATAGCGGGCAAGGTGAGATGCTGGCTGGCAAAATAGAGCGGCAAGACCCCCCAAGCGGTGGTGTCAGCCAGTTTGTTCACGAAGCCGCCCGCGGTCATGCTGGAGAGGGCAGGGTGGGTCCAGGTGGTCTCGGCAAAAAGCTGGCGCATAGGGGTCCTGGGCGGAGCAGTTTCAGGTTTGACGGGGCCGTGGGTCTCTCGAATGACGCCGAAACTAATCGCGCCACCGGTGACCACGATACCGCAGATGAGCCAAAAGGGCCGGGTAAGCAAATGACCGTGGGCGCCTAGGAACCCGGAGGCGATGGTGGCCCCGGCGACCCCGAGGTAGCCCATGCCTTCATTGATGCCCATGGCCAGGCCCCGTTCGCTCGTGGTGACGAGGTCGAGCTGGGCATTGATCGTCATCGTCCAGGCGAGCCCTTGATTGGCACCTAAAAAGACGTTGGCCACAATCACTGCCCACCAGGCATGCACACTAAGCAGGAGCGCCACCATGGGCACGCCCATAAGCCATCCCAGGCGCAACACGGGCAGGCGGCCAATCCGATCCGACCACCGTCCCGCACCGAGATTAATCAAGGCTTTGGCAAGGCCGAAGGACGAAATGAAGGTAAGGGCGACGGCCGAGCCCACATGATAGACCTGATGGCCCAGTAGCGGCACGACCGTGCGTTCTACTCCCAGGGTGGCGCCAACCAGCGCCACGTTTAGCGCGAGCCAGAGAAACGGGCAACGATGGCGTCGGAGGCCCGGGACGGGGGTCGCCATCCGATTCACCTCCTTGGGCCGTAGCCGCCACCATGGCGGGAATAAGCAATGGATACGGCAAGCACTCCAACCTCCACTCGACACACTCCGCCTGGTTGCGCGGACTTCGCGCGACGGTGGGGCCTTCCCATTGGATCATGCATCAGGTGTGATGAAGAAGCCGACCTTTTCACGTAAAGCCCACCTACTCGACCATTTACCGGGGTTCGATAGGGATGGCCAGTGCCTTACTCCACTGGGGCGCCGCCGGGCCATTCCCACACCCCCACCTCGGTGCGCCGGGATTTCACCCCATGCTGGCGTAGAATCTCTACGGCATCTTGGGCATAAAGACAGTAGCGTCCACGACAATAGGCAACGATCGGCCGCGAATCATCCCAGTGCTGAAAGTGACATGCGACTTCGGGCAAGGGTACCGAGAGGGCTCCCGGAAGATGCCCAGCGGCGTATTCGGCAGCCGGGCGGACATCGATGAGGTAGACGTCGCCCGAAGCGATGAGTTGTTGCAGCTCTTGCGTCGTGACCGGCGGCAAGGCATCGCGGTCGCTGAGGCAAGCTTGACGCCACTCGCGTATCTCGGCATGAAGCCCTTCACTCACGGCCTGGATTTGGTGCAGCAGGGCGACGATATGTGGATGGGCGAGGCGGTAGATGACAAACGTCCCCGATCGTTGGCTTTGGACCAACTGCGCTTGCGCCAAGATCCGAAGATGTTGGGAGACGTTGGCGACCGTCGCCTCGAGCTCGTGGGCCAAGCTCTCCACACTTTTGGGGCCCTGGCTGAGAAGATCCAGCAATTCCAGACGACGGGGGCTGGCCAAGGCTTTGCCAACGCGGGCAAACTCGTGATAGAGCGCATCCTTCCAGGCACGCGCTTTGGGCATGGGGCACCTCCCTATTCAAGTAATCAAGAGAATACTTGAATAGAGAGATGCGGTCAAGGTGGCTGCTACTGGCGGGCGCTTTGGGTCATCTAGAAGAAGGTGTAGGTGGGCGAGCACAAAAAAGTCAGGGGAAACCTGTCTCGCGTGAGCGCGTACGAGTGGCTGTACGCCCCCATATTTCGACGGCGCGCACGGCATTGCGCTCGCAAGGGGGAACTCGCACAACGCGGTCTATAAGGCTCGGCGGCATAAAGGCCGTTAAGCGTACTTTTTTCGTCCATGTCCTCATCCATCCAGGGTGCTGAAGGTGTATGGTATAAACAGCCAAAGATAATTCTTTATAGGGAGAGAATGGGAATGCTAGCAGTAGTTGACGTGCGTACCGAATACCGCGTGACTCCGTTAGGCATCGACGTAGAGCATCCAAGATTTAGTTGGCGCATCGAAAGCGATGCGCGAGACGTGATGCAGGCGAGCTATCAACTGACCGTGGCGCGCGATCCAGAAAGTAGGGATCTTATTTGGGACAGCGGTGTCGTCTCCAAAGAGCAATCGGTGCAGGTGGAATACCAGGGAGAACCGTTAAGCCCGCGTCGCCGGTACTGGCTCCGGGTCAGGATTCAAAGTGTGCAGGGGGAGTCCTCGCCATGGAGCCAACCGACCTGGTTTGAAACCGGGATGGGAAGCCGGGACTCCTGGCAAGGGCAATGGATTACGGCGGATCCTCCAGAGGGTAAGGGCGATTCGGCCATGGTCCCTTTGTTTCGTCGGGCATTCCAGCTCGCCGCCGTACCGAGATCCGCCCGCGTCTACGCCACATCGCTAGGCATCTACGCCTTGTATCTCAACGGGCACCGCATCGGCGATCGATGGTTCGCTCCAGGCTGGACGAGCTACCCCCACCGCTTGCAATATCAGGTCTATGATGTCACCCCATGGCTCAGACCCGGGGAAAATGTGATCGGTGCGATGCTGGCCAATGGGTGGTATGCCGGGGAGATCGGGTGGAATGATCAGCGATCGACTGCTTCCTTGCGGCGCGCGCTATTGCTTGAACTCTATGACACCGCCAGCGATTCGCTGGTCGTGACTTCGGACGAGCACTGGCACCACCATCCTGGTCCCATTGTGTTCTCGGAGTTTTATCACGGTGAGACCTATGATGGCAGGCTGGCCATTCCTGGCTGGGCAGAGCCCGGAATGGACGACAGCGGATGGTCCCAGGTGGACCATCTAGACTATGGCTATCAGACGATCACCGCCGATGAGAACCTACCCACGCGCGTCACCGAGGTGCTTTTGCCTAAGACCGTTTTCACCAGTCCCAACGGTGAAACGCTGATCGACTTCGGACAAAACCTTACCGGAAGGGTGCGCGCTGAATGGCATTTGCCCGAAGCCACCAGCGTGACCTTAGAGCACGCCGAAGTGCTCGACCAAGCGGGCAATTTCTACACCGACAATCTTCGCAAGGCGCGCCAGAAAGTCACCTATATCGCCGGAGCGAAAGACCAGGTTTACGCCCCAGAGTTTAGCTTTCAAGGATTTCGCTACGTTCGGGTGACCGGTCTTCCCGCCAGTGAGTCGGCTAGGCTTAAAGATATCCTCCGCGCCGAAGTGATGCATACCGATTTGGAACGCACGATGGAGTTTAGCTGTTCCAACCCTCTGGTGGACCGCCTGCAGCAAAATATCGTCTGGAGCCAGCGGGGCAACTTTCTGGACATCCCTACCGATTGTCCTCAGCGTAATGAACGGCTAGGCTGGACGGGAGACGCCCAAGTCTTCATTGGAACGGCAAGTTTTAACATGCAAGTGATGCCGTTTTTCACGAAATGGCTGCGCGACCTGGCGGCCGAGCAACTGCCTTCCGGTTCGGTGCCGCACGTCATTCCGAATGTGCTTAAGTCGGATTCGCACGGAAGTGCCGCCTGGGCCGATGCGGCCGTCATTTGCCCCTGGACCCTGTTCAGCCATTTTGGGGACCGTAGGCTGTTGGCCGAACAATATCCCAGTATGAAGGCCTGGGTCGATTATATGCGTGACACCGGACCCCGCGTCGAAACCTATCAAGGGGGATTTCACTACGGGGATTGGCTGGGGCTTGATGCCCATCCAGGTAGTTACGTAGGGGCAACGGCCATCGACTTTATCACGAACGCTTTTTACGCACGTTCCACCGAGCTCTTGGCCAAGGCCGCGCGCGCCTTGGGCCTAACCAGCGATCATGCGAAATACGAGGATCTTCACCAACGCATTCGCGGCGCCTTTCGTGATGAGTTTGTCACGCCTACGGGAAGGCTGGCGGTGCCTACCCAAACGGCCCACGTCTTGGCGCTGGCGTTTGATCTGCTCGAGCCCGCGCACCGAGCGCGCGTGCTCCAGTCGCTAGTGGATCTTATTGAACAAAACCATGGTCATCTCACCACCGGATTTGTGGGTACCCCCTATCTGCTTCCCGTTTTATCGCGGTTTGGAGCGATCGAGACGGCGTATCAACTCCTACTACAGACGGACTATCCTTCCTGGCTTTATCCCATCACCAAGGGTGCCACCACCATTTGGGAGCATTGGGATGGCATTAAACCGGACGGTAGTTTTTGGAGCCCTGACATGAACTCCTTTAACCACTATGCCTACGGAGCGGTTGGGGAGTGGCTCTATTTGGTGGTTGCGGGGATTCAACCTGGGGAAGAGCATCCGGGGTTTCAAAGGATGCATATTCGGCCAAAGCCCGGTCCGGGATTGGACTCGGTTACGGCCGAATATCGTTCCCTCTACGGCCCCATTCGCAGTCATTGGCAGGTCAAAGGCAAAACGTTCCGCTTGGACTTATCCATACCCGCCAACACGCGGGCCACCGTGGAGTTTCCCCATGCTCACGTACAGGGGTTTGAAAGCAATGCGGATAGTCCCCTCCATGCCGAAACCAATAGCCCTTGGATACAGGTGGGATCGGGCCAATATCACTTTGCTTATACTTTCGATCCTTCGGACCCGCAATAGACGATACGGCAAAGGGGGACAAGCTGGATGGTAGAAGGTCAGCCTAAAGTGGCGGTGGTTACTGGTGGCGCCTCGGGCATCGGTTATGCAATTAGTCAGCGGCTGATTGCGGCCGGGCTTAGCGTCGTGGTCGCCGATGTCAATCTCGAGGCGGCCGAACGCGCCGTCCAAGATTTTCGTAGAGGTGGCGGCCAGGGCTTGGCGGTAGCGCTCGATGTGACCAACGAAGCGAGCATTGAAAGAGCTCGCGACCAGATTCATCAACGGCTCGGCGACGTGTCCTATCTGGTCAATAACGCTGGCGTCGGCAGCGCTGGAACGGCTCTAACGACCACTTCCGAGGAGTTTCGGCGGATTTTAGAAGTCAACGTGATGGGCCCGTTTTTAGTCAGTCGGGCCTTCTTGCCCGACATGATCGCCAGAAAATGGGGCGCCATCGTCAACGTGGGTTCCATCGCGGGAACGGTGGGGATTCGGGATCGGGCCGCATATTCGGCCAGTAAGGGCGCAGTCCTGGCTTTCACCCGATCGCTGCATGCAGATTTTCACCAGGCGGGAATCCGCGTGAATGCGGTCGTGCCGGGCACCGTGGAAACGCCCTGGGTAGAGCGGATCACGGCCAACGATCCAGATCCCGCCGCCGCCATCGCCAAAATGGCCGAGCGCCAGCCCATCGGCCGGATGGGAACCCCGAAGGAGATCGCCGAGGCTGTCTGGTTTTTATTGTCGCCGGAAAACAGCTTCAGCTACGGGTCGCTCTTGGTGGTGGATGGAGGCATGACTGCGCTCTAGGCGAGCTGGTGGAGCTCCCGTGAGCTTAGGGAGTATTCCTTTCTCCTTAAGCTCGCGGGGGAACTAGTAACCCTGATCGTAGTCTCGAAGGTTGGCCATGGCCTCGTGATGGCCCTGAATGAACTCGGCAGCGTTGGCGATAAACATCGCACTAAAGCGTTGATAAAATTGGTCTCCGTCCCCGCCTTGGTGGGGAGTGATGATGACATTGGGCAAATCCCAAAAGGGGCTATCCGTGCGCAGCCGACCGTGCTCTACCTCGTCGACGAAGACATCGAGTCCCGCCCCTTTGATGTGGCCCGAAGTCAGGGCCTCGAGCAACGAGGGCTCATCGATTAAGCCGCCTCGAGAGATATTGATCAGGACGGTCTCGGGCCGCATCAAGCTTAACTGCTGAAAGCCTATCATGCCTTGGGTCTTTTGGGTCAAGGGACAGGCCAGCACGACATAGTCGCATAAGGGTAGCATGTCGTGGAGCGACTCGGTGGCGAAGACGCGATCGAACGGGACCACGGGACGGCCCTTGGTGTTGATCCCAAGAACCTCCATTTCCATGGCTTTCGCCCGTTTTGCCGTCTCGCTGCCAATATCTCCGGTGCCGATGATGCCCAGCGTCTTGCCACTAAGGTTGGTGGTGCCCGCGACGGACTTCCATTGATGGCGGGCCTGATTTTGTAAATATTGGGGACTCATGCGCGCGAACATCAACATCTTGGTCAAAATATCTTCGGCGAGCGGCATACCTAAGGCTCCTCGGGCATTGGTGACCAAGATCCGGCGTCGGCGAAAATATTCCATATCGAGGCGTTCAATACCAACATGGGGAAGCTGCACCCAAAGAAGCCCTGCCATGCGATCGAGACGTTCTTCCGTAAGGGTGCGATGGCTGGCCACGACCACCTCGGCCTGAGCCGTCTGGGGCGACGCGTCGAGGGCATGGTCCGTGGCGAAATGTTCCACTTCATAGCCCAACTGCCTGAGGCGGGTCAGCTCTTTTTCTTTGAACGGATAGGTGGTGACAAGTTTCATCATCGAAGAAGTCCCCTTTGGCGTTAGTTCGAGAATGGTTCTTGGACGATCGCGATGGGCGAGTCCGGCTTGGGTTCACGTGGAAGACGGGAAGAGGTGCGATGGTTTGGCAACAAACCGGCCATCCAGGCATAGACCACCAACGCTAATAACAAAACCACGCCGCTGTTAGGGTCGGTGCCCATGCCACCGAGAACACCGAGGTCTTGGCCAAACGTCCAACTACCCAGCGTAAAGAAAAATGTTGCCGTCCATAGGGTGAGCGTCGGCGGCCTCAAGCTCCAGGCCAGCGCCAAGATGAAGAGCATCAGCGACAAGGCCAGGTTCCAGCCTAAGGGATGGGCCGCCAACGACGTGGCCCAAGCATAAAGCGGGCCTGAGAACAGACGCGGTTGCGGCATCACCGCCATGTTGCGCACGTAATCCGCCGCGCTTGACGTCCACCAACCGTTTCTGGGCCAGAGTTGCAGGCTAAGAGCTAGCCACCATAAACCGGCAATGCCTCCCTGCCACACCCGGTGAAAGTCCCGTCTAAGCCAGCGCTCGGCCGGACAGAGGAGCACGAGGGCCAGTAAGGCGTAGAGCAACGCCGAGCCCGGACTGCCCAAAAACCAACTGCCCCCCGCGAATAGGCTGCCAAAAGCCTCGCCTAGGCTCCATACTAAAAGACTCCAACCGATCGATATGTACAGAGCCAGGCGGCGCCAGCGACTTTCGCCACTCAGCAACATCAAAGCTCCAATACCGATTTGAAGCCACGTAGCGGCTAAATTAAAGCCGACCGGGTCAAGATCCCAGACGTGCATGCCCAGATGAAGCATCGGGATCATGAAAGCAGGCTGACTTCGCACCAGGGGCTCCAGATATCCGCCGATAAACCGGGTAACCATGGCAGGCTGAGCCTGAAGCAGGCCGTCTAATAACCATAGGCCGCCTAATCCATAGGTGAGCAATCGGCGCGGCCCGATGGGCGGATCGCCGGGGATATGAAGTTTCTTATGCTGCCACTGCCATAAAAGCCACTCTCCGCCGATGGTGATAAGGAGCAGCAAGATCACCATATTCAGCACATAGAACAGCGACAGGGGACTGACATGACTAGCGTGCACCACCGTGGTCAACGGCATCGGCATATACAACCGGGCTCATCCCTCTCCCACGAGTCCGCATTTCTGTCACCGAGCTTCCTCAATGATTGTACCTGATTATCGAAGCCCGCGTGAGCGGGGTGGTAAGATGTGGTAGGTTGCTCATTCATGGTCGGTGCCCTCAGACGACCAAGATAAGAGCAGGGAAACTCCCCCACGAAATGTGCGCCCCGTTTTTTTACAATGGGCTCGAATATCTGGATGATTAGGGTGCAAGAAATATAAGGAGGGCTTCTTAGGTGCAAAGACAGCCGTTAAACTTGTGGGCATGGCGGGATCGTGCCCAGGAGTTCCACCTCGGAATCTCCGAAGGGCCTTCCCCGGTCGCCGTCGACCTCGCTGCCTGGGATCCGGCGTTGACCTCGATGGAAGCGATTTGGCGGCGACATCAACGCGAAGGCCATGGCGATTGGGCCTGGCTGGGACAAGCGTTGAGCGATGAACCCCGCGTGCAGGTGGAACTTAGTCGAGTGACCATGGAGTTTCCCTTGACCCTGGACGAACTGTGGGCGGCCGGCGTGACCTATGAACAGAGTCGGGAGGCGCGCACCCGTGAGAGCCAGGGGGGTGAGGACTTTTATCGCAAGGTGTACGACGCCAAGCGCCCGGAACTGTTCTTCAAGGCACCAGGGTCTCGCGTAGTCGGCCCGGACGCCGTGATGGGGCTGAGACCCGATTCCGGCTGGACCGTGCCTGAGCCGGAACTTACCGTAATCTTGGATCCGAGCGGTGAGATATTTGGCTATACGGCGGGCAATGACCTGTCCGCTCGCGATATTGAAGGCGAAAATCCCCTGTACCTGCCCCAGGCCAAGATGTTTCACCACGGTGCCGCGCTAGGGCCTAGTATTGCCCTTAGAGATTCCCTAATCCCCACCCAACTGGACATTCAATTGACCGTTTTTCGGGGGGGCATGGTGGTGCTGGATGATCGCACCCACACCTCGCGGATGCGTCGCTCGCTTCCCGAGTTAGTTCAGTATTTGACCACCGCCTGGCCCTTGGCCAGGTGGACGGGACTGATGACGGGAACGGGTATCGTGCCGCCCGATGATTTTTCTCTGCAGCCTGGCGATGAGATATGCGTGGCCATTACCGGTATCGGCACCCTGAGAAACGCCGTGCGCACGATTCATCCTGCCTGGGTCGATCTGCCTCGACCCAGGTCTTCTTAGGGCATAAACGCACTAGACGCCTTGGCCAGCAAGGTGCAATATGAATACCACCGAACTTCGGTATGAGGTGCATAACAGGGAATCCGGCGTACATCCGGAACGGCGCCCGCCACTGTAATCGGGGAGCCGGCATGCCACGGGAAACCGGAAGGCTTGCCAGACGGCCATGATCCGATAGTCAGGAGACCTACCTCAGTACCTTTCGGGCGAGCCTGCGGGTTGTCAGGCGCCGCCTCATGAGCGTGCAAATGAGCGGCCCTCGCCTCGCAGAAGCGCAATATGGAGGCAGGAGGGACTTACTTGGCAAAACCCGGATTGATTCACATTTGTGCTACAGGGGCCGCCGTACTGTCGGCCACCGTGACGATCGCCGCGAAGGCCCCAGGCAAGCCCATTTCCGTGGTGGACGACCTCGGTCAACGGATCGTGCTGGCTAAGCCGGCCACGAGACTGGTGGTGATCGAACCCAGCAATGCCGAGATAGCCCTGGATCTGGGCTTGAAAAAGAAGATCGTGGGCGTCGATGCCTCGGCCTTTCAATATGCCCCCAAGCCTTGGCGGGGAGAGTTGCATGGCCTTCATAGTATTGGAACCTCCTATCCTTCGGTGAGCCAAGAGGCGATCGTCGCTACCCGTCCCGATCTGGTCATCTCAGGAACGGGGGTGGCAGGCTTGAAAGGCTTGGCCCGGTTCCACATTCCCGTGCTTTATCTCGATCCGACCAGCATCCAAGGGGTCTATCATGATGTGATCTTGGTGGGCAAGCTGACGGGGCGGTTGAAACGAGCCCAGGCCGAGGTCGTGAAATTGAAGTCGGAGGTGCATGCCATCCACCAATTCGTGGTGGCCCGAGCCAAAACGCATCCTTCCGTCTTTTTCGATTTGGGTGGACTGTATTCTGCGGGTCCCCGATCGTTCATTAACGGACTGATTCAGTTGGCCGGGGCGCGAAACGTCGTCGACAGCTTTAGCCAAAAGGCCTACCCCAAGGTGACGGCAGAACAGGTGGTCAGGGCCAACCCTGACATCATCCTCGTCGATCCCGAGGGGACCACCGTAGCCAAAGAAAGGGCACTCGCCGGGTTTTCCGCGATCCGAGCGGTGGTCCATCATCGAGTCTATGCCCTGCCTCAACCGTCGTATGTGGATCAGCCCTCTCCGGGGCTCGTGCTTGGCCTGAAGGAATTCGTCCGCTTCTTTCATCCCCATCTGCATTTACCGTCTTGACGTCGCCCCAGGTTGACGTCTAAATGGGAAGAGAGTGGGCGCCTTGCGAGCCAAAGAGGTTTTAGGCAGGCGAAATTGCAACCTGGATACATTCTGCAAGGGGTGGTGAGCGATATGGACGATGGGGCGATTATGGCCCGGTTAAAGGCCGCGAAGGTCATCGCAATCTTGCGCCGGATGCCGCCGGCAGCGGTGTTGCCCATTTGTGAGGCATTGGTGTCGGCAGGTGTTGGGGCCATTGAAGTCACCTTTGGCTCCGATCGGACCACCGAGGCGATTGCCGAGGTGAAAGGACGATTCGGCGATCAGGCTTTAATCGGGGCGGGGACCGTCATGTCCAAGGACCAGATTGATTCGGCGGTAGCGGCTGGCGCGGAGTTTTTGCTAAGTCCGCATTTTGATCGATCTTTGGTGGAATATGCCAATCAACGGGGCGTGCTCTTCGTTCCGGGCGTGACCACACCCACGGAAATTGCGCAGGCGAGGTCTTTGGACTGTTCCTTGCTGAAGCTCTTTCCGGCGGGGTCCCTGGGACCGGGATATCTAAAGGATTTGCTAGGCCCCTTTCGTGAAGTCAAGTTCATTCCCACCGGGGGCATCGGCCAAGATAACGGGGCGCAATATTTTCAAGCAGGCGCGTTTGCCCTAGGCATGGGCGGTCTATTGGTCCCCTCGGCGTATGTGGATCGCCAAGACTTTCATGGGCTGCAACAACATGTAGCGATGGTGTTAGCCGCCGTTTTGTCGTAAAAGAACGAGGAGAGGGCGGGGACTTTATGGAGCTCGGCAAGACCACCCGCGACCGACGATCCCATAGGAGAGAGCAATGCGTACCGTACTGAGCGGCGGGCTTCTCATTGACGGCCTGGGAGGGCAAGGCAAAGGCTCCGTCATTTTGCGCGACGACGTCATCGAAGCCGTCCTGTGGGGCAGGGCCTGCCCTCGGTTTGAGGACGCGAAGGTGATCGACGTCACCGGCCGGGTGGTGGCTCCGGGATTGATCGACATGCACTCCCACGATGACGTGGCCGCCACCGATCCCGACGTCTACCAGGCGAAGATACGACAAGGCGTGACGACCTCGCTCATTGGCCTCGATGGGTTGGGCTATGCTCCCCTCGACGCCCAAGAGTACCCACGCTTGAAGGCCTACTGGACGCCCGTCAATGGCGACCCAGGGCCCTGGGCGAGTCATGACTTGGGTGCCTATCGCACCTTGTTGCAGGGACAATTAGGATTGAACCTGGTGTTAGGGGTACCACATGGCAATCTTCGCTTGCGCTATCAAGGTTGGAGCCTTAACCCCCTAGGACGGAAAGATCTCGATGCGATGACGGCCGAAGTGGAGCAAGGGCTAGACCAGGGGGCGTATGGACTGACCACGGGCCTTGGCTACGTGCCCGGACTGGCCGCCGATCAGAGGGAACTCCTTTCCCTGGTCGAACCGCTCAGCGCTCGGAGAAAGCTCTATGTCAGTCACCTTAGAAACTACGGGCGCGACATCTTGGCGGCCGTGGATGAAGCCGTGGAGCTCGGCCGTATAAAAGGCGTGGCCGTGCATCTGTCCCATTTGCACCTGTCCCATCCAGCGATGTTTGGCCGGGCACCTGAACTCTTGGAACGGATTCATCAGGCTCGCGCTGAGGGAGTGGCCGTGACCCTAGACCTCTATCCCTATTCCGCGGGATCCAGCATCTTGCATTCCTATTTGCCTACCTGGCTTTTGGACGGTGGGCCGGACCTCGCGCTTTCGCGCCTGAACGACGCCCAGACGGTGAGTCGGCTTCGAGCCGACCCCGAAGTGTCAAGCTATGATTGGAGCCGCGTCGTGATTACACGCACCAAAAGCGGAAATCACGTGGGCCAGTCGGTGGCTCGTGCGGCCGCTGAGCGGGGTCTCGATGCGGCGGAGTGCTTAGCCACTATCCTTAGCCAGGAAGCGTTGGAAGTGGGCGCGGTGGTGCATCAAACCTTGGCCGCCGATGACATGTTGTTAGCCGAAGATCAGGGAGCGGTGGTGGGGAGCGACGGCATCGGATATGGGCAACTGCTCCATCCCCGGTATTACGGGGCGTTTGCTGCCTTCTTCGAGCGCCACGTGGTCGAGCGTAAGACCTTGAGTATGGCCGAGGCGCTATCGAAGATGTCGACGCAAACGGCCGATATCGTCGGCCTTAGGGACCGAGGGCGACTACAGGCGGGCAAGGCGGCGGACGTGATTGTCATCGATGAGGAGCACTTTCGTCCGCAGTCCACCTATGAACATCCTCGACGGTTCGCTGAAGGCGTCGAGTACGTGTTCGTCAATGGCACCATGTCCTTAGCCCAGGGGGAATTTTCCCCAGGGCTTCGGCCGGGCCGCGTCTTGACGCCGGCGCCTTAAGGCGACGAGAACGGAGGTGGATGGATGTTCGAATGGTTAGATACCCCTCAGGTGCTGATTGAAAAGGCGGTCATGGATCGCAACCTAAAGGCCATGCAAGATCGAGCAACGGCGCTGGGAAAGCGCCTTCGGCCGCACTCCAAGACGCATAAGAGTCCCGAGTTGGCCCGCCAACAACTGGCCTTGGGGGCTGATGGGATCATGGTCGCCAAGCTTGATGAGGCTTCCGTCATGCTCTCCCAAGGCATCGTTGAACAATCCGTAGGCTACCCGATGATTGGCCCCATCAAGGCCGCCCGCTTGGCTGAACTCATGCTGCGAGGACTTCGGCCGCGGGTGAGCGTGGACAGTCCGGAAGGGATTTCGCTCTTGCAGGCGATAGGGTCAAAGCTGGGCCGTGCCATCGAGGTCCTCATTGAGGTGAACACGGGCCTCAACCGGGCCGGGCTCAGCCAGCCGCCCTTGGTGGTCGCCATGGCAGAACGAATTGCGCGGCAAAGCCATGTCCACTTTAAAGGTTTGACCTGCTTTGGCGGACACATCGGTAAGCAGGGGTCGCTTGACGCCACCATCGCCGAGATCGAAGCGGAAGACGCCATGCTGAGGTCGTTGGCGGGGGACTTGAACCGTGCCCACCTTCCGCCCGAGGTGGTGAGCCAAGGCGGGAGCATTGTGGCTCACTTTGCCGAACACCTTAGGGTGGCGACTGAGCTTCGCCCAGGAACGTACATATTTAACGATATGGCCACGGTTCAGGCCCACGCCGCGCAGCTCGCCGACTGCGCGGCCACCATTTTAAGCACCGTGGTCAGTATCCAGAGGGAGTGGGCCGTGGTCGATGCCGGCTCCAAGAGCCTGTCTACAGACGGCACCCGAGAGGGCGGGTTTGGCCACATCCTGGGACGGCCGGACCTTCGAGTGCTACGGTTAAGCGAGGAACATGGGATCGTCGCTCGAGTCGACGGTGGGCCCGTCTCGCTGGCCATCGGAGAGCGGCTGCGCATTATCCCCAATCACATTTGCACGGCGATCAACCTGCATCGCATGGCGCTCCTGGTTCGAGATGAAGACGTATTAGGGAGCGTGGCCATCTCGGCGGCAGGCGGAGTCCACTGAAGATGGGCCGAAGCGAGGAGGATGAGGATGCGGATATACACCCGCGGTGGTGACCATGGTCAGACGACGGTGGTGGGAGGCGGGCGCCGCCCCAAACATGATCTGCGCATTGAAGCCTACGGAACGGTCGATGAGGCGGGTGCCTTCATTGGACTGGCTGAGGCGCAACTATTGAATCGACGCCACCCGGATATTCTAGAGGTGTTGGCTCGAGTACAGCAACGGCTGTGGGACGTGGGTGCAGATATAGCCAATGCGGGCGGCGACCAGGCTTGCTACCGTACTCCCGAAGGTGCCGCGCGAGAACTCGAGCCCTGGATCGACACCTACCATGCTGAGGCGCCGCCCTTGGACCACTTCGTCATTCGCGGGGGCAATCCGCCTGCTGCGGCTCTACACGTGGCTTGCACCGTAATCCGTCGGGCGGAACGGAGGGTAGTGGCGTTAATGGCGGAGGAGCCCATTCATTTGCCCGCGCTCGTCTATCTCAACCGCCTGTCCGACTTGCTGTTTGCGTTAGCCAGGGCCGTCAATGCGCGGGAAGGTGTCAAAGAGGTGCCCTACTCCGGTGGCGGCGCCGTGTTTCGTTAATCGCTTTGATCCCCTAACCCCCAAAAAGAGAGGACGTTGGCATGACCGCTCCGTCGATCGCAGTGGCCCTGGATTTGGGCACCAGCCACCTGAAGTGCCTGGCGGTAAGCTCTGATGGGGCCCTTATCCATCAAAGTCAGCAGGCAACCCCCTATTTAGCGGAACCGGAAGTAAGCGTTCCCGCTATCGACGCCGAAGCGGTGCGGCAGTGGGTGGAGGGGACCCTAAAGCGCTTGAACCAGAAAGCCATGACCGTGGCCTTTTCTTCAGCCATGCATTCATTTTTAGCCCTCGACCAGAGGCAGCAGCTCATTGATGGGGCCGCCTATACGTGGATGGACAGCCGCTCGGCCGCCCAGGCGTGGGAAAAACGTCAGCAGGTCGGCCTGAGTTGGCAACAGAAAACGGGGACGCCGCTACATGCCATGTCTGTGGTCAGCAAATGGCTTTGGTGGCACCGGAGTCATCCTGACATGCGCCCCTTCAAGATTGTCGGTCTGAAAGACTGGATTATTTTTGGCTTGACGGGTCGTTGGATGACCGATTGGACGAGTGCGTCGGGAACGGGTTTCTTGGCCCTTGGCAGCGATACCTGGGACGACCTGCTGCTCGCCGAAGTCGGCTTAGAATCTGGGCAACTGCCTGAAATAAAGAGCCCAAGGGCGGCTCTAGAAGGGTCATGCGGCCGTGTCGTCGTGGGAGGGGGCGACGCTGCCCTGGCCCACTTCGGTCTCGACGTAGCGGCCGACGACGGTCAAGGCGTCCTTAGCCTGGGCACCAGTGGAGCCATTCGCACCAACCTAAGGCAACCGCCCTTGCCCTTAGCGGAAAACTTTTTCTGCTATCGCGCGCTGGCCGCCGATGAATACCTCTTGGGCGAGGCCTATTCTAACATTGGCAGCCTGCTTGCCTTTGTGGCAGACCAATGCCGGGTTTCCGTGGCAGACTTAATGGAACGAGGACTTCGCCGACTACGGCGCGGGGGGCGCCTGCCTCTCTTCGTCCCGTATGTCTTTGGGGAACGTTCACCCTACTGGGAAGAGCGGCTTCACTGGGAATGGCTGGACGTCGATGGAACCGAGACCAGTGATGATTGGATGGCCGCGGCGGTGGCCGCGGTGGTGACGATTTTGTACGGAGGCAGCCGCCAGCTTAAAGCCGCCGTTCCCCGTTTACGGCATTTGCGCTCCGGTTCGAGATTACTCGATCACCAGGACTTCGCTCAGGTGATCGCCAATGTGACCGGACTAGACTTAAGCGTGGAAGAGGGCCTCGATGCCTCACTCTTGGGGGCTATACGCTTGGCATCGCCGCGGGCCTGGGGTGAATTGGTCAAAGGCCCTAAGCAACGACGGAGCTTTTCCCCGCAAAGCCGCGATGTAGCATTTTGGCAGGAGCGATGGCACAAACAGGTTCAAGCGACCAAGCGACAACTCGATCAACTCGAGCGTTAGCATGCGGAGCAGAAACATTTTTTGAGGAGTGAAGACATGAAAAGTGTTTTATGTTTTGGAGAAGCGCTGTTAGTGGTGGTTCCCGAATCCCAAGGGCCCTTGGCCGATGTTAGGGGGTTTCAACTGCAGGTCGCCGGGGCCGAGCTCAACACCGCGGTCGGCTTGTCCCGGCTTCAAATCCCCTCCGAATTTGCCGGTTCGGTCGGTGCCGATGCGTTGGGTGATAAGGTGGTCAAGACCCTTCGCGCGGAAGGGGTGGGCACATCGCTCTTGGAACAGAGCCCTGACGCCCCAAGTCCCCTCTTTGTGAAAGAACGGCTAGGACTTTCCCCACAAACTCACGTCTATTACTATCGCAACCAATCGCCCATGGCCAAAGGCTGGTGGAAGGCGGAATCAAGCCTTAAAGAGGCGTTAAATCAGCGCTTTAGCTGGGGCCACACGACGGGAATTACTTGGGCGTTGGGCGAGCGCTGCCAAGATACGGCAGCTCGGCTCTTGCAAGGTCTTCATCGCGCGGGCACAAAAACTTCCTTCGACATTAACATGCGTCTGAAAATGCAGCCGGTTTCCGAGTGGAAGAACATTCTGAAGGCGGTGCTGCCCTGGTGTGATTGGATCTTTTTAAGTGATGAAGAGGCAGAGCTCTTGTTGGCGGAAGGCGACGCCGTCGCCGTCGAGCGCCAGTTGCGCGATCAGGGATTTAAGGGACAGGGCATCGTGCTGAAGGCGGGGGATAAGGGAGCTTGGGCGAGCGTGCAAGGTCAGCGAGAATCGGTAGCCGCCTGGCCGGGCGTCAGAGTGGTGGACACCGTGGGAGCCGGTGATGGATTTAATGCGGGA
>JAJZZI010000031.1 GCA_021797635.1 Bacillota bacterium | reverse complement strand
CTTGGACCGCCTCACGATCACGCGAAAACCTGCCCGGCAAGCCGGGCAACCCTTGACGCTCCGCGAGGCCGTTCGGGCGATGGCCAAACTCAGAGAATTTTTAGGTTGGAAGAGCGATGGCGATCCCGGGGGTGAAAACCTTGTGGCGCGGATATCGCCAATTACAGTTCCTCGTACGGGGGGACAAGGTCCCTCGAACCCCGTCGTAAAAGACGCTGGCCGGAGTGATCCGTTGTCGTTGGCGACCCATTTCCGTGCGGCAAAACGCTGATGTCATTGGCAAACCGTTCCAACTTAAGTGCTTCTTTAACCGTGTGTACGTACCGTCGTTCCTATGCGCGTCAACATCCAGCGCGGGTTACGGGAAAGTAACCCTGGCTATGCGTAAAGGTTAGCTCTTTGAGAAAGAGCCTTTGACCATAGCGGTCGGGAAATGCCTTGTTCAACCCTTATGGATTAATATCCTCATTTTGTATGACGCCTCTTATCGATCCGACAACTTACCCAATCGATGCTTGAAAGCGCTTCAGCATGATGAATTACACAGCTCGAAATTTCTTTGCCGTAGGAGCCCAGAGCAACAGAGAACAACATCTAAAACACTTAATAATATCTGTAAAGTACGTCCAGGAAACGAGATCAGGGCCCCGCCTTGGATGCGTCCATTCTAGGTGGGAGAGCGGAAGTTTCCCGCCGATCCTGTTATGAACAAAACGGCGGTGGTGAATTGGGGCCGTCAGTTGGGCCGTCAGGAAATTGCCCACGATTTACGAAAACCTCCGGGAAGGAGCGTCGGAAGAACAGTCCCTCTCGCGTTGAACAAAATCGTCCCCGTGCCGGTTGGTCGTATCCATCCCATTATCTGAGAGATCTTCGTCCAAGTCTCTTCCGAAAAAGAACGTCGTCTCTATTGCCCAGGAATCTTTTTTGGCCTTTTTGGCGAACCTTAAGCAATCGATGCAGTTTTTACAGTCTTTTTACGGCCTTTTTCCTCCTAGTAGAGTATCATGACCTCAACATCGGCCCTAACTTGTCGGAGGGATCAGCGTATGCACGAAGCAGAAGCGGTTGGAATTTTGATCTTGGTCATCGGACTTTTAGTTTCAGGCAAGGTGCGGATTGATCTGGTGGGTGTGATTGCTTTGGCTCTGGTAGGCCTTCTGCATTTAATCCCCTCCTCGACGTTGTTTAGCGGGTTTAGCTCGTATGCCGCCATCATTCTGGCCGAAATGTTTGTGCTCAGCGAGGGCCTACGCCGCTCGGGTGCCACCGAGGTGATGGCGGGCTGGTTCGAAAATCTGGGGAAAAAGGGAGAAACGCCCCTGCTTACGGCGCTGATGGCACTTCCGCCTATTCCTTCGACCTTTGTCTCAGACGTCGGCTTAATGAGCATCTTTCTTCCCACCATGGTGCGCATCCGCCAGCGCCTAAAGTTTTCCCTACACCGCCTGCTGATGCCCCTATCTTTTTCCATCGCCTTGGGGGGACTGCTGAGCATGATTGGCTCGGCCGGCAACATCATCGGCAACGCTACCCTCGCCTCCAACCACTATAGCCCCATCCCCCTATTTGGCATTACCCCCTTGGGAATCATCTTGGTGATTGCAGGGTTTTTCTTCATGCGTCTTTGGGGCGTCCATCGCTTGCCCAGTGCAGACATTGACTCAGATAGCGACTTCTTTAGCAACTACCGGGAAGTAAAAGGATATCTGAGCGAACTGTGGGTCAAGGATAATTCCTCTGCCGCCGGTCGAGCCATCCAAGACGTTCAATATTTTCGCCAACACCATCTGACCGTGCTGCGCATCATCCGCGACGGTCAGGCCGTCATTGTCCCCGGAGCTCACGACATCCTGCGCGCCGGAGATCGTCTAGTCGTCCAAGGAAACATTGCGGCAATTGTCGATCTGACCCCCGAGGCCGGATTCGAAATGGCCGGTGGGGACAGCACCACGGTGCGGCTGCGCAACCAAAATGCCCGCGTGGTCGAAGCCATGGTGCCACAGCGCTCCATGCTAGTTAATCACTCGCTTCGCGAAATCGATTTTCGCGTACGTTACGGTCCCACCGTGCTGGCCATCTTGCGCCAAGGTGTCACCTTGGTGAAAGAACTGGCGGGCATTTCCATTCAAGCAGGCGATATCCTTCTTATCATGGGCTCTGATGAATCTATTGCCCGCTTGCAAGCCAGCGATGATCTCACCGTATTTTCCGACGTGGAGCACACCACTCCTTCCTCTTCTCGTCGAAGCCTCTTGGCCACCGCCGTGGTCTTAGGCGTACTAACGGCAGCAGCCTTCAGCTTTTTGGCCATTCAGGTGGCTGCAGCCGCCGGGATTGGCGTGCTCGTCGTCAGCCGCATTCTTTCGCTGGACCAGGCCTATCGCGCCATCGATTGGCGCATCATCACCCTGGTGGGTGGGATTACTCCGCTTAGCCTCGCCCTCACCCGAACGGGGGTCACGGTAGGGCTGGCTCACGTGCTATTGCACATGGTGGGCGCCATGGGGCCCTATGCCGTCCTTACCGTATTTTTTGTCCTAGCCGCCCTCTTAACTCAGGTCATTAGCAACGTCGCTGCTGCCCTCGTCCTGTCCCCTTTGGCCATTTCCGTAGCCAGCAGCAACCATTGGTCTCCCGACGCCCTTATCATTACGATGGTCGTAGCCTTATCCGCCGCTCCCATCACTCCCCTGGCCAATAAAGTGTTCATCATGGCCATGGGTCCCGGACACTACAAATACCAAGACTTTCTAAGAATCGGCATTCCCTTTACCTTGGTGATGTTTCTCATCACCATTTTTGTTGCCCCCTTTCTCTTTCCGCTTCGGGGTTGAACCGCGGTTTGCCACGACGCCCTGGCAGTATAATGGGAGAACATCATGCAGCCGAACAGGAGGGTGTTTTTGCGTTGTGGGAGCAGTTCTGGATTGTTGAATCGCCCGAGCAAGAGGCCGCCGAAGCCTTTTGCCGGGATGTCCTTGAACGATGGTCACCAAAAACGGCAGGCGAGGTGTTGGTGGGACCCAGCCGATTTTATAGCGGCCGCGACGACCTGGCCTTGGGTGAGCAGTATTGGCAGGAATTTAGCGACATTCAAGCGGTGGTCAAAGAGACGCCTCGTGAGGACTGGAGGCACCGGTTTGCCGAACTTGGCCAACGCGGATTAGGCATTCCCCCGCACGAGGGATTCGTCGTCGTTGAAGACGACTTTCCCCGCAGTCCCAGGCCCAAAGACTGGAGCAAACCGCACGGACCGCGCTGGATCGTAACCGTCCACTGGCCTGGCGACCCGCCCGTTTCGTAGACGATTTGTCATTAGAGCTGGGGCTCAAGCCATGTCCAAAACAATTGGGCACGGAGAACGCCTCGTATTCCTTTGCCAACTTCTTCAGCGGCAGCGTAACCTGGTTAATAGGGCACTATCGGGGTCGCACGACCCCTCGTGGCAACTCACCAGGGGTCGTGTTCCGATCACGCAACCCTTGCCTACATTTGAAATCCCCAGGAGGCCAACCTCAGAGAGCATTCAGCCGTTTCGTATCGCATCTCGCACCGTTTTATAGCTTAGTGGAACGAATTCGGCCAGGACCCGCTTCACTTCGGGATCGGCGAGCGCTTCGAGATCGGCTCGG
>JAJZZI010000111.1 GCA_021797635.1 Bacillota bacterium | reverse complement strand
AGGGGTCGCCGAACCAGGAACCTCTCGGAGTGATCCAGGAAACCCCCACCTCAACCCGTCAGGCGAGCTTTACAGCGAGTACTGGTGGTTAGGTGGCGGGAGAGTTCATTCATGCCCCGCCAGAAGCCATCGCGGGAGTTGACCACGGGCTTCATGACCACTTTAAGATCGAGGTTTCTAGCCATTTCAATCACACGCTGAAGGTCATGATCGGTGACCGTATAGCCGTAATCGAATTCGATCTCGGTCGAGAAGACGTTGGCTTGCCACGTCCAAAAGGATAGGGCAATCCACTCGGCTCCGGTATCTTTTAAAGCTTTTAACGAGTCGCGGGTGGCGGCTTTGCGATAGTCGCCGCGTTGAGCTCCCCAGCCAAACGTCATGCCTTTAAGCATGCACACATCTCTCTTTTCCTGTTATTCAGCGTCTTCAACGGTGGTCGGCGAGGATTTCCTTACTAGTTCCGCATAGTAGCCTTGCTGCGCGACCAGGTCGCGATGGTTTCCCCGTTCCACGATGCGGCCATGGTCCATGACATAAATCATATCGGCTTGGCGAATGGTCGACAAGCGATGGGCGATGACCAAGGTGGTTCGGCCTTCAGCAATCCGAGTAAGACCTTGTTGCAAGATCATTTCGGTATGGGAATCGAGACTGGCGGTGGCCTCATCCAGGATGAGAATTCTAGGGTTTAGGGTCAAGGCGCGCGCGAAGGCAAGCAGTTGGCGCTGACCCAGCGAGAGGTTGGCGCCTTTGGCTGTCAGCCACGACTGATATCCGCCTGGCAGCGCGCGGATGAATTCATCCGCGCCGGCGATCTCCGCCGCCTGCTGCACCGCACGGTCGCTAATTTCGCTTCTGAATAGCCGCAAATTGTCGGCGACGGTTCCGGAAAAGAGATTGACTTCTTGTTGCACGATCGCAATCAAACGGTGGAGATCTTGCTGGGAAAATCGTCGAATATCGATGCCGTCGATGGAAATGGAGCCTTGATTGACATCGTAAAAACGGGTCAAAAGACCCATTAGCGTGCTCTTGCCCGCACCGGTTTCCCCAACGAAACCGACGAAACTTTGGGGTTCGACAGTGAAGTCGATCTCCTGCAAAACCATCTTTTCAGGAGAATAGCCAAAGGTAACGTGATCGAATCGCACTCGACCCTCCACGTCAAATTGGCCATCTGCTACCCGCCGGTGGAGGACCACGGGTTCAACCGGGTCGGGAATCTCATTTTTCGTCAAAAGCACGCCGCCGATGCGTTCAGCCGAAATCATCGACGACTGGAGCGTATTCCACTGTTGCGTTAAGGAGTTGATCGGATTGAAAAACTGTCGGATGTAGGACGTGAAGGCGTACAGTACACCAATCTCAATGCTGCGGTGGACCACGGCCATGCCGCCCAGCCAAACCATGAGGGCTACGGACAGATTGCCCAACGTATCGAACGTGCGGTTGAAAAGCACGGACCATTGGTATTCGCTGATGTTGCCCTTGGTATAGCGTTGGTTTAGTTCCGTGTGTTGGTCGAATTGCTTGGCTTCTTGGTGAAAGATCTGGGTGATGCGCATCCCACCTAGGTTCTCGGCGGTGTAGCCGATCAGCCGAGAAAATTGGCTGCGCGTAAAGCGATAGCTTTCGCGAAGTTTGTTGCGAAAGAGCACCGAGATCAGCACGATGACGGGGATGACCACGAAGCTCATTAGGGCGAGCTTCCAATCCAATAGCAACATGGCGCCCATCACCATCACAATCGAAAGGCCATCTTGAATGACACTTAACAAGAAGTTGGTAAAGAACATGCTCACCACGTTGGTATCACTCGATACATTGGTGATCAGACGGCCCGTTTCGTGGGTGTCGAAAAATCGCATCGAAAGGGATTCGATGTGTTGGAATAAGTCGTTGCGAATGTTCCGAACAATGCGCTGGCCTATCCATTGCAACCGCCGGTTTTGCATAAAGTTGGCAAACAGTCCCACAATGTTAATGGCCAGATAGGCGAACCCGATGGCGATGATCGGTTGCAAGACGGGATGTTTAACGATCAGGTCCTTGTCAATAACAATCTTCACCAGCCAGGGCTGAATGACTTGGGTTAGGATATAGACGATGACGAGGGCTACCACGACCAGGAATTCTTTGAGGTGGGGTCGAGCATAGGCTATCAAGCGTCTCATCGCTGAGGCGCTGTCACTCATCGCAATTTCTCGTTTTTCTTCGAAGTCGGCGCTAGCCATGAGCGGGCTCACCTCCGGTCTGTATGCGGAAAAGGTTGGCGTAGATGCCATTTTGGCGAAGTAAGTCTTGGTGCACTCCGCTTTCCACGACCGACCCTTTATCCAACACAATGATCCAGTCTGCATCCCGGAGCGCAGAGAGGCGATGGGCCACAATGATCGTGGTCTTTTGGCCACGCACCTGCCGTAAAACGCGTAAGATCTCCGTTTCGGTGTTCGTATCAACGGCGGAGAGACTGTCATCTAAAATGAGGACTTTGGCCTCGCTCTTAATCAGGGCGCGGGCAATAGCGGTTCGCTGCCGCTGTCCGCCCGAAAGCATGATGCCGCGCTCGCCAATCTGGGTGTCGATCCCCTCGGGCATAGATTGGATGGTCTCGAGGATGCGCGATTGCGAAGCCGCTTGCTCCACCGCCTGGGGCTCGACAACGGGCTGGGAAAAGGCGATGTTGTGGCCGATGGTGGTGGAAAACAAAAAGCCATCTTGAGGTACATAAGCAATTAGTTCCCGGAGATCGCTAAGACGCATCTCGCGAATATCCGTCTTGTCGAACAAGACGGTGTTTAACGGGGGATCATAGTCACGCAAGATGAGATTCAATAAGGTGGTCTTGCCGGCGCCGGTTCGCCCCACAATGCCGAGCGTCGTCCCCTTAGGCACGGTAATTGACACGTCATCTAAGGCCTTGACGTTGCTCCCTGGATATTGGAAGGTTAAATGGCGAATTTGAATTTCACCCTCCCACGCCTTTTCCACCGGATGTTCGGGATCGGTAATATCGGGCTCCACGGCCAACAGCACTTCAATTCGCAGCATCGATGCCGAGGCATTTTGAAACATGTTAATCACAAAGCCGAATTGCAAAAGCGGTTGCACCAGCATACTGAGATAAGCCGTGAAGGCCACGAAGGAACCGAGCGAGATTTGGTTATGGATGACCAAGTCTCCACCGTAGACTAAACCAACGACGAAACTGATACCGCTCAAAAGGGGCAGAGCCGCTTGAAATAGCGTGTTGAGCTGGACCAGGTGCATCTGCCGGGACACAATTTCGTCCACCAATAAACGAAATCGCCCAAGTTCGACCGATTCATTGGAGGTGGCCTTAATCAACTGCATCGCCTGGAAGCTTTCTTCCGCCCGTTCGGACATGTCCGAGAGCGCTTCTTGGACTCGTCTCGAGCGCGTGCGAACTTGGGGCCCGACGACGACAATCACTAGCGGGATGAGGAGAATAGGAATAAGGCTGACCAGGGTGAGCCCGAGGTTAATCGTGTGAATGGTCATATATAAGGTAGCGATAAACAGGAAAAGGGCCTGAGTGACTTGGTTCATCCCTTGCGACATGGCTTGACGCACCACGTTGACGTCGTTCAGGGTATGATTAAGCAGGTCGCCCACGCTATGTTGTTGAAAGTAGCGAGAACTTAAGGTCTCCCAGTGGGCAAACAAGGTCTGGCGCAGTTCAAACTCCAAGGTGCGACCTAGGCGTCCCACTCTCAGTTGCCCGAAGCCAAAGGCAACCACATAGCACGCGGCAATAATGACCAGTTCCAGGGCAAATTTCAACACCACGTGCTCAGTCGCGTGTCCTGCTTTCAGTTGATTGATGAACCGCCCAAGCACGTGAGGGATCTGAACTTGGAAAAATTCGGCCACAGCAATCGACACAATCGCGATCAAGTAACTCCATTTTCGGTGGAGAAAAAACGAACGCATGATCTCCTTAGGATTCATAGCTCACCTCGATGGGGATTGGCCGGTGGTCCGACCGACTTCATCGTGCTGGCAAATGCCCGAGCCCAGGGCCTGGCACCTGCAACTTGCCGATAGCATTGTTCATCTTACACCAAAAATGACTAAAGAGATCGGATATTTCAGGGATGGTTTAGACGGCGTCTGGCCTGGTTTTGAGGAGGAGACGATGGCTACGCGGAGTTTATAGGCCTTTCTACAAGGCGGGAGACGGTTTTAGGCAATGCCGCCAAAATTTGCATGAAAATGAGGAGCTCTGCATGAATAGTCATGGTATGATGATACCTAAGGAAACGTCGAAAGGGGATCCGGGATGCGCATCCGGGGCGCGGTTATTGGCGACGTAGACGCCATTCATCGTCTGATTCAAGTAAATGCCCAGCGTGGGCTCCTGTTGCCGCGTGGCCCAAATTCCTTATACGAAAATCTACAAAGTTTCATTTTAGCTGAAGAGGAGACCAGCCAGGAATTACTGGGCGTGGCTGCCTTGCATGTGCTCTGGAGTGACTTGGCTGAGGTGCGTTCGCTGGCCGTGGATGATCGGGCCAAGGGGCTTGGAGTCGGACGGCGGTTAGTGCAAGAGATTGTCGAACGAGCGGCCCGGCTTGGCATCGAGAAAGTCCTATCCTTGACTTTGCAGGAAGAATTTTTTCGCAAGTGCGGGTTTGAAGTCGTGGATAAAATTCAATTTCCGCGCAAGGTGTGGAAGGATTGCCTTAGTTGTCCAAAGTTGCAAGCCTGTGACGAGGTGGCCATGCAGATTAACGCTTTCCAGGCCACCGGGGTGGGCAAGGAACCGGTTCCGGGTGCCTGGCCTCAGGCTTTGAATGACGCCTCATCATTCGCCTAAAATGGGGCTTTTTGTCGTAGAACGAACGGGGCCGTTTGTCAAGCGTGCGGACTCGAGAGGGATGAGCTATGATAAACAAAATACTGACCGAAGGGAACTCGCATGAACATAGCTATGGATGTCTCCATTATGGCCCAGTGCCGTACGGGGACAGAAGAGTACACCGAAGGCCTAGTGTGGGGTCTCAATCGGATTGGCTTGAGTGTGGTTGGGGTAGGCCACCGAGGACAAGCTTTATTGCCGGATCGTCCATGTCTTGGGATTCAGGCTAAGTCGAAGCGCTCACCGTGGGCGAAGTTATGGTGGGAGCGGTGGGGCGTCAGACGCGCGATCGAGAAAGACGTCGATCTCATTCATATTCCCTATATGACCCATCCACCGAGGAGATTTCAGATTCCCTCGGTGGTCACCGTGCATGATCTCATTCCCTACCGATTAGACGAGTACCACTCGCGCGCCCGGGAACGCGCCTATTTTGCCCAAGTGCGAAGGAACTTGCGCCAGGCCAGTCATCTGGTGGCTATTTCACAGGCCACCTTGGCCGACATCCAAAGCATCATGCCGGACCTAGCCGGTCGGGTGAGCGTGATTCCCAACGGCATTGCCCCCGCCTATTTTTTGGCGGCAGATGAAGACCAACGGCAACACGTGGCCCGTCAACTGGGCCTGGAGCGTCGCCCGCGGATCTTATATGTGGGCGGCTACGATGTCAGAAAAAACGTGAGCACCCTCATTCAGGCGGCTCGCGAGATACTGCGTCGTCATGCGGGCGAGCTCGTCTTAGTGGGGGCGCATGACATCGCCTCGCTGAAACGCCAGGTCCATGAGCTTGGGATTTCCGATCAGGTGATTGCGACCCCGTGGCTCAGCCGGGAGGACTTGGTAACCCTTTATCAGTCCTGCGATATTTTTGCCTACCCGTCCGTTTATGAAGGCTTTGGCATGCCCCCTGCGCAGGCGATGGCGGCAGGCACGGCGGTGGTGGCGGGAGATAACCCGGCCGTGCGCGAGGTCGCTTCCAACGCGGCGATTTTGGTTAAGCCAACCGATGTCGATGACTGGGTCAGCGCATTAACCCAAGTCCTAGAAAACCCTGCCTTAGCGGAGCGGATGGTGGCCATCGGCAAGACCAGGGCCGGCGAATTAGCGTGGGATAAGGTGGCAGCCCGCTATCAAGCGGTATACGAAAGCTTGGTGACTGCCTGATGCGTGTTCTGATGATATCTAAGGCCAACGTGACCAGGTCGTATCGCACCAAACTCTGGTACCTCAATCAAAGTTCGGACGTGACCGTCGGTTTGGTGGTGCCGCCCCGCTGGGATCGCCTGCCCTTCGAGCCCATGCCCGAGGATGCCAGCTATCCTCTTTATATCCGACCGATATGGTTCAATGGCCGACACCATTTTCACCGATATCCAGGATTAAGCAAGCTAATCCAAGCGTTCTCTCCCGATTTGATTCATATTGACGAAGAGCATTATAGCTTAGTGAGTGCCGAAGTGGCGCAAATTGCCAAGCGCCGCGGCATAGCCACGATCTTCTTCACCTGGCAAAACATTTTCAAAAACTATCCATGGCCGGTTTCGGCCATGGAACAGCGCGTCCTGCAATCCGCTCGAGCAGCTATCGCTGGCAACCAAGAGGCGCTTTTGGTGTTGCGAAAAAAGGGGTTTAAGCCGCCCATCGAAGTCATTCCCCAATTTGGCACCGACCATCGCATCTTTTATCCCATGGATGCCAGCGGGCTTCGCGCTCAAATGGGTCTAGAGGATACCGTGGCCATCGGCTACGTCGGTCGCATGATTGCGGAAAAGGGGCTGGATGACTTGCTATCCGCCACCCTGCCCCTTTTGGCCGCCAACGCCAGGGTCCGGCTGGTGCTGGTGGGCGCGGGTCCCTGGCAAGAGGTAGGGATGGCGCGGGTGAAGGCGGAGCAGGTCGACAGGCAAGTCCTCTTTGTTCCCTGGATGGCTTCCAGTGAAATGCCGCTTTTAATGAACGCCTTGGACGTGTTAGTTTTGCCTTCTAGAACCACGCCCAGATGGAAAGAGCAGTTCGGCCGGGTGTTGACCGAAGCCATGGCTTGCAAGACGGCGGTGGTGGGATCGTCAAGCGGAGAAATTCCTTCGGTCATCGGCGAAGCCGGAATGGTCTTTGCCGAAGGAGATGCCGTGCAGTTGCGTGAACGGCTAACGCAATTAGTGCAAGATCGTGAACTGCGCGAGCGTCTCGGCGATCGGGGCTTCGCCCGAGTTCGGGAGCGGTATACCCAAGAAGCCGTGGCTCAGGCGACGCTTTCCCTGTATCGCACTCTGATGTCGTAAGGTTTCACGGGCTGCTGGACATCCGCACGCGTACGCATGAACCAGTCATTTTCTTTCCAAGGAGAGGTGTGGCACCATGCAAGTGACGATATTTGGCGCAGGTTATGTAGGCTTGGTGACCGGAACCGTGTTGGCGGATCTCGGCCATCAGGTCACGGTAATCGAAGTGGTCGCCGAGAAAATTGCAAAGATTCGCCAAGGGCAAGCTCCGATTTATGAACATGGACTGGACGCCATGCTGGCCCGAGTGTTGGCTTCGGGACGCTTTCACGTCACCGATTCGGCAAGCGCGGCGGTGCAGTCGGCCGAGGTGATCTTCATTGCCGTGGGCACCCCGCCTCTACCCACGGGGGAAGCTGACCTCAGCTATGTGCGCCAGGCAGCCCTAGCCATCGGCCAGGGTCTGGCCCAGAATCGGCGACAGGTGGTGGTCAATAAGGCGACCGTGCCCATCGGATCGGCCAATCAAGTGGAAGTCTGGATTGAAGACGGCTTTGGAGCTCGGCCGCCCGTGGACGCCTATACCGTAGCCTCGAATCCGGAATTTTTGCGCGAAGGCACGGCCATTTTCGATACCCTCTATCCGGACCGCATCGTGTTGGGCGCGGATGAAGCGTGGGCGCTCGAACTACTAAAAGAGATGTATCGTCCCATTATTGAACAGACTTTCGAGCCTCCGCTAGAGGTTCCCCGGCCGGAACAGCTGCAAATGGTGCCTTTGGTGCAGACGGACCGCATTTCGGCCGAAATGATCAAATACGCAGCCAACGCCTTTTTGGCCACGAAGATTTCCTTTGCCAATGAAATAGCGAACATTTGCGAGCGGGTAGGGGCGGACGTGGTCGAAGTGGCCCAGGGCATTGGACTGGATCGCCGGATTGGCCCGCGCTTTTTGAATGCGGGGGCCGGTTGGGGAGGTAGTTGCTTTGGAAAGGATTTGTCGGCCCTCATTTTTACTGCCGAGGAGTACGGATATCGCCCCGAACTATTACACAGCACCGTGCGCGTCAATCGCGAGCAGCGCCATCGAATGATTAGCCATCTACAAGATGCTTTAAAGACGATTAAAGGAAGACGGGTTGCCGTGTGGGGACTGGCCTTCAAGCCAGGTACCGATGATCTTCGTGATGCTCCCGCGCTCACCGTCATTGGAGAGTTGCTACGACTCGGAGCCCGGGTTCACGTGTACGACCCCGTGGCCATGGCCACCTTGCAGCGGGACTATCCAGATCTTGAAGTTGTCTATGCGGACAATGCGGTGGCTGCCCTCAGAGGTGCCGAGGCGTTGATGGTGCTCACGGAATGGCCTGAATTTGCCCAAATACCGCTGACTCAGATCGCCCAGGGCCTGTCGCGTCCCGTCCTGATTGACGGCCGGAACCTGTGGACGCCCGAATCTGCCAAGAGGGCGGGCCTCGATTATCATGGCGTGGGCCGATCCTAAAGAGGCAGGAAAAGCGTTCGAGCCAAGACGCGGCCCGTTTCATTACCCCAAAGACGTTCTTGCCTTTGGCGAAACGGGCTAGGCGATCGTGTCTTCGAGATTTAGGGTGAAGGTGTGGAGGGCAGCCGGGAAAACCCGTCGGCAGTGGGCGTGGTTGCGCTACCCGCATGATGCGTTGAGACCAGGCAACCGATTTCTTGACGGAGGCCAAAGGACCGGTTCCAACGAAGGCGATTGCACGAGAAATCCCCACCTAGGTTTCGCACATAGGCAAAGAAAGGATACCGCTGGTGAAATCTCGCCTGGTTCTGGTGAACGTGCTTCAGACCTCTCGCGCCTTTGGCGTGGGCATGATGACCATTACGTTTCCCCTGTTAGCGGCATCTGATGGGCTACATGCCGTGGCCATTGGCGTTCTGATTGGCCTGGGTGTTTTGTTTGGAGCAGTCTATACCTTCTTGTTCTCGCGCGGCGCCTCTCGCTTAGGGGTCATGCCGTTTTTGCTTCTTTCTTCCCTCATGATGACGGGATCCGCCTTCGCCTACTTAAAGATGGATTCCATTACCGGATTGCTGGTGGTGGCCTTTTTAGGATTTATTCCGCCCAGTGCCGGCACGTACGCCGGTGCGTTAGAAGAGGGACTCTTGGCCCACGTTCCCGAATCCCAGCGCACCCGGACTTTTGCCGTATACGGCATGCTCGGCACGGCCGCGGGCGCCCTGGGCGCCTTGGCCGCCGGTCTTCCCCATAGTCAGGGACTTGGCTTGCATGGGAGTCTTAGGGCTTTGCTTATGCTCTATTTGGGCTTGGCCCTCGTTTCTACCATGGTATCCTTGGCGCTGCTGGTCGGTGGGCAGCGCTTTAACGACCACCCCGAACTCTCCGTTTCATCGAGTCCAGACCGAGTCGGACTTCATACATCTCGAAGGATCGTGTATAAGCTGGCTGCGCTCTTTGTGGCGGACTCGACGGGCAGCGGCATGGTGACCGCACCCCTTATCGTCTATTGGCTCCATGTGCACTTTTCTATGTCGGCATGGCATTTGGCCCTTCTTGTATTTGGGATGGACTTGCTGGCCGCCGTGTCCTTTCCTTTGGCCGAGCGCCTTTCTCGCGTGGTCGGCTTACTCAACACGGCCGTGTTCACTCACATTCCCTCGTCGATGCTCCTTATGGCCGTGCCGTTTTCGCCAAGTGGCACCGTCGCCGCGGCTCTGCTCCTGACTCGAGGCCTATTAGTCGAAATGGATGTGCCCACTCGACAATCCTACCTTGCCTCGGTGGTCCAGCCGGAAGAACGGGTACAGGCGGCCGGTGTCACCTCGATGGGCAAACAATTGGGACGCGCCATGGGGCCCGTCGGAGGCGGATGGATGCTCACCGCTTTCGGGGCGCTGGGCCCATTCGTAGGGGGAGGCGCGTTAAAGATCGCCTACGATGTGACCCTGTGGCTGGCCTTTCGCAGCGTCAAGCCGGTCGAAGTGCCGCACTCTGGAGGTTAAGCACGCAGACGTCGGCAAAACGGCATAGGCACACCGGTCCTTGGGTGCGAGCGGGAACGGGACATGATACAATGCCACCAATAGAGGTTTTGTCTGAGGAGTGTGTGTATTGAGAACGGCTTTGGTGACCGGCGGAGCCGGTTTTATTGGTAGCCACTTGACCGACCGATTAGTGCGCGAGGGATATCACGTCGTGATCGTCGATAATTTGGCGACGGGCAGTTGGAGCAACGTCGCTCACCACAGCCGTGAAGCGGTGACTCGCATTGACTGGGACATCATCAAGCCCATGGATTGGGCGGACTTGCCCGAATCGATCGAACTCGTGGCGCACTTAGCGTCGCCTGCATCCCCCGTTCATTATCGCAGGCTGGCCCTGGAGACTCTGTGGGTCAACTCCAAAGGGACGGGCAACGCCCTCGATATAGCTCGGCACTTTGGGGCCCGTTTCGTCTTGGGATCCACGTCGGAGACCTATGGCGATCCGGAGCTGACCCCTCAAAAGGAGAGCTATTGGGGCAACGTGAACCCGATCGGCCCGCGCGCTTGTTACGATGAAAGCAAGCGCTTTGGCGAGGCATTGACCATGGAGTACATACGCCAATACGATCTCGACGCCGTCATCTTGCGCTTCTTTAATTGCTACGGACCGAGAATGCAATCAGAAGATGGGCGGGTGGTGCCAAACTTCATTATGCAGGCCCTTCGGGGCGAGGCCCTGACCGTCTATGGAAATGGGCTTCAAACTCGAAGCTTCTGCTATGTCTCCGATGAAGTCGATGCCATTTATCGCGCCTTGACCTTGACTGGCCTTAAGGGGCAGGTGATTAACGTGGGCAATCCCGAGGAACGAACCATCTTAGACTTTGCAGAGCAGGTAGCCCGCATCTCGGGGGTGGCGCTACAAGTCGCCGAACTGCCTTTGCCGGTGGACGATCCCACCAATCGCTGTCCCGACATTCAAAAGGCTCGAACGCTCTTGGGCTGGGAGCCTAAAGTGTCTCTCCAAGAGGGTCTCGAAGCGACCATCGAATATTTTCGCGCGTTTGCCCGTCTCTGATCGCCTGGAGAGGTGCGAACGGTCGAAGATTGAGGGAGGACCTCATGCGAGTTTTGGTTACCGGGGGAGCGGGCTTTATCGGCTCTCATGTGGTGGATGCGTTGTTAGCCCAAGGTCATCAGGTGTGGGCCCTGGACAATCTAGAGGGGGGCCGGGCCGAGTTTGTGGCAGCGCCTGCCCAACTCGTGGTGGGCGATATTCGCCATCCTACGGAGTGGGCTGAACAGGTACCTAAGGTAGACGTTGTTTTGCATCTGGCGGCTCAAGTGAGTGTGCCCCATGGCGAGCAAGACCCCTTGGATGATGGGTCCACCAACGTGATGGGGACGCTCAAACTCTTGCAGTGGGCTAAGCACATGGGCGTCCGCGAATTTCGTTTTGCGTCATCAGCGGCCGTCTATGGGGTGCCGATGGCGCTTCCGTTAAAGGAGTCGGCACCCTTGTCGCCTTTGGCCTTTTACGGCATGCATAAGCAGGCCGGGGAGTGGGACGTTCGCCATTTCTGCGAGATTAATGGCATGATCGGGGTTGCCCTGAGGTTGGCCAATGTCTATGGCCCACGCCAACGCAACGAAGGCGAGGGGGCTGTGGTGGCGGCTTTTAGCCATGCCTTGGCCACGGACAGACCGGCCGTGCTCCATGGAGATGGCGGCCAAAGCCGGGACTTCATCTTCGTGGAGGACGTGGCTCGGGCATTTACGACAAGGCTTGGCCAGCTTGAGCGCGGATACACCCTTAACATTGGCACGGCCAAAGCTACGACCATCTTGCAACTCTGGCAACACCTAGCTCGTCTGGCCGGAAAAGATCCTAGTCAGGTTCGCTTCGCTCCTGCTCGGCAGGGAGATATTCGCCATAGTCTTTTGGCGGTCGATGAGGCGGAAGCCTGCCTCGGGTTTCGGGCCGAAGTCTCTTTGGGGGAAGGGCTGCGCAAGACCTATTCCTACTTGTCGGTGGCCCAGCAATAAACATCACGGAGCTACCTTCTTTGAGAGTGTTGTGGTGTGAACGACCGGATCCCGATGGATTTTCGGCAAGCTGTGAGGATAGCGAGGGGCCCTCGATGCGGCCTGAGGACACGTTTTCATCGCTGAGGTATGGCGAATTCGGAGATCCTGAAGCGGTACTAGCCGTCGAATCTCGCCCCTTTGAAAGGCTTGGTCCAGGGGATCTGCGGGTTCGGGTGGGCTTAAGCCCAATCAATCCGTCGGACCTACTCCCGGTGCGGGGGGCATATCGCCACCGCACGCGAGTTCCGGCCACGCCGGGATACGAAGGTGTGGGTGTGGTGACCGAGGTAGGATCGGATGTGCAACCCTCATGGCTTGGCCGGATGGTTCTCCCTCTGCGTGGAGAAGGACTATGGCAACAATATACCGTGGCCCCTGCCGCGTGGGCTATTGGTGTTCCCGAATCGGTGGACCTCGAAACCGCGAGTCAAGTCTACATCAACCCGATGACGGCGTGGCTGATCGCCAAGCAATTGCCATTGACTTCGGATGACGTGGTGGTGGCGAACGCAGCAGGCTCGTCCTTGGGGCGGGCGTTTTGCGGGCTATCGAGGACTCTCGGATATCGCTTGATTGCCGTATGCCGGACCCGGGAGCACACCGCCCAATTACAGGAACTGGGGGCTTGGGCGGTGATTAGCCATCTCGCCCAAGGCGCGTTGCCGGAGGCCGTGATGGAGATCACGCGAGGGGCGGGGGCAAGCGTTGCTCTCGATAGTGTGGGAGGGATGGATGGCAAGGCGTTGATTCGCTGTCTGCGGCCGGTGGCACCGTGTTGCAAGTGGGGCTGCTCTCGGGCATCCCCCTCGATGGGATCCAGCTCGCCCAGCAATACCCTGAGGTGAGGGTGCGGCCGTTCTGGCTGCGGCGCTGGCAGGAGTCGGTGAGCTCTGAAAAATGGCACCAAGCCTTTGCCGAGTTGTGGGCCTTGATTCGTGCGGGCCGCCTCGATATCGCCCCCGGCAGTGCGCGATATCGCCTCCACGATTTTTCCGCAGCGTTTAGCGCGGACCGCGCTTGGGGACGCGCTGGCAAGGGGCTTTTCTCTCCCTACTGAATGAGTAATGGGGCCTTCTTCTGCCCGCTTAGACGGCGGTACTGCGTACCGATATCTGCGGTCATCAGGGGGCGGCCATGACCCGGGCCCCCCAAACTGCTAGAAGCAGCTAAGAAGTCCGCGCGCGTCGAACCACATTTCTCTCCTATCCTCGAGAACGGATTAGGTCCCTCAGGGACAAAAAGGCCTTGGCGTGCATAAGACGTGGTGGGAGCTGAAAGACTAGCGCTAGCGTACCTAAGCCGTGAAGGAGTGTAGACGATAGTGCCTGATGAGACCAAGCGTACGATTCAGCTCTTAAATGAGGATTTGTATGGCGAGCATGATGCCATCGTTTACTATCTGACCCATGCCTGGACGGTGGCCCGTCAATACGGGTCCCAGATCTTGGAGATTGCCAACGATGAGATGCGCCACTTTAAGTGGCTTGGCCATACTATTTCGCAGCTAGGCGGAACCCCAGATTTAGCCGTTCCGCCTATGACCCCTGCGTCCGACCTGGCCTCGGCCTTGGAAAAGGACGTTCAAGCTGAAATTCATGCAATTGACCAGTACCGCCAACATGCCGATGTCATTGCGGAACCTCGCGTTTCCGCGCTGCTCCGCCGCATTGCCGTGGATGAACAGGACCATTTGCGCCAATTCCGCGATCTTCTCGACCAAAGTCAAGGCCAAGACGTGCTGGCCGCTCGGCCGTCCGAAGAGGTGGCGCCGGTGGCCGAGCAGTTGCAAAAGACCATTCACAAAGAATACCAACAGATGTTGTCCTATCTGTGGCACTCCTTTATGGAGGACCATGCACACGATTTAGGGCTCGACATGGAAGAACGATCGATCGACGAAATGCGCCACATGGGCTGGATTGGCAAACGGCTGGGGATGATGGGGGTGGCGCCCGACTTGGCCAGTGAAGGGGCCCGGCCCAGTTTGACCGAAGGGGAGGTCGATGAGGCCAAACTCTATCACGAGGTGCGCCACTGGGCCGAGCAGCAAATGCCGACTTTAGTGCCTACCATTGATCGTATTTTAGCCCATGAAGACTACCATCTACAGACGGCACCAGGCCAATAAGGTGCGGTGATCGGGCAAAGCGCCAGCTATCCTTTTGGTTCCTGCCGCTTTGCCTGATATACCCGTTCTAAGACCTCATCAAAGCTCTTAAGTCGTTCCTCCCACGTGTGTTGCTTGGCCTCTTGAACGCGACGGCGAACCTTGTCTTGGGAATTTTCTTTTTGCGCCCGAACAATTTCCGCGGCGAAGGTGTCGGCCGAGTTGGCAAAGGCGACGTCTTCGACGTCCGCAATTGCGGGTAGCGGGGTGGAAATGACGGGAAGCCCTGCAGCCAAATACTCATACAGCTTCATAGGAAAGCTTGAGGTCGTGTAGTCCGATAAATGATGAGGAATCAAGGCGACATCAAAGCCTTTCAAGTACGAAGGAATCTCTTTGTAGTCAACCCATCCCAAGAGGTGTACGTTGGGCAAACTCTTCAAGGATCCGAGATCAGTGAAGGGTTGGCCCTGACCGACCGGTCCGATGAGCACGAACGACCAGTCGGGCAAGGCTTGGGCGACGTCTGCTAAAAAGGGAAAATTGACCTTGTAGGCATCCAAAGCTCCCACGTAGCCGGCAATGGGGTGGGGGATGGCCCGCATGGCCTCGGCCATGGCCACGTCCGGGGACAGCGCCTTGCCGAAGTGCTCAGCATCCGCCACGTTGGTAAACAGATAGGTGTTGGGATTTTGGTCCTTTCGCGCTTCAAACAGGGCCTGCGAGGTGGTAATGACGGCGTCGGCGTCCTTCAAGAAGCGACTTTCCATTTTTTTCACCGCGTCGCTGGGAATCCCAGCAATCGACCCCAGGTCGTCCACGCAATGATAGACGGTAAGTTTTTCGTGAAGATGATGCGCCAAGGCGTAGGCATTGGGAATGTAACTCCATAAGATGGGTCGATCCATCTTCAGCCGCCTAGCCGTGCGCCGGACTTCGCTGAGCAAAAGGGCGCCGTTTAACTGGCGAAGCCAGCGAGTTTGGTAAAAGGGAATGACTAACGGCGACAACACGTACAGGTTTTTCCCTGGGACTTTTCTCGGCCCCTCGGCGAAATGGCGGATGCGACGCACGATCCGCTCGCGGTCGGATTGCGCCAGGGTGGGGCGGCGAAGCCCAACGGACTCCACGTAGAGCACGCGGTTGGACTCTGCCAGTCGCGACATCAGATGCTGTTTGTTAGTCCACAGTGGGGCGTCCCAGTCTGCGGAAGAGATGCAGATGATGTCTTGTCCCTTAAGCAAGATCTACTCCTTTGCGGCGAAGAAGTCGCTGATACAGATTGACAAGCTGGTCCACATGTTGATTAAATTCGTAACGCTCGCGGACAAACTGTCTCAACGATTCGCGATCGATGGGATGGCGGAGAGCATCCAGCACCACGTTTTTCCACTCGCTGATGCTGCGATCAAGCCCGACCAACCTGCCCATGCGCCCGTTGTCAGTCAACTCTTCGAACGCTGGGATGCAACTTAGAACCACGGTAGCCCCCCCCGCCATGGCTTCTAGGGGGGCCATGCCAAAACCTTCTCGCTTCGATGGTAGCAGAAAAACATCCAATCGTTTAGTCAAAGCAGCGATATCTGTCCGCGTGCCTAAAAATTTCACGTTATTTGGACCTAACCACAACTGATCGGCCAAGGCTTGGAGGTCCGCTCGAAGCGGACCGTCGCCAATGACTAGGCCCAAAATCTCGGGATCCTCGGCCAGTAGCGCAGCTAAGGTGTGCAAAAACAAATGATGGCCCTTTTCCTCGATGAGCCGACCGATGATCGCTACGGTCGGACGTCGTCGCATGGCATCATAGAGCCCCTCGTCCGGCTCCTCCGAGCCACCTTGTTGCGGCACCAAGCCAAGCCGCACGGTGACGACTTTCTTGGGGTCAAGATGTTCTTGTGCCAAGGTAAAATCCCGAACTGCATCTGAGACCGCCATGATGGCATCTGAATTTCTCGTGAGTAGCCTATCTAGTGATTGTGCCCAAGTAGGCTTGTGATAATAGGTGGAATGCTCCGTGGCGATGACCACAGGTCGCCGCCGTGCACGTCGACCTGCCGCCAGCCGCGCGACCGTATTTCCAATGAAAAGATGGCTGTGCAGCACATCGGGCGAAAACTGCTCATCAATATAGGAGCGGACTTCATGGATGGCGGCCACGCGGGGAAACTTTAGCCCTTGATAGCGAGCGATAGCTTTTATGTACCGGTTCGGGATGCCCGTGGCGTCGAGAGCGGACAGCAAAGATCCCTGCCCCGTCAAGACGACCAAACCCACCTCATGCCCTCGAGCGGCTAGGGCTGGCAGCAACTGAGCGAGGTACACTTGCACGCCGCCCACTTCCATATCATTGGTAACATGGAGAATACGCAAGCCGATCCTCCTTGGGTGTGATGAGAACGGCGATTTTTAGCTCATTATAGCGAAAATTGAGGAATGCGCAATTTAACCTCGGACAAACTTCCATAGGCGCCGGATTTGATGCTTCATCTCCATCTATTCCTTGGTATAATAGAGGCCAATTGAGTTTTCCGAGTCGTGGAGGTGTGGCATGTTCAGAGGTTGGACCAATCGTTGGGACGAGTTCGCCGTCTTTGTAGACACCGGTGCCGCCTATCTCGCCTATATTGCGGCCGTGCACTTGTACCTTCATTGGATTAATCCGAAAGTCGACACCGTACGTTTATTAGGATTCTACTTCTCATTTTCGTTTGTCGCGATATTGGTCTCATGGGTTTCTCTCAAGCTGAATTTTAAGGGCTACTCACGGCGCTGGAACCAACTGCCAGCCGAGATGGGTATGCTACTTTTAGCGAACATGGGGGCGGGCACCGCGTTGGCGGTGTTGATTTTTGCCTTTAAAGCCACCTGGTTTTCACGGGCCATCTTCTTAATTTTCCCAGCGCTGGCCTTCTTGTTTCAGACCATGGTTCACAGCGCGGTCAAGATAGGGGTCGGGCGTCTTCGGTTGTCTGGCCGAGACCAGCGGCGTTTGGTGGTCATTGGACATGCTCGTCGAGTAGACGTTTTCTCTAAGACGGTGGCGATGGTTCCCGAAGCCGGTATGCGCGTTGTCGGAAAGTTTCCCGTCGATTTGGGCGACCGCGAGGCTGGCGCCAAGGTTGTCTCGCAGTTGCGCCTGATGTTGGCGGAGTCGGTGGTCGATTCGGTGGTCCTGGCCCTTCCCGTGGCCGACGACGTCATGATGGACGTTCTCTCGATTTGTCGTCGCCAAGGCAAAGAGGTTCGCATGGTGCTTGATGAAGTTGGGGCGCTGGCGAGGCGTTCTCGGCTTTATGATTTTTATGGAAACTCCGTCTTAGTGGTGGATTCCTGGCAACATCAAGTGGTGGCCCGCGCCTACATTAAGCGCCTGATCGATGTGGTGGTTGCCAGTATCGGCATCGTGGTCAGCACCCCCATCATGGCGGCCATTGCCATAGCGATTAAGCTAGAGGACCCTAGCGGATCCATCTTGTTTCGCCAAGAGCGGGTCGGATTAAATGGTCGGCGCTTCCGATGTTATAAATTCCGCACAATGGTGCCGGACGCCGAAGCCCTGAAGGAACGCTTGAATCATTTAAACGTGATGTCAGGTCCCGTGTTTAAGATTCCTGACGATCCGCGGGTTACGCGGGTAGGTAAGTTTCTTCGCAGGACCAGTTTGGACGAGTTGCCCCAATTGTTCAACGTGGTCCTAGGCAGCATGAGTATGGTGGGCCCGAGACCGGCATTGCCATCGGAAGTTCTGGAGTATGACGAAGCGTATCGCCGACGCCTGTCGGTGCGCCCGGGTTTGACGTGTCTTTGGCAAATATCGGGGCGCAATGAGGTGGATTTTGCCGACTGGATGGAATTGGATATGGAATACATCGACTCGTGGTCGATAGGTCTCGACCTGAAAATCATGGCCAAAACCATTCCTGCCGTCCTGCAGCAGCGAGGGGCCCACTAGGAGCAGGTGCGGGCCTTGCTTCAGCTGGCAGCCACGGGAGTCGGGCGTGCGATGTTCAGGAAAATATTTTAAAGGAGACGAAGGACCTTGGCCATCTATGACGTGTCCGTTCCGATAATGGAGTCCATGGTAGTATGGCCGGGAGATCCACAGCCGGTGATAGAACTGATATCCAATCGGGACCAGGGAGCCGTCGCCAACGTTCGCCGCATCTCCATGTCGACCCATAGCGGCACCCATGTCGATGCTCCCGATCATTTTGTTGAGGGTGGGGCGAGCGTCGATCAGATTGCGTTGCAACGCCTGGTGGGCCCGTGCCAAGTGCTTGCAGTTGAGGATGTCAACGTGATTACGGCCAAGGACCTGGCCGCTGTTTGGCCAAAATCTAACCCTCGCCGGATCCTGTTGAAGACTAAAAATAGCCAGCGCCAATTGATCCGCGATAAGGTGTTTCATCGAGACTTTGTGGCCGTGTCGGCGGATGGCGCAGAATTTTTGGTGGCTCAGGAGGTGTTGACCGTGGGCATTGATTACTACTCGATTGAGCCCTTTGAAACCCCTGGACATCCTACCCATATGACCTTGCTGTCGCGGGACGTACTGGTTATTGAAGGCGTCGATCTTAGCACGGTCAAGCCGGGTTCATATCGATTGAGTTGCCTTCCCTTGCGGATCGTAGGTGCGGATGGATCCCCGGCACGCGTCCTCTTAGAGGAAAGCGTGTGAAGGCTCGCGCGATCGATCTCCTGCATATCTTAGGAGAAGTTCCCGAAGGTCGCTGGGCCATTTTTTCTTTGCCAGATAATCACATGCTCTCGGTAATTGTTCCCCACGGTCTTTGGTCCTTGTTAAGCCGCAAGCACCCGTTTTTGTCTGACGTCGGGCTCATGGAGCAGGTCGGTGGCGGGGCGATTGAACGGCGACTCAAGAAGGCGATGGAGCTCACTCAGCCCGTGGTGGTCCTACCCGAGGATGTGGATCTCGCCATGGCGGTTGATCCGGACTGGTTTAGCGTACTTCGGCGTTGTCGTCAGTGTCAGAAGGATGTGCCTTCCGGCGAAGTGTTGGAGGGACTCTCCAATGCCCTACCACCGGACAGTCGTGGAGAAGTGGAAATCTTAGTGCTTTGTCCCTCCTGTCAGATTCAGACGCCCCATCGCTTGTCAGCCTACGGAGTGCCGGAATAGCAGAGTCGTCTCTGATGACACCATTGCGGACTCCCGCCATAGCATAGTAGTGGAGGTGAATCGTTTGTCACGTCACACACCCGAAGAATACCAGCACCTTGGCCAATGGAGCCGCCTGACTCAGGGGTCGGCCCCGCTGGAAATCGCCCTGGTGTTTCATATTCAAAACCGAAACCAACTTGAGCAAAAGACTGCTCACGGCGTGGTCTTTTCGAGTCGAGAAGAGTTTCTTCGAAAACACGGGCTTCCCACTTCCCTTCTTGCACGCACCAAACGATGGCTCATGCAGTCAGGCTTACAGGTCACTGAGCAAGATGATTTCTCCATCTGGGCGCGAGGAACCTTTGACACGGTCGCCCGCGTGTTTCAAATCGGCTTTAGTGAGACCTACCACTTGGGTCGGCGCAAGTTTCGTCCCGAGAGCGAGCCAACGCTGCCCGACTGGCTGCAGCCTTATGTGCTGTCGCTGGTGGGTCTGGACAATGTAGGAGAACTGCATCCCAAGCATCGCCAGCCCCGCCGTGACACGGAACTTGCCAATGGCAACCAAGGATTTTTTCCTGCGGATATTCAACGGTGCTACCAAGTTCCGCCAGGTTTGGACGGTAGTGGGGTCACTATAGGCATCTTAGAATTTTCCAATGGTTTTGCTGAGAGCGATTTGCAGGCATTTTGGTCCAGCTTCAATATTCCCGCACCGACCGTGGAATTTGTGTCCGTGGATGGTACGCCCAATGACGGCGGCGTCTCGGCGCAGGACATGGAATGCACGTTGGATGTCGAGTGGGCGGGCGCGATGGCTCCAGGTGCTCGGCTGGTGGTCTACGAAGCCAGCGCAGGCTCCTCTGACCGATCATTTGGCCTTTCAGTGCTCAAGAACCTGCGCTTCGTCTTGAATGACTCCACGCGTCAGCCTTCGGTGGTGACCATCAGTTATGGGGATGGCGAGAGCCGATTTGCGGCGGCGGTGATGGAGGCGTGGGACAGCACCGTCCTAGAAATGAATGCCAAAGGCATGACGGTCTTTGTAGCCTCTGGTGACGAAGGGGCCTATGGCCTTCACGGGATAGGTCTTCCGATCCGTCACGTCGATACGCCAGCAAACGTGCCCCAGGTGGTGGCCGTGGGAGGAACTCATCTGACGTTGAACGGCCAAGGGCAGATCGCCAATGAAACGGGATGGACGGACACGAACGACAATGGGGCATCGGGTGGAGGCATTAGCCAAATCTTTAGCGTTCCCTCGTATCAAACGTCCGTTGCCCTCCCCTTGTCGGGTGGCACGCCACCGGGGCGCGGTGTCCCCGACGTGGCGTTGAATGCCGACCCCGACACCGGCTACGCCATCATGTTTCAAAATGCTGCCACCGTGGTCGGAGGGACGTCGGCGGCTTCCCCCATCTGGGCTGCGTTTACGGCCCTTCTAAATCAACAGCGGGCGTCTGCCGGCAAATCGCCCATAGGCGGCGGACTCTTGCCCGGGCTGTATCAGAGTGGGGCATCGAACTCGGGAGTGTTCCGGGACATCACCGTAGGCAACAACAACTACTTTGGGGTGGTGGGGTACTCCTGCACGCCGGGGTGGGATGCCGTCACCGGCTGGGGCAGCCCCAACGTGGGGCAATGGATTCAAGCTTGGTCCTAGTCGGTCGTGACCAGGACCAAGCGATTCATCGCGGGGACTTACGTGCCCAGCCAGGCGGCGAGCATGCTGCGAGCTTCTTCGCTGGCGTCTTGAATAGGTTTGACCTCAATGGCGTCGTAGGGGGCCTCAGCCAGCACGATGCTAACGTGTTGCAGTTTTCCCCTGCGAAATAGATGGATCCGGACCACGTCGCCAGGGCGATGGTTGGTCTTGAGGCGCTTGGTGAGGTCTTCGGGCTTTTCCAAGAGATAATCGTTGAGAGCAATCAGGCGATCTTTCGCTGAAATGAGGTTGGCGGCAGGCCCGTCGGCATAGCTTGTGCCTACCTCCAGATAGCGTTGCTCGGCCCACTTCACATCGATTCCCAGCCAGGGCAATGGCTCTGACGAGGTCTCGCCACCGTCATTGTCCTGAGCGGATTTCCAGCGTCGGCGCACCTCAATGCCGGCTGCACCTAACATTGCATCAAGGGGAAGTTGGTCGACTGATTCGATGTACCGCTGAAAAAACTCTTCGAACGAGCCTTGGCCGACCTCTTCTACGGTCTCCTGGTACACGGATTCGGGAAAGCCCACCATTTTTCGGCCGTAGCGTTCGTATAATAGGCGTAGCACATCATCGAGACTCTTTTGGTTGTGAGTGCGCTGGCGAATCTCTAAGTCCAAAAGCAGACCCACGAGTTCCCCCTTGAGGTAGTACGAGATTTGGCGATTAGGCGAATCCGGCCCTGGCTTATAGAATTTGGTCCACGTTTCGAAACTGGACTGAGACAGGCTTTGGACGAAGCGGCCGGGCAGTTTTTCATAGGCTTGGATGCGGTCTTTGAGGCGATCCAAATAGTCTTGTAGGCTAAAGAGGCCGGAGCGACGCAGGATGATGCCAGCGTAGTAGTCGGTAAAACCTTCCATTGCCCACAGAAGATGGGTATGGACCTCCCGATCGTAGTCAAAGGGCCCGAGCATATCCGGGTGAATCCGTTTGACGTTCCATAGGTGAAAAAACTCGTGGGCGATAAGGCTAAGCACCCGACGATAGCTCTTTTGCGGACGAAAGCTAAAGCGATCCATCCCGCAGGTGGTGGAATTGAGATGTTCTAAGCCGCCAGTACCATGGTCGGATAAATGAAAGATAAAGGTATAGTGCTGGTAGGGGAGCTCGCCAAAGAAGTCGCGGGCGGTCTCGACGATCTTTTGTACATCCTCGACCAGTCGCCCGGGATCTTCATTGCCCTCGCCCCAAAGTGCTAGGGTGTGCCGTTTGCCCTCGACTTCGAAGTGATACATGCGCTGTCGGCCGACTTCTACCGGAGAATCGATGAGCACGTCATAGTTGGTTGCTAAAAAGCGATAGGGCGCGTCGACCACCCGATCGAGGCCCGTGGCCACTTGCCATCCGGGGGGACCATCAATATCGATGAGGTGGGGTACCTCGGTGAATTCATCCAAAAGGAAGAAGAGATGAGCCCCGTTCCAATAGGCATGGGTCTCATCGAGATGGCTCTGGCGTACGCCTTCTTGGTAGGCATAAACTTGATAGCGAAAGCGGACTTCTCCCCGCATGCTGGTTTCAAACTCCCAGCGATTCTTGGCGGTTTGGGTAAGGTTAAGCGGCTGGTTTTGAAACTCGCCGATTACGCCAAACAGATTGCCGGAAAAGTCCGCCACCTGATAGGATCCGGGGGTCCAGACGGGGAGGCGCAACCGATGCTTTCCTGGATCCAGACTTTGGACGGTCATCGTAACATGGTAGACGTGTAGTCCGGGGTCTAAAAACTCGACGCGATATGCGATAGCTGGTTGTGCCATGTGCCCTCCTTGGGCCGAAGTCTAAGCGCGGCACCGACCCGCCTCCGTGTCGTTGGTTTCATCTGGCATGGCATTTGCCCTAGCAAAGGCGTAAGATGAAAACGAAAAGGGGTGAGACGATGAACCGCACCTTTATTGTGGTGGCCACGGTGATCAACCTTATTGTACCCGGAGTGGGGACGCTGATGATCGGCAAATGGCGCGCAGGCGCCATTCAATTAAGCGTCGTGGTCAGTCTATGGATTCTAACGCTGATCAGCTTTGGGCTCTTGCACCCAATCTTGTTTCCCATTGCCCTTGCCAACCGCATCTGGGCGTTGGCCAGTGGTCTTTGGGCGCTTGGCGGCAAAGGCGGTGGCAATCATCGGGAAAGCCTAATTTAGCACCGCTGCCATCCGCCGTGCCGCTTCTGCCATCCGCGCCTCGGGCTCGGTTAAGGCGATGCGAAGATAACCCTCCCCATGGGCTCCAAAGGCGCTGCCTGGCGCACAGACGATGTGGGCTTGGCTTAAGAGCAGATCAGCCCAGGCGGCGGAAGACCGCCCATGGGGAACGGGACACCATAGGAAGATGGACCCCTCTGAGGGGGGGATCTTTAGCCCGCATTGATGAGCTTCTAGAATGAAAGCATCCCGGCGCGCCTGGTAGGACGCACGAGTCCTGATAACATAATCACGATCGAGAGAGAGCGCCGTCTTGGCCGCCATTTGCACGGCCCCAAACTGACTGCAATGCAAATGTTCTTGCAAATGCTCCAGCCAGCCTATGAGTTGCGGATGGCCTACGGCAAAGCCAATGCGCCAGCCCGCCATGTTATAGGATTTCGATGTGGTCGTAAATTCAATGCCTGCCGCTTTGCCTTGAGGGGTGGCCAAGAG
>JAJZZI010000129.1 GCA_021797635.1 Bacillota bacterium | reverse complement strand
ATTGGACCGACGCCGTGAGCCAGGTCACCGCGGTACCGGACAAATGCCATTGGCGCACTAACGCCCCGGTGACCGCCGAAGCACTAAACCACACGCTCATGGCCAATAATTCGGCGCAGGTGACCCATCCGAGCGCCGCCCACCGGGAGGCGAGAGGCCGCTCCCCCCGTTTTTTCTCTGCGCGAGGGCTGTCCTCGTCGTGTCGCACCATGTGGATCGCTCCTCTCATGCCTCCCCCGCATCGACAATATCCTGTCGGATCTCTGAAAAATCCTTGCCGACCACCACATCTAGACGGCTCGATCCTGACCACCACAATATCCCGATCGCGACCACGGGACCTTCCGGAGCTGCCATCCCATTTTTCATTCCTGTGGGTGCCCCGAACCCGGGGCATGGGCGTCTCTTGGGGCGGCCCGTCTTGGCTTTCTAATACTATAGATATTATAGTATTAACATTGATCGGTCAATCGGAAAGCACGGCCAAACTTCACAATCACGACTTAGCATTGCAAGAACAACGTCGATGAAGCAGTCTCCTAATGCACGGAAAGGATGACAATTTCATGGCTCTTGCACAATCATCATGATATCTACAGATAGCCCAACTTCGCCCGTCCTGTCACCCCGAGAGCACGCACGGCACTCCGGTGGTGGATGGAGCAGGGCAGCGGCGCCTGATGGTCTAGATACTGGCGGGATGCTACCTCCTTACCTCTCCCTAAACGCGTCCGAAACCTCGACCCTGTACGGCGATGAGACGTCAAAATACTGATTTAACCAGTAAGACGGCTCCAAGAGCGGTTACGAGGACAAACACATAGCGCTGAAACTTGGCTGTAGGGATGTTCTTATGGAGGATTGTGCCTACGAGAATTGCGGCCGCAATGGCTGGTAGAGAGAAGAGATACAAGGCAAACATCTGGGACGTCCACATTCTGCTCGTGCCTTGTCCAACAACGATAAGCGTGCCAGATACTAGAAAATACGCCTGCATGGTGCTGCGAAACGTACGCGGTTGCCACCCACGGAGAGAACCGTAGATCGCAACTGGGACACCTGCAAAATTATAGGCACTTCCGAATAAGCCGGAGGCAAACCCAAATAACAGACCCCAGACTGGCTGACGTAACCGATCCTGCCCGTCGGCAGACGTAATCCGACCTCTCGATAGAAAGTAAGCGCCATAGGTAATCAGGGCAGCTCCCAGAAATCCCGTGACGGTGTTGGCCGGAACCCAAGTCACCATCAACAGTCCAACCGGGATGCCCGCGAGAGCGGAAATGACCACCGGAATGAGTTCCACCCGATTGATGTGCCGCCAACCCGTTGTTACGGTAAAGACGGCCACCGTTAAGGCGACAAGTCCGATTAACGAAACCGCCGTGTGCAAATGGATCGGAAGGAAGGTCAGTAACGGCATACTGACCACCGCTTCGCCGAAACCAAACGTGGTTCGGGTAAGAGCCCCCAGGAACACCGTAACAATAATCGCAAGAATCAATGATTCCGACACATTTGCTCCTTGGCAACCGGTATGTGGTCATTTTACCTCATCCGTCGGTGAGCAGGCGCAAAGCTTGGTTGCTTGTGGAGATGGTGAACTGCCTGCAATAGGAGCAGAACCGACCCGGAGCGACGGTGGAGCAATATTCGGAGATTAAGGAAACCTGATACGGGTGATTGCTGGGTGATGATGGGCCATTGTCATATCGAGCCCACGGCCTGGCCAAGGCAGATGTCACACTCGTCCGCGTGGCCGCATTAGGCGGCCCCTTCCAAGTCGCACGCGATTTTCGTTGCATTGCCCCAGATACCCCAAATCAGGCACTCGGGTGGCCTTTGGGAAGCGCATGCGGTCGAAGCCGCAGATACACCCGAGGTAGCCATTTGGACTACGCGGTCGCGTAGTCCAAATGGCTGGACGGCCGTCGCCAAATTGCGTAGGTGAAAAAGGCGACCAAGAATCCCACATAAAATGTCAGATCGGCGCCGTGCAGGTTGGTGGCTATCGGGCCCGTGTACAAGGTCGAACTCATAAAAGGAATCGATACCGCAATGCCAATGAGAAAACTGGCCAAACCGGGCCAGGCGATGGCGGAGAGTTCCTTGGGAGCCGTTTTTCTCCAGTACAATTCGGCGAACATCACGCCGAGCCACGGAGTCATCCAGTAGCCCAGAAGTAGCAGAAAGTTGGTGTAAAAGGCCTCAAATGATCCGGAACCGAGCAGGCTGAGACCAAAGCCAATCAGGCCAGCCACCATGGCCAGCGTCCAGCGGGGAACCTTGACGTCCAGGGCCCCGGCGGACAGGGAGTTTGAGTAGATGTTCAAAGCATCAGCCGCGGTCCCGCCGAGAATGATGGCAACGACCGAAAGATCCCCTAAGCTTCCGGTTACGCTATGCAGGGCGGCGATAGGGTTTTGATTGGCGCCGACCAACACTCCGACCAGCGCGCCGACCAATTCCAGCCAGACCGACGCCACGAACGCTCCCGCAAAACTCCAGAGGATGACCGGCCGGCGCGGAGTAGTTTTGGGCAGATAGCGGCTGTAATCGGCCGCATAGGGCCCCCAACTGCCGATATACGAAAATGCCGCCGCAACTATAATGGCGAATAAGGGCCACACGTCGTGGACGACAGGGTGATAGACGGCGAGGCGGCTGGGGTGAGAGAGTGCAATCACGCTGACCACCAAGAACATCACGCCCAAGATGATGGACATGGCGCGCTCGTAAAAGTGAATAAGGTTATAACCGTATACCGCTACGGTGCCTTGGATAATGACCAAAAGCGCCGACGCCTCCCAAAACGCCAAACCGGGCCAAAGAATCCTCAGTCCATAGGCTCCCAAGATGTTGTTCACGGCAAACCAGCCAATGGTGCTGATATAGTTCAGGAACGCGGGCACATACCCGCCCCGGCGGCCAAACACTAGCCGGCTCACTATAAGCTGAGGCATGCCGTATTCCGGCCCGAGGCCTGCACATAGGGCCATGGCGACGCCTCCCAAAAGGTTTCCGATTAAGATGGCCGCCACCGTCCACGTCCAAGACAGCCCCAAGCTTATCGGGAAAAACCCCAAGGCATAATCGGCAATCGTCAGGTTGCTGCCCAGCCAGAGGGTGAATTGACCTCCGGGCCGACCATGACGTTCCTGGGGGGGAACAGCTTGCACTCCATAAGGTTCCACCTTCACAACGGTATCGCCATACAATACATGGTCTTGTTGGTGAGAAGTTGCCACGCTCTATTCACGCTCCCTCGTAATTCGACACCCGGTATGCTGGGTCGGGGGCCGACATCTAACAGTACATTCATCTGTCTATACACCATAATAACACGCGAGCAGCGAGATGCGCTCGGTGGTCGAAGAATTTGGATTAATCTTGGCGGATTGACCGCGCGGCCATGCCTGCCCGCGCCGCGACCGTAAAGCAAAGGAAACCGCCAAGCCTGTCAGCCACCTAAGACGGCCCGCCGGCGGTGCAGCCTGTAAACTAAGATATCTCGCCGGTGGAAGTCCGGTCGTGGCAATTTCCCGTTCGGCCACGTAGCGAATCGCGCGCTGGAGTGGGGTGACCCTTCTGGTGAAAGCGGCGAGGATAACGTCTCGGTTCGCCGTGAGGCAAGGTCAGACCAGGAGGCTAGCAAGAAACCAAGCCGTAACATGAAGTGAACGCTGCCGCGTCGAAAGAGTCCCCGTGAAATCTGACTATCGGGAGC
>JAJZZI010000107.1 GCA_021797635.1 Bacillota bacterium | reverse complement strand
AACCCTCCTAGAAACTGGGATTGCAGACCACCATACCAAATGATGTTAGAAAAGTCCAGGTTTTTGTTCGTGCGCATAAATCAGTTAATTCGCTCTATTGACGGGATCGCTTAACTTGACACCATTGCTCCAAGCCCAGGTCCCGGGCCTGTAAGGCAGGGCCTACCAGGCGATCGGATTGAGAGAGCTTTCGGATCGGACTCCGTCCCACGCGCACTACCGCGTCCTTCAAGCGCACGTTAGCGAAACGGTCCAAAGTTTTTTGGATGTACGTTTGATGAAGTTTCTCATCCAAGTGATGCTTATGGGTCAGCAACGCGCCGGTTTCCTGTAACACCGCGTCGACTTTGGCACGAAGGTCCGAATTCTGCATCACTTCGTGGATCGTCTGATATCCCTCTAAATAACCGTAATAGGCCGCCGCACAGTGCCCAGTATTCAGCGTAAAGAGCTTGCGTTCCACATATGGAGCAAGGGAGTCGACGTAAGTCACTCCCCGAATGGAAGGTACCTCGCCGATGACGGCAGAACGATCGATGACCCATTCCGCAAACGGTTCCACGGTGACGGCCAAAATATCCTGGTGTTGCTGGAGTGGGACAATCCGATCGACGACGGTATTGGGGAAGGCAATATACTGGTCGGCCAACGAGCGCAGGTCTATGGGCAAATGCGCATAAACCCATTTCTTGAGTTGACTACTGCCACCGATTACGTTTTCGCAAGCGATGATGTTCAGCGGCCGAGGATTGTGTCTAAGGCGATGAGTCACCCCTCGGGCCACGGACTTGGCAATGCTCTTCAACGCCGCCACGCCCACTGCCGTCGTCACCAGGTCCGCGGCGCTGACCGCCCGGGTGACGTCATCGACATCCTCAATACTAGCCGCCGTCACATTGTGCACGGTAATGGGGATGGCCTCTTCTTTGGCGAGATTGACTCGGTAGTGACGGTTGCGCTGCAGCAGTGCAATCTTTTTTAGGTTACGCGTTACAAAAAACACGTCGTATCCCGACTGCGACAGCAACAATCCGATAAAACCGCGGCCGATGTTGCCAGCGCCAAAATGCACCGCTTTCATGACTGCCCCGCTTGCTTTAACAGCAAGTCAAAGTCGAGGTCGGTCAAGGAATTTAGGCGGCAATCGACGGGATCGAAGGCCAAGGATTGGGTCAGAGGCCCAGGCACGAGCACGCAATAGATTCCTGCCGCCTTGGCCGCCTTGGCACCATTGGGGGAATCTTCGATGGCCACCGCCTCGTTCGCGTCGACAGCCAAGCAGTTCAGGGTTTGACGGTAGACCTCTGGATCCGGCTTAACCCGAGCGACCCCGTCCCCGGTGCCGATGCAATGAAAGTAGTCTCGTATCTTCAACCGTTCCATAAAGGGTTCCACCCAGGTTCGCGACGAACTTGACGCCATTCCAATCTTGAGCCGACGCGAGCGCGCAGCGTTTAGATAATGCATCACACCCTCGCGTAACTCTTCGGTCTCCATCAGTTCCGCATGATGGGCCTCTACCCCGCGGCGAAATGCCTCTAGATCAATGGGCAGATGCAAGTCTGTCGCCAGATACTCAAACGGATTAAAGGTTTCATGCCCCGTACCGATACACGGGGCATACATTTCTACCGACAGATCGACCCCGTGTGCCTTGAAGGCATCACGAAACGCGCGATACCAAACCATTTCGGTATCGATGACGGTACCATCGAAGTCAAAAATAATAGCCTTAACCACAGCGCTGGCCTCCTCTGAAAAATCTTTGCCGACCACCATATCTAGACGGCCCGGTCCTGGCCACCACAATATCTCGATCGCGACCACGCGACCTTCCGGGGTGGCCGTCCCCATTTTTCATTCCTGTGGGTGCCCCGAACCCGGGGCATGGACGTCTCCTTTGGCTAAACACTCAACATTCCAGCGGACTCGATCGTAGTGCCATCTCTGTAATAGTATCCCACATTTCTTGCGCTTTAAGTGGCCTCCGGACGGGACGACGATCTGATCGACGCACCACAAGAAGTAGCCAAGAGCACACCTTCTCAATTCCACACATTTTTCATCATGATGCCACGATGGGCTGGAGAGCGCAGATGAAAATATTGGCGGACTTCTGGATCCTCCAAGGCGCGCAAGGAGTGCAAGAGAGCCGGATGCGCCTCCAGACGGCGTGGAAACCCGCAGGTGGCCACTGGTAGACAATTGTTTTGGAGATCCGCAGTTTCTTTGATGGCACACCACTCTGGATGGCCGGATGATCGCATTTTCGATGGCGCCGCTCTCTCTGTTGCCATGAACAGCCCCAGCGTTAAAGGAGTTCCCCAGGAAATTTGGTACAATGCAGACGGGCCGAGCGCCCACTGGAGAGGAGCATGCGCCCATGCCAAGCCCCGCTGGCCATCATCGCCCGGCAATTCCGCCTCCCCCAGCTCTGTTTGCCTTAGGGGGGGTGCTGGGTGGCGGCCTGCAGTTTTTCATTCCGTGGTTTATGCTTCCCCGAAGCCTGCCTTGGATCGGCATCGGAGCCCTGATGCTTGCCATCCTCGTGAGCCTATGGGCCATCTTAACGATGAGCCGGGCTGGCACTAGCGTCAAGCCTGGTCAAGCTGCCACCGCCTTGGTCGAAAACGGCCCCTTTGCCTTTAGCCGGAACCCCATCTATCTCTCCATGGTCATCGCCTCGTTAGGCGTCGCCTTATTGGTTAACTCGGTTTGGTTAGTCTTGAGCTTAATTCCGACCTTAGTCGTGATCTCCTATGCCGTCATTATCCCAGAAGAACGCCATCTAACCCGAGAGTTTGGCCATGTCTATCTCCGTTACCAACGTCGAGTGCGGCGTTGGCTTTGACAGCCGACCGCCATGTTGCCGTGCCAACCGCGCGCGCATTCACCGCATCAATATCAACCCCCAAGTAACCGGTCCCGGCTCAAACCTTTCTTTCAAGACAAACCCCTGAGAGGATGCCTCCTCTTCCAAGGTTGCCCGGGGCCACGCGACGTTCGAGCGGCGGGCCATGGGAGTCGGGATTCGTTTCCAATCCACCACCACCAGGCGGCCCCCTGGGCACAAGATGCGATAACTTTCAGTCAACGCCTGCTGCCGATCGGCCATCATCAAGACGACCGTATGCCAGATCACGCCGTCGATGCTTCTCTCGGGAAGCGGAATCTTCTCGGCAAACGCCTCCATCGCCACCAACTGAGGCGTCGTTTGCAACCAAGCCTGTCGATTGAGTTCCGCCACCGCATCTGGACTCGGCTCCAAGGCCCAGATTTTCCTTGCAGGCCCACGCTCTTAGCCAACGGAAACGAAAGTCAACCCAGTCCCCCGCCCACGTCCGCCCATACTTCGCCCGCTTCTGGCTTATACTGCCCGTGGGTCAAACTTTACGTTTTAGGCGGCGGACTTGAACCGTTGAAACTTTAAGGTGAGCAAGGTATCGAGCCGTGATTTGTGGACGGTGGAGGTCTCGTTCAAACATTTAGTAATCGCCTCGGAAAATCCCGAGAATTGCTCGTAATAGATCGAGTCGCTTTGACGAATTTCCAAAGCCGTTCGATCAGGTTTAAGTTCGGAGAATATACATCCGGTCGTCAAGATTTTTAAATGCCGAAGCCGCGGCAATTGGCTCTTGCACAAAGGCTGCTATCAACCGTTGAGGCCAGTTCTCGGAGTAAAGCAACTCGCAATATACGATGACCCAAGATGGGCTTGGGTGTTCTATTTGTGCGTCAGTGAGCCAAACCGATGGGCTC
>JAJZZI010000165.1 GCA_021797635.1 Bacillota bacterium | reverse complement strand
AGGGCGGGGACGTTCAAAAAGCGCGGGGACGTTCAAAAAGCCTTTGAGTGCTTTTCAAGGGAACTCGTTGGAATAATACGAACTTGTGACGATTTACTAGAACCCGCCTCCAACATGCAGACATGGCATGCTGATCCGTTACGGTTATGCGGTGCCAATGCGACTTCGCTACATAGGGGGTCGTTAGAGCACCCGTCGATGTCGCGGACCGCTTCTATTAGAACACGTCTAAACTTGGTGGCAAGAGCCATAAGATCGCCTAAAGTCCCATCTCCGCCTAGTTGCACTGCATGCAAGAGGACTCCACCACGATTGCTATCGACGTCTACCAGAACCCTTTCTCTCACCGTGGCCGACGAATAGCCGGAGTCTATTGAAAGGGCCTCGATGATCTGGTGGCTAAAGCCATGCCACCACACGAACAACGGATGAAGGCTATTACGGTTGTCCAACGAAAGCCTTTGTCCCCAGCCTCAAGCGTCCTTCGACCCGCAATCCGGTTTCATCCCCATGGATGCTCGGCGCTTGGCGTAACGCCTCGCGAATGGGGATCCGTAACGGCTCCACCCGTTCACCGATGCTCGACGAGCGTCCGTCCACTCGGCGCCTGGCCCCACCACTCGAAAAACGGCTGACGAATGCGATCGACCGGGATCATTTGAAAGACTTGGAGGTCCGTGGATAAACACTAAGACCCGGGGTCCATATGGGACCGGCGCCACCCCATCGGCGGGAAAGATCCCCGTGGCGTGGTGATGGCACGTGGGGCCCGCTTTCACCTCGGCCTGATGCTCCGTCACCGTCAGAGACCGCGGAGGGCTTCTTGAGCCCGTCAGCCGACGGCGACTGTCATAAACGGCTTCATCCCCTGCTGGCCGAAGAGCACCTGCACGCGGCTTCCGAGTGTATTGAGGGCGAACCCGTTGGCCTTCAGGGAATCGTCGCGATTCCAGACAAGCTTGAGGGCCGGTTTGGTGCACCGCACCCGCGTCCACGGATGATCGTTCGCCAGCATGCTCTTATACCACGCGATCACGGCGCCATTTGCGGTCGCAAGCCAAACTGTGCGGCAAGGGTCGGTAGGTCTCGGTGTGGAGCTCGGTTTGCTGGAGGCAGTGTGTGCTCTCAACGATGCCGGAGACCCAGTTTCACCCCTGGCGATAGGGCTCGAGCAGCTCGGTCTGCTCTGGTGTTGGATAGCGTTGGACTTTTGCGGTCAAGGTGAGTTCCATCGCATACGCGCCCCCTCCCCGGCCTGAAGGCTGAGGTATCCACCGCGCTATATTTTGATGAACGGGGTACCGAAGTCTCTCGTCTAACGCCAACAGGTTCTGTACTTCCTGAAGGCAGACCGTGCCTATGGTGAAGGGGTCGCATTGGGTCTTGGCTTAACCCCTGAAGAGTGCCAAAATCTTTCGTTTTAAGCGCTGCCATGATCATGTTTGGGCAGGCTCTAATCGCGCCGAGGTCGCTGACATAAAAGGGTAAACGCCCTTTTGCCAACCAAAGGCCGTTCCGCGTTCTGCTTGAGTGCTAAAATTCTTTCGTACGATCGCCCGAATTTGGGAAAAATTAATCCCAGGGGCTCGACGTTTGTCAAGAAAACCGATATCATAGCTGAGACGAATGGAGAATCCTTTAACCCTGGTCCCGCGAGGCTGGGAAGGAGTATCGGCGGTGCTCTAGCCTTGCGGCTGGAGCACATTTTTTGTGGCAGGAGGGTCGTTTCATGCCGGAGATTTTAGACCAAGTGGCGATCAAACGGGCGCTGGTTCGTATTGCTCATGAGATTTTGGAGCGAAATGGCGGAGGGCCCAGGTTGGTGTTGGTGGGGATCCTTCGCAGAGGGGCACCTTTAGCGCGACGGATTGCCGAGGTTATCGAGGGCATCGAAGGCACCCGTCCCCCCGTGTGGACGGTGGACATCGGGCTTTACCGCGACGACTTGTCAAGTCGACCCTTTCCTACCGTCGAGAAGAGCGAGATGCATGGCGTAGACGGCAAGATTGTGGTGTTGGTCGACGACGTTCTCTACACTGGGCGTACCGTGCGGGCAGCCCTCGATGCCGTTTCCGATTACGGACGCCCTGCGGCTATTCAACTGGCTGTGTTAATCGACCGGGGCCACCGAGAATTACCCATTCGCCCAGATTTTGTCGGAAAGAATGTGCCCACGGCCCGTCGGGAACAGATCAAGGTCATGGTGAGCGAGGTCGATGGTCGTGATGGCGTATGGCTGGAGAAGACGCCCGAATCGACGTCGACGAAAGCGTCTAGCAAGGATTAAGGAGGGACTAGCCGGCTATGGAAGATTTCGTCAGCCTTGAGGACTGGTCGAAGGGCGATCTGGAAGCCTTGCTGGACTTGGCCCAGGCAATGAAAGAGGTCGTTCGAAGGCCGATTAAAAAGGTGCCCACCCTGCGCGGCAAGGCGGTGGCCAATGTCTTTTTCGAAGCTAGTACCAGGACCCGGAACTCCTTCGAGCTGGCCGGAAAATACTTAGGGGCCGATGTGATTAATTTTCAAGGATCGGGGTCCAGTGTAGAAAAAGGGGAAACGATTTGGGATACCGCAAGTACGCTAGAGGCGATGCACATTGATGCCGTCGTGGTGCGTCACGGCTCCTCCGGAGTGCCTCAACAGATGGCACATCGTTTGACGGTGCCCGTGATTAATGCCGGTGATGGCACTCATGCCCACCCTACTCAAGGGCTGCTCGACCTCATGACCGTCCGGGAACGATTTGGCGCCATCAACGGCTTGCGCGTGGCGATTGTGGGTGACGTCTTACATAGTCGTGTGGCCCGATCGGATATTGAAGGATTTGTGAAACTAGGCGCGGAGGTTCGCCTGATCGGACCCCCGGTGTTGATGCCGGAAGGTTTAACAGGTCCTAAAGTCCACATTTATCAGGAACTTGACCAAGGTTTGGCGGGCGCCAATGTGGTTCAAGTGCTGCGCATCCAACGAGAACGTCAACAGAGTGGACAAATTCCTTCATTAACGGAATATCACGACCGCTGGGGCATCACGCGCTTGCGGCTCGCGCATGCTGAGCCTGACGTCCTGGTCCTGCACCCTGGCCCGCAAAACCGTGGAGTGGAGATCGACAGCGATATCATCGACGGCCACTCAGCCATCTTGCAACAGGTAGAAAACGGCGTCGCAGTGCGGATGGCCGTGCTATATCGACTGATCGGTGCAGAGGGGGTATCGGCGTGACGCAAAAGGAAAGGGACTGGGTCCGAATCGAGGGCGTGCGGGTCATCGATCCCTATCGCGGCATCGATCAAGAAGGCGATGTGTTGATCGGCAATGGCCGCTTTCAGGATGCAAGAGAATCCGCCCAATCCAGCGTGCAGGTGGTGTCGGGGCGAGGACTTTGGCTGGTTCCCCGTCTCTTCGATATGCACGTCCATTTTCGTGCTCCGGGAGAAGAGTGGAAAGAGGATCTGCTGAGCGGGTCGCGCGCGGCAGCCCATGGGGGATTTTCCCTCGTCGCGACCATGGCCAACACCCATCCCGTGGTCGATTCGCCGGCATTGGTGGCTTGGCAGAAATCCGAAGCCAAGCGCTTGGGGTTGGTCGAGATTGTTCCGTTGGGAGCGATAAGCAAGGGCCTTGAGGGCGAGCAGTTGGCCGAACTGTGGGCGATGCAGCAAGCTGGCGCGGCAGGCTTTTCAGATGACGGCCGTCCCGTGGCTTCCAGTGCTTTAATGCGAGCTGCGCTAAGTTATTCTCGCACGCTGTTGCATCCCATCATCCAACACGCCGAAGACTTGGATCTAAGCTATCGAGCGGTGATGCATGAAGGAGAGGTG
>JAJZZI010000184.1 GCA_021797635.1 Bacillota bacterium | reverse complement strand
AGGGGTGGGCGACGACCGACCTTGCCCACATACTGAACTCACCCAAAATATACATGCGCCCCCTGGCTCGCTTCACCATCAAGGCAGTGGATCAACGGAAGCTTGCCCTGCACCTTGGTCCCCTTACGGTCCCTGTGCCCATACGCGTAGGCAAATGATTCGCAACCAAGCCAAAGAAACCTAGGCCCAAGCGCACGATCGGTTGGGATGCGTGACCGCCACAGCGCTGAAATCGGTCGGTCTCTGAATCGGCGAGACGGTCCCGTCATGCCAGGGAGGTTTCGACCGGTGGAAGTGGAGCTGCACGCGCTCACTCTTCTGCCAGGTGGCACGGGGGCCTTGCGCGTGGGCCTCACCTTGTTGGCGGTCAGGCACGAAGGTGGTCATTCTGGGCTCAACCGGGAGATCTCCCTGCGGATGCTTGAGAGGCGTTTCACATCGTGCTATACTAGGCAGGCACAAAATTCACACGTAGCGTTAAGTGCCTGGTGCGGACGTTCAAAGCTACGGAGGATATAACCAGGGAGGTGCTTTGTGGCAGTCATTTCGATGAAGCAGTTGTTAGAATCCGGCGTGCATTTCGGTCATCAAACCCGACGTTGGAACCCCAAAATGAAGCCATTTATTTTTACCGAACGCAATGGGATTTACATCATTGACTTGCAAAAAACCGTGCGCAAAGTAGAAGAAGCGTATAACTTTATGCGCCAAGTGGGTCAAGACGGAGGGCGTGTACTCTTTATTGGGACGAAGAAGCAAGCGCAGGAAGCCGTTGCCGAAGAGTCTCAGCGGTCTGGGGACTACTACGTGAATCAGCGGTGGCTAGGTGGAATGCTGACCAACTTTGAAACCATTAAGAAACGCGTGCGTCGTCTGGCGGAACTTAAAGAGCAAGAGAATTCCGGTCATTGGGACCGTTTGCCCAAAAAAGAGGTCAGCCAGCTGACCCGGGAAAAAGAAAAGCTAGAAAAGTATTTGGGCGGAATCGAGGGTATGCGGACGTTGCCTGCTGCCGTGTTTGTAGTAGACCCCCGCAAGGAACACATTGCCGTGATGGAAGCCCGCAAGTTGTCCATTCCGGTAGTGGCCATCGTCGATACCAACTGTGATCCAGATGAGATTGACTATATCATTCCTGGCAACGACGATGCGATTCGGGCGGTGCGGTTGTTGACCGCGAAGATGGCCGAGGCCCTGACCGAAGGCCGTCAAGGTGAAGTGGTGACGGCGTCTCCGGCTCAACCGAACTCTGAGACCGCAGCGCAGTCGGTGGAAGCAGAGGAGTCCGTCTCGGTAGCGGAAGCCTAAGTGAAAGCATCACCCTAAGAACGATCTTTGGGCTAGGCGACCTCGTGGTCGCCTAGCTTTTGGATGGGAACTGATAGGAGGCCATTTGATGGTAACGGCGGAACAAGTCAAGCAACTGCGAGCGCAAACGGGAGCAGGCATGATGGAATGCAAACGGGCCCTCGAAGAGACGCAAGGAAACACGGAAAAGGCGATCGATGTTCTGCGGGAGCGGGGATTGGCCCAGGCCGCCAAAAAAGTGGGGCGCGAGGCATCCGAAGGGCTCATTGAAAGCTACATTCATCTGCAGGGGCGGATCGGTGTGTTGCTGGAGATCAATTGTGAGACCGACTTCGTGGCAAACACTGACGAGTTTCGTGGCTTAGCGCATGATCTGGCTATGCATATTGCCGCGGCACGACCGCGCTACGTAGAGCGCACCGAGGTGCCCCTGGTGGAAGTGGAGCGGGAACGCGAAGTGCTGACCAAGCAAGCCAGCAACGAAGGCAAACCTGAGGCCATTGTGGCCAAAATGGTGGAAGGTCGGCTGCAGAAGTTCTATCAGGAGATGGTGCTGCTCGAGCAACCGTTCATTAAAGAGCCCGATCTGACTGTGGAACAAGTCATCACCCAGCACGTGGCGAAACTGGGCGAGCATATCAAGATACGTCGCTTCGCTCGTTTCGAGCGAGGAGAGCAGTTGACCGGGTTACCGGCATCCGAATAAGGGCACTGGCATGTGCCCTTATTTCATCCCAAGTGAAGGAGTTAGCCTCGATGGACGAAAATCCCAAGTATCGGCGTGTCGTGTTGAAACTTTCCGGGGAAGCGATGGCCGGGGATGCGGGTTATGGCATTGACCCCATCGTTGTTGACAGTTTGGCCCGGCAGATCCATGAGGTGCTCGAGCTCAACGTGGAAATTGCCGTTGTGGTTGGGGGAGGGAACATCTGGAGGGGCATTGCCGGATCCGCTAAAGGCATGGATAGAGCCACGGCCGACTACATGGGCATGCTGGCGACCGTGATCAATGCGCTGGCCCTGATGGATGCGCTGGAAAAGCACGGAGTCGTGGTCAGGGTGCAGACCGCCATTGAAATGAAGGAGGTCGCTGAACCCTACATTCGCCGCCGTGCCATCACCCATCTTAGCCGAGGGCGAGTGGTGATCTTTGCCGCGGGGACGGGGAACCCATACTTTTCTACAGATACGACGGCGGCCTTGCGCGCAGCGGAAATCGAGGCGGACGTGATGTTAAAGGCCACGAAAGAGGCCGGGGTGTACGATGCCGACCCCCGCCTGCATCCAGAAGCCCAGAAGCTAGATGCCATTGAGTACTTAGACGTGCTCAAAGAGAATTTGAAGGTGATGGACGCCACCGCCACGTCATTATGTATGGATAACGCCATCCCTATCGTGGTTTTTGATATGAACGTTTATGGTAACATTCGAAAGGTAATCCTTGGAGAACCTATTGGAACCCTGGTCGGAGGGTCGCATCATGATTAGAGAAACCTTAACCGCAGCGGAAGAGAAAATGGCTAAAACGGTGGAGATTTTTGAACGGGAATTGGCGGGTATGCGAGCAGGTCGGGCTCATCCGGCCTTGCTAGAACGGATTTCGGTGGAATATTACGGCACGTCCACACCCTTGCAGCATCTAGCCCAAATCAATGTGCCCGAGCCCCGGGTGCTAGTGGTGCAGCCATTTGACAAGTCGATTCTAGGCGCCATCGACAAGGCCATCCAGCGGGCCGACCTGGGCGTGTCAGTGCGGGTGGATGGTAGCGTGCTTAGGGTGGCAGTGCCTGCCTTAACTGAGGAGCGCCGTCGAGACCTGGTACGCCAATTGAAACGCAGGGTCGAGGATGAGCGCGTGGCCATACGCAACATACGTCGTGAAGCCCTCGACGCCCTTAAGGAAGGGCTTAAGAGCAAGGCCATCGCAGAGGATGATCATCGGCGCTCCGAGGGCGATATCCAGAAGCTTACCGATAAATATATCAAAATGATCGAGGATATCGGTGCCGTACGGGAACAGGACCTGATGACGCCTTAAGCCACCGATAGGAAAAGGAGGCGGCACTTACGGACGTGAATCTTCCGGTGTCAAAGCCAGAGTTTGACTCCTTAGGCATCGACCTCGAGCGCGTTCCCCGGCATGTCGCCATCATCATGGACGGGAATGGCCGCTGGGCAACGGCTCGAAACTTGCCCCGGGCACTGGGCCACCGTCAGGGCGTGTTGGCACTCAAACCCATCGTGAAGGCAGCGGCCGCCGTCGGCATTGAAGTGCTGACGGTCTACGCCTTTTCGACCGAAAATTGGGTCCGACCTACGGCGGAAGTTGACGCCTTAATGGATTTGTTGATGGAGTTTCTTCGTAGCGAGACGCAAGAGCTAAAAGCAGAAGGGGTGATGATTCGAACCATTGGCGATATCTCGGCGCTACCGGATAGAGCCCGGGACGCGCTAGCCTGGGCAAAGGAGACGACCGCCGAGGAAACGCGAATGATCTTGAATTTGGCGTTAAATTATGGTGGCCGCAACGAAATTGTGCGGGCGGTCAACCGG
>JAJZZI010000218.1 GCA_021797635.1 Bacillota bacterium | reverse complement strand
CACCCAGAAACGCCAATCAACGTGCCTGGATCGACCATCATTTGCCACCTAGCGACTTGAAGTATCAGTATAACCCCAAAAAGTCCATTCAGATTCTCACGAAGGCGGGCTTCAAGCGCAATAAGGCCGGCATTTTCGTCTCACCCGCGGGCAAGCCCTTGTCGTTTACGCTCACGGTGATCTCCGGCCTCACCGACTGGGATGCCCAAGCTTCGATTATCGCCAGTGAACTCAAGGCGGTCGGCATTAACGCATCGGTCAACCTGGTCACGGGCTCGCAGGCGTACTCATCGGAACTTAGCGGCAAGTTCCAACTCATGATTGGTGGCCCAGGTGCTGGCCCCACGCCCTATACGATGTACCAAAGCCTCTTTGGACCCGTGCTGACCCAAGGGAACTGGGAGCGTTGGCACAGTCCGGCCATGAATAAACTCCTGAACGCCTTTAGCATCACTAACAACCGCGCCAAGGAGCAGCAATTGGCCAACAAGATGGAGAGTCTGGCCGCCAAGAATATGCCCGTCATCGGTTTGACGGAATCCGTGTGGTGGTACGAATGGAGTAACAAGAACTACGTGGGCTGGCCCACCCCGTCTAATCCCTATGCGGCAGGCAGCAGCTACGACTATCCCGTGGCCGCATTAATTCTTTCGCATCTACGCTTGCGTTAATCCGATCCGAAACCAGCGTGTCTACGCCTTCGCTTGCGTCCTTAGGGGCGCGGGCGATGGCGTAGGTTCTGGAAAGCGAGGGCATCCATGCGGTTCTTTCTCAATCGGCTCGGCTTCCTACTTATATCCATCTGGGCAGCCTTGACGGTAAACTTCTTGATTCCGAGAATGATGCCGGGCAACCCGGTCGACGCCATCCTGGCTCACTTTCAATCCGAAGGGGCCCCGTTAGGTCCAAACGCCCTCCATGCCTTGGAACAGCAGTTTGGGGTGGCACACAGCTCCATATGGTCGCAGTATTGGGGATACCTGCAAAACCTTCTGCACGGTCAGTTGGGCACCTCCATCACCTACTATCCTTTGACCGTCACCCAGGTCATCGAGCGGAGCCTACCCTGGACGTTAGGCTTAGCGGGCACGGCAACGATTATTAGTGTGCTTTTGGGGACCTTCTTGGGCGTGTATGCGGCATGGCATCGGGGCACGCGAATCGACGCCGGCCTGACCACGGTCACCATGTTCACCTCGGCCATCCCCTATTTCTGGATTGCCCTGATTTTGGTCTATCTTTTTGGCTTTGAACTCCACTGGTTCCCCCAGTTTCATGCATTTTCCACCCTGCCTCCCGGTGTCGCCTGGTGGAAGTTTGCGTTGGATATCTTATATCATGCCGTGCTCCCGGGCGCGACCATCGTCATCAGTGCCATCGGGGGTTGGCTGGTGGGCATGCGCAACAACATGATTCAAACCTTAGGCGAAGATTACGTGACCTTTGCCCGAGCCCGCGGCGTGCGAAACCGACGCCTGATGATTGCTTATGCGGCACGCAACGCAATTTTGCCCAACTTAACGGGATTTGCCATGGCCATCGGCTTTGTCGTAGGCGGAGCCCTGCTCACGGAGATCGTCTTTTCCTATCCGGGCATCGGGATGCAGCTTTTGACCGCCGTGGAAAACGAGGACTATCCCTTGATGCAAGGAATCTTTTTAATCATTGCGCTGGCCGTGTTACTGGCCAATTTCTTCGTAGAAATGGTGTATGGGTTCTTAGATCCCCGTGCGCGGCAAGGAGAGTAGCCGATGAGTATGTCGCCAACCCTATCGAATGCGGACAGTCTGGTTGAAACCGTAAAAGCTCGCCGCACCACCTTTGTTCGCCTGCTATGGGCCAATCCCCGTGCGCGGGCAGGGCTAATCATTCTGATGGCGATGATTGTCGTGGCCATTTTGGCTCCCGTGTTGGCTCCCTATAATCCTACGTCCACCAACTTCATCCCTTCCCAAGCGCCAAGCCCAAGGCACCTTCTGGGCACGACCCTGCAGGGGCAGGATATCTTATCCCAACTCATCTGGGGCAGTAGGAATTCCTTGGGAGTGGGATTGGCCGTCGGTGTCATTGCCACCGTCCTCTCTCTTCTTATTGGCGTGCTGCCGTCCATTGGCAGCCGGCAGGTCAATACGATCTTCGCCACCGTGACCAATATCGTGCTAATCTTGCCAGGCTTGCCGTTGCTCATCGTGCTGTCCGCCTATTTGCACTCCTCCGGCGCCTTTACCATTGCTGCCGTCATCGGCTTTACCGGTTGGGCATTCGGCGCCCGCACCCTCCGTTCCCAGGTGATGACCCTTCGTCAGCGTGACTTTGTCATCGCCGCCCGGTTAGCGGGCTCATCGCAACTCCGGCTATTAGTGCGTGAGATCTTGCCCAACATGTTGTCCCTGGTCATGGCTAACTTCATGTTCTCCATCTTATTCGGCATCTTGTCCGAGGCAGGCCTCCAGTTCCTCGGACTCGGCAACGTGAATGCGGTCAGTTGGGGCAGCATCATCTATTGGTCTGAAAACGGCAGCGCACTCTTGCTCGGCATGTGGTGGTGGTTCATTCCCCCAGGTGCGGCCATCGCGCTCGTAGGAATTGCCCTAGCCCTGGTCAATTCGGGCATCGATCAGGTATCCAACCCAAGGCTGCGCACGGTAGCCAAAACTAAAAAAGGAGGGATCTTACGTTGAGGACCCCTCTCGCCTCCAGTCCCACAGATAATCCCGATGGCCCTCCTTTAATTCTCGATCAGGTGTCGGTCTCTTTTAATACGTCAAAGGGTCCCGCGCGCGCCGTCAATGATGTCAGTCTCACCTTAGCGCAAGGCGAGATCCTTGGCCTGGTGGGCGAATCAGGGTCAGGAAAATCCACCCTGGCCTTTACCGTCATGGGCCTTCTCCCCGATGGCGCGCGCGTCGATGGCGGACAAATCCGGGTGATGGGCAAAGACCTTTATCATTTAGATCCGGAGGTTTTGCGGGACTTCAGATGGAAGGGAATTTCCATGGTCTTTCAAAGCGCCATGAACGCGCTGAACCCCGTGCTGACGGTACAAGACCATATTTTTGATACGCTGCGCAGCCACGACCCGAACATCACCGACGAAAAAGCTCGCCAACGCATGCTGGAACTGCTCGACCTGGTAAAAATCGATGCCCGTCGAGCCCGCTCGTTTCCTCACGAACTGTCAGGCGGTATGAAGCAGCGCGTGGTGCTGGCCATTGCCATGGTGTTTAATCCCCCCGTGTTGCTGATGGATGAGCCCACCACGGCCCTCGACGTCGTCGTGCAGCGATCTATCCTGAACCAGGTGCGCGAGATTCAAGCAGAGCGGAAAATGGCGATTCTCTTCATCAGCCATGACTTTAGTCTGGTGCGCTCGCTGGCCCATCGGGTGGCCATTATGTACGCCGGCCGCATCGTGGAAATCACCGCTTCCTTGGGCAAATCGGACGCGCACCATCCCTATACGGAAGGCTTAATGCGAGCCATTCCCGAGCTCAGTGAGGACGAAGTCACGATTTCCGGAATTCCGGGCAATCCCCCTGACCTCTTGCACCTGCCTACGGGCTGCCCATTTCATCCCCGTTGCCCGGTCGCGTTCGATCGCTGTCGCACCGAGGTCCCGCCCATGCTCCAGGTTCAGGGCAACCTGGTTGCCTGCCACCAATATTCTCGATCAGGAGAGGAGTCGGATCATGGCCTCGAGTGAGCCTCAAAATTCCTTAGTCAAGGTCGATAACCTTACCGTGCGCTTCGCTGCGAAGAACCGCGGTCGTCGTTCTTACATTGAACCCGTGCGCCAGGTCTCCTTCGATATTGCCCCAGGCGAAGTCTTGGCCCTGGTGGGCGAATCGGGATCCGGAAAGACCACCATCGGGCGGACCCTGGTGAAGATTGTCGAG
>JAJZZI010000099.1 GCA_021797635.1 Bacillota bacterium | reverse complement strand
ACTTAGGCGTCCGCCCCCGGCATGGTCCGCTGGCCGCCGATCCACCGTCACACTACCTGCCAGTTGCTTGACCCGTGACGCCAGCACACTAAGATTGAAGGGCTTGAGGATGTAATAGTCCGCGCCTAGCTCCAGCGCTCGTTGCGTCATCATTTCTTGACCGAAGGCCGTCAACACCACCACCTTGGGTCGCTTGGGTAGCCCTTCGCGGGACAACCGTTCCAAAACACCAATGCCGTCCAAGTGCGGCATGATGATATCCAAAACCACCACGTCCACCGCTTCTTCAGACAAAAACTCTAGAGCATCCAATCCGTGCGCGGCAATTCCGGCCACCTCTAAACCTTCTTCTTGGTTGATCGCCTCTCGCAACAACTCGGCAAATTCCCGGTTATCGTCCGCAATAAGTACTTTAATTGCCAAATCCGCATCCCCCTGTAGGTACGACTCCACACTGTCTTCTACTATTTTCCATCTTTTCCTGCCGCGCTGAAAGATAAAACGAAAGCCTTCGTTCTACCTGATTCGACAAAATATTCGATGGTTACGGACCAAAGCCATTGCGCCTTAGGCTTCACCGCCTTTTCGGGGCAATGGCTTTGAGAATTTTGGCGAACGGTTTAGCCCGCCTGGCTCTTGTCCCCCATCATCCACACGGCATAACATCCATAGCCCAGCCATGGTCTGCCCACCATGACATGGGTCACCGCACCTACCAGACGGCCATCTTGGAGGATAGGACTTCCGCTCATCCCCTGGACGATCCCGCCGGTCGTTCGCAGCAGTCGAGGATCGGTGACTTCAAATAAAATGCCCTTAGTTCGCGCGCGACGCTGCCGATATGCCCGCAGGATTCGAATTCCATAATCGGACGTCCGTTGACCGTGGAGCACGGTGACCAAAGTCGCTGGTCCCGGTTGAATGTCGTCGGGATAGGCCACGGGGACCCGATGGATGGCCGCTCCCTTGGGCCAGCGCACCAATCGGCCATGGATACCAAAGGCACCGTTTGCCGTGATGCGGCCGGCAATTTCACTCCGTTTGGCCAGCACTCCAATTTTCTCGCCAGGGTCGTCCACGCGCGACGAGACGACACCCACCACGTTGGCCCCCATGACGACGCCCGAGGAGATAGCCACGGGAACCCTGGTGACGCCGTCCGACATGCTGTGCCCTAGCGCTCCAAACCGCCCCGTTTTGGGATCAAAATAGGTCAAAGTGCCCACTCCCGAAAGGCCGTCGCTTAGCACAGCCCCTATCGCGTAGCGATGATGAGCCGGCTGCCACACCGGCGTGACCCGTCTTATTCTCGAGCTTTGGCCCACTACGCTCAGCACGAGGGCACGACGCGCACGCCCCGCCTGCTCGATTTGCCGGTCGAAACTATTTAAGCTTTTAATAGCACGACCGTTGACGGCGGCGATGACGTCTCCGACCTCGAGCCCCGCCCGTTTAGCCGGATCGATGTCGGCCCCACTTCCCTGCCTCACGGGCTGAAAGGCGCGAAGGATCAGACCTTTGGTGTGAATGACAATGCCAATCGACTGCCCGCCCGCTACCACCCACAAGGGCGCACTGGCTTGCACCCAGGAACTGCCCCAGGGCACCACACCCAACACGCGATATTTTAAGCGATAAATGCCCGTATGATGCACGGAGAAATGCCAAGCGTTTTGTCCTAGCGAAATCCAAGTGCGGTTCCGCTGATGATCAATTTCGACGGGAGAATTAGACGCCTCTGCTTCGATAGGCAGCCACCGGGACCAGGGGACCGCTACCGAGGTGTGTGCGGTAACCCAAAACAACGGTTTCGGCCAGGTGCATAAAATTTGTGAAGGACGCGAGGCGCCAATCATCACTAAAATTGCGGATGCTAAGATACCCAATACTTTTCTCATCCGATTTTTCATCCGAGCCTCACCTCCCTCGACCTTAACCTTGCCGTCAAGCCAGGCGCTTCATGCGCGGCAAAAGTGAGAGGTGATGACAATCCAGGAAACCAGAAAAAATTATTGAAAGGCTAAAATTCGGCGCACAATGTCGCGCGAAGCGTTCGGGCGGGCGAGCTCAGCTTGATGAGCGAGCATGCTTCGGCGAGCCTTGGAATCAACCAAAAGTGGTGCCAATCGCTCGACCAGTCCATGGTCTCCAAGCTCCGCCAAATTATGCGAGGTGAGGCGATCGCGGTTAACCTCTTCTTGCCCGGCAATCCAGTGCGTTAAGAGCCAGGGGACTTGCACTTGGCAGACCTCGGCGGCAGTCACGCCGCCGGGCTTGCCGACCACCGCGCGGCTGGCACACAGGACTTCGGGCATATTTTCCACATAACCGGCAATGGTGACGTGGGCGGGCCAGGATTGTTGACTAAGCTGCCAACGAAGCCTCTCGTTTTGACCGCACACGGCCAACACGGGCAGATCAAAGGCCATTAAGTCCCTTAAAATACGATGGTATGGCCCAATGCCCAGACCACCACCAAGAACCACGATGGGTCCATCGAACAGTCGCGCGAACTGCAAGGCGTCATCATGAAATATCGATCGAATGGGAATGCCAGTGTCCCAAATTTTCTGTTCGGGATAGCCGAACCGCACCAGATCCTGACGCTCTTCGGGCAGCCACACGGCGTAGGCGTCCGCCTCGGGTTCCCACCAAAATTGATGCGCGCTAAGGTCGGTCAAAACTCCCATCACCTTGAGTCCGGGAAAGTTGGCCTTTAAGGCCGTCCACGCTGTCAAGGCAAAGGGATGGGTGGCCACCACCCAATCAGGGCGATATTGTTCAAACACGGCCGGCAAGACGCGGCTGCCGATAGCCCGCCAGGCGGTGCGATGGCGCGACCATGCAAACCGCGCTCCGTCTCCCCATTGAAACATTCGGGAAAAGAGCCAGGGAGCATAGCGAACGGACAAAAAATAACTTGCCGTATGGGCGCGCGAGGGACCTGCCAGGTGGTGAGAAAAGTGGACCTCTACGCCCGCTTGGCCCATGGCTTCAGCCAGTGCTCGGGCGGCGATATCATGGCCGGTGCCGATCGGTAAACTTGCAATCGTAATCCGCATCAATGTCTCCTCTGGCTCAGATCGTTTTGCTTACGCTTGCTGGAGAAGCCGCTTAGCATGGGTCAGCGCCGTCGGATCGACTCCACCGCTTAACATGCGCGCTACCTCCAAGACTCGGGCATCCCCGTCCAGCAAAGCGAGGTGAGCTTCCGTTCGTTGATCCGCGCTGCGCTTGGCCACCATGACTTGGGCGTTGGCCGCGCTAGCCACCACTGGCTGATGGGTGATGGCAATTACCTGGACCGTCTTGCCTAAATCGCGCAGCATTTCGGCGACTCGGGCGGCGCTTCGTCCTCCCAGTCCGGTATCGACTTCGTCGAGCCAAAGGGTCGACAAGGGCTCGGCCTGTACCAGCACGGCCATGGCTAGCCCTATCCGAGCCAACTCCCCACCCGAGGCGCCTCGGGGCAAGGGGGCAAGTTCTCGACCTGCGTTCGCAGAAAACCAAAACGAGACCCCATCCGTGCCAAAAGCGCTCGCGGTGCCCGCTTGGAGCTTGATCGTCAATTCCGCAGAAGGCATTTCCAACTGGCGAAGCAGATCCGTTAAGGCTTGACCAGCCCGCTTTACGCCCTGACGTCGAGCGGCTGACAACGAACCGGCTAGATCGAGGTAGTGCTTCTCATGCGCCCGCACCTGTCTAGCTAAGCGAGCGATCCGATCAACGATGTCTTGATGATGTTCGAGCTCTAGGCGAAGCGTTTGTCCATAGGCAATCACATCATCTAACTCAGGTCCATAACGCCGTTTTAATTGCGCCAACTGATGGGAACGCGCTTCGATTCGCTCTTGCATCACCGGATCGCGATCTAAGCCGTCCCACCACTGCTCCAGTTGATGGCGCACATCGATGCTGTTTTCCGTAGCGATGACCATCTTTTCGCTAAGCTCGGTTAGCCCGTTATCCCACTGCGCCAATTGAGACAATTCGCGCTCCAATAGGCGAAGGCGGGTTAGGGTCCCATCTTCTCCGTCCCCTTCAAATAGTTGGTAGGCACGTTGATAGGCTTCGTCCAAACGGCTCATGGACCGAAACCGATCCAACTTCTCACTCAGATCGCGGTCCTCGCCCGGGCGGATCTGAGCCTCCTCAATCTCCGCCAGGGCATCACGGCTGACGGTCCAGTCCCGTTCATCCAGCGCCTCGCGAACAAGTTCCTCTTGTTCCCGGAGCTTTATCTGCCAGAGATAAAAGGACTCCTTTACTGGAGCGAGCTGATCCTCAAGCTGCAAGTAATGATCCAGCCAATCTAAAAACACCTGATGGTTGGCGAAGCGCGAGACATGACCCTGGTGCATCACTTCGAGAAGCCACGGAGCGATGTCGGTCACCGCCTGCCGTGGAACTAGGCGTCCCTGCAGGCGAAACAGCGACCGCCCCTCAGCGTTGACCTCTCGACTCACGCTTAAAAGGTCATCGGCCGATAGGTCCAATCCGGCAAGGCCTTCCCAAAGTGCATGCGCCGCGCCCACTTCAAAGGTCGCCGTCAACATCGTGGATGGCCCAAATGGGCCCATGTTGCTGGCTTCCCACCTCTGACCCAGGGTCGAAAGCAGGGCCCCGAGCAGCTGTGATTTCCCCGCTCCTGACTCTCCGGTCAGGGCCGTAAACCCCGATGGCCATTCCACGTAAGCATCACGAAACAAAGCGTAGTTGCGTACTCTGAAGGCACGTAGCATAATGCGACCCAGAACCTCCTTAGCCCAAGCTTAATAAGCGGTCCGCAATGTTTGGCGCGGAGGACCGATCCCGAGCCACGACCAGGACGGTGTTGTCTCCCGCTACCGTTCCCGCCACATCCTCCCACTCCAAGCGGTCGATAGCTTCCGAAACCACATCAGCACCGCCCGACAATGTCTTGACTAGCACGATATTTTCACTCACTTGGACGCTCACTAAGACTTCATGGAGAACCCTGGTCAGCCGCTCTTGGGCACCGGCAGAATCTTGGGGGTGCGGCACCGCATAGCGGTGACTGTCCCGATAGGGCACCTTAATTAACCTTAACTCTTTAATGTCGCGAGAGACCGTGGCTTGGGTAGCGGAGAGCCCCCGTTCAGCCAATAGCGCGGCCAGCTCCTCTTGCGTGCGTACGATTTCCTGGTGAATAATGTCTTGAATCAGTCGCTGTCGAGCGGCTTTGTCATATGCCATAATCAGTGACCCTTTCTCCAGCCTCGCAAGACATGAAAGAAGCTCCAGCCAGGTCGGCGCATGAGATTCACTGTGTGTTGACTGGCACTCACCCGAATTTCATCGCCATCTTCTAGAGGAAATCCCTCTTGCCCGTCCACGGTCAAGAGGGTGTCGCGGTGCATGGCGCGAATGCGAATCTTCACCGTTTGCCTGGCATCAATCACCACCGAGCGGTCGAAAAATGAGTGCGGACAAATGGGAGTGACCACAAACACCGACAGGTCCGGGCTCAAGATGGGCCCCCCCGCCGAGAGGGAATAGGCCGTCGAGCCAGTCGGGGTCGCTACGATTAAACCGTCGGCAGGATAGGTGGTTACATAGGCTTCATCCACGTACGTTTCCAGATTGACTAGCCGGGCGAACGGTCCCTTAGCCACCACCACATCATTTAACGCCTCATAGCGGACTAGCGTCCGCCCTTGCCGAAACACCTCGGCGGTGAGCAAGTGACGGGGATCCAGCTCGTATTCACCAGCCAGAAACAGCGGCAAAGTCGGGAACAGGTCAGGCACTTCGACCTCGCTTAAAAAGCCCAGGTGACCCAGATTGACGCCTAAAATCGGCTTTCCCCACAGCATTAAGTGCTTGGCAGCTAAAAGCAGGGTGCCGTCGCCTCCTAAGACCATGACCCATGCGACCTCTTGCATGGTCCCTTGCTCCGGAAAAAAAGCCATCCCTTCTAAGTCAAGGCGGTGAGCGAGATCTTGGGGCATCAACGCTCGCACCCCTCGCTTTTCCAGCCATAGGGCGATTTGCTGAGCAAGACTCTTTACCTGTTCCTTTTCGGGATTGGGCCACAACAACACGCTATCCATCCTCTGCCCCCCCTCTTTGCCAGGCTTGCTCGACCACGTCAACTACGGCGATGCTGCGGCCAGGGCCGGCTCCCAGTCGAACCAGAAATTCAATATTGCCCTCAGGTCCTCGAATTGGCGATGAAGCCAGTCCTTGTGCCACAAAGCCCAGGCGCTCAGCATCAGCCAACACCGTCTTAATGACGCGCTCGTGCACGTTGGGGTCGCGAACCACTCCGCCCTTGCCCACCAACGCGGGCCCTGCCTCAAATTGAGGTTTGATTAAGGCAATGACCAGGCCATCTTTGGCCACCAGTTGGCGCAAGGGAGCCAAGAGCAGCTTCAAGCTGATGAACGAGGCGTCTACCGACGCGGCCTCCACCGGTTCGCTCAAATTCAATTGCGCCATGGTCAAATAGCGGGCGTTAGTCCGTTCGAATACCTGAACTCTCGGGTCCTGACGGAGCTTCCAGGCTAATTGGCCGTAGCCCACATCCACCGCATACACCTGTTCCGCCCCATGCTGCAACCAGCAATCGGTGAAACCTCCCGTCGAGGCCCCAAGGTCAATAATGCGCCATCCTTGCGGGGAAACGGAAAATGTTTTCAGCGCATGGGCGAGTTTGATTCCGCCTCGACTTGCATAGGGATTAGCTAAAGCCACCTGGGTCACGGTCGATGACTCATCCACCAAGATGCCCGATTTCCGAACGACCTTACCGTTTACCGCAATCGCGCCCCCTAAAATCAAGGCCTGCGCGCGGCTCTTTGACTCGGCCAAGCCCAAGGCTAAAACCCGCTGATCCAAGCGCATACCAAAGCCCTTACGCGTGCTCGAAGCCACTGCGAAGCCACTCCTCTACTCGCTTGGAGATCCCTTCAGGGGTTAATTGAAATTGCTCTAAGAAGAATGAGGGAGGTCCATGGTCGACAAACTCATTGGGAATGCCCATCAGTCGAAGGGGAATATGCACCCCCGACCGAGAAGCCCATTCAAGTACTCTAGAGCCAAAGCCACCCGATAGGGTATGCTCCTCGAGCGTGACCATCGCCCTAGTACTGTGGGCCACCTGGGAGAGCGTGACTTCATCGAGAGGCTCGACAAAGCGGGCGTTGACCACCCCTACCGAATATCCTTGTTGTTGCAGTAGCGCGGCCGCCTGAAGTGCTGAATAGACAATCGGACCAAAACCTACTAAGGTGAGGTCGTCGCCTTTAGCAATCCATTGTGCCGTCCCCCAGGGAATTTCCTCAATATGATCCCCCAAAGCGACACCCTGGCCCGTGCCCCGCGGATAGCGCACTGCGACCGGCCCGGGTCGCGACACGGCCCCTACCAAAAGCGAGCGCAGCTCCGCCTCATCTTTGCCCATGGCAATTTCCATGCGCGGAATGGCGCGCAGGAAACTGATGTCGTAAATGCCCTGGTGGGTGGCGCCGTCCGCGCCCACGAGACCGGCACGGTCCACCGCCAGTACCACGGGAAGATTCTGATGACAGATATCATGCACCACTTGGTCAAAAGCGCGTTGCAAAAACGTACTGTACACGGCAAATACCGGGCGCATGCCCGAGAGCGCCAGCCCTGCAGCAAAGGTTGCGGCGTGCTGTTCCGCCATACCTACGTCGTAACATCGGTCGGGGAATGCCTTGGCAAAGCGATCTAATTTTGTCCCATCGCCCATGGCCGCCGTAATCGCCACTAACTCCGGGTGGCGCTGGCCCAGCCACACCAGGGTATCGGCGGCAACCTGGCTATATGAAGGACTCCCGGCACTTTTCCGAATTTTTCCTGAGGCAATATCAAACGGACCCGGTCCATGAAATTGTTCGGGCCGCTTCTCGGCCGGACGATACCCTCGACCCTTTTGCGTGATGACATGGACCACCACGGGACCTTCGTTTTGGCGAGCATTGGTCAGCACGTGGATCAAGGCATCTAAGTCGTGGCCGTCGATGGGGCCAAAGTATTCGAAGCCCAGCGCTTCAAAGACGTTTTTGGGAAGCACGGCAAAGTGCAACAGATCTTTCAGTCGTTCCACGCTGCGACGAATGGGGCCACCGACGACGGGCACTCCGTCTAAGAGGTTTTCTACCTCTTGCTTGAGACGAGTATAACCTGGCGCTGACCGTAGTTCCGTCAAATATCGCGAAAACGCGCCCACATTAGGAGCAATCGACATCGAGTTGTCATTCACCACGACGACTAAAGCCGTCTTTAAGTGACCTATCTGGTTCAAGGCTTCCCACGCCATTCCGGCAGTCAGCGCACCGTCGCCCACAATCGCGATGACCCGATGGGGATCATGCTTCAGGTCGCGCGCCACGGCCATGCCTAGCGCCCCGGATAGGGCCGTGCCCCCATGGCCCGCCTCCCAAACGTCATAGGGGCTCTCTTGCCGCTTAAGAAATCCCGAAATCCCTCCCAGCTGACGCAGGCTGGAAAACTGTTCGCGGCGCCCGGTGATTAACTTGTGGGCATAGGCCTGATGACCAATATCCCATACGATTTTGTCGTTGGGCGTGTCGTACACCCGGTGCAGCGCCAACGTCAATTCGACGGCCCCCAAACTTGCCCCAATATGTCCGCCGGTTTGGGCGGTGGTCTCAATAATGGTACGGCGAATTTCGGCAGCCAGTTCGCTCATGTCGGCCATGCTCAACGACTTGAGCCGTGCTGGAGATGCTATCTGCTCAAGCACCTTGTCTCCTCCTCCCTGAAGTCGGGGCTGGCTCGCTTACGCTACCCGGTTGACGGCTTGGCGCAACAGAGACAACAGCCTTTGGGCATTATCTAAATCTGGGCCCAAGGCCTCCTCGGCCGATTGCACGTGGCCTCGCGCCATCATCCATGATGCCTCTACCCCCACCAACCTCGGATAGGTGGCCTTGCTCAAATTGCTGTCGGTGCCGGTCGATTTACCCATGATGGCTGCGTCGCCGACGACATTCAGGATATCATCGACGATCTGAAAGGCCAAACCAAAATGCCAGCCAAAGCGGTGCAGCCGATCAGCCGCATCCATATTGCCGGTCAGCCACGCAGGCATTTGACAGGCGGCCTGAAACAGTGCTCCCGTCTTCCTTCCATGCACAGTTTGCAAACCGGCTAAGGAAAGCTCTTGGTGTTCGGAAGCCAAATCCAACGTTTGCCCAGCGATCAAACCCTCGGCCCCTGACGCTCGAGCTAGTCCACGAAGCGCCCGCAAGACATTGCCCGAAGAAAATTCGCTGTCCACCCCGAGTTCTGACAGTTTCAGAAAGGCTTCATTGAGCAGCCCGTCTCCCGCTAAAATAGCCAACGCCTCACCAAAGACCTTGTGGTTTGTAGGTTTCCCCCGCCTTAGGTCATCGTTGTCCATGGCAGGCAGATCGTCGTGGATGAGAGAATACGTGTGGATGTATTCTAATGCCAACGCCGGCAAACGCAGGCTTTCCAGCGGAACCCGAAGATAATCTCCCGCAGCCAGTACCAAAAGGGGGCGAAGCCGTTTACCTCCGGCTAACACGGAATAGCGCATGGCCTCGATGATCCGCTCAGCCATAGGATTTGGCCGATCGAGGTCCGCCTGAATCCACTTTTCGACTAAAATCCGCGCCACGGCCATCCACTCTGCCTCGGGCGTCATGAGGGTTCCGCAGACGACGATGGTGGTTCCAACATGGCTTCGGCAAAATTCAACAGGCGGTCGGCCGTACGGCTTAACTGCTGCGCCTCTTGGTATAGCGAAAGGCTCTCAGCCAAGGTGGCGCGACCACCCTCCAGCTGACGCACAATCGTTTCCAGCCGGGCCATCACTTCTTCGTAGAGCATAATATCTTTTGGCTCATCATCGACTTTCGGCATCAATCACCATCCCCAACCTCAGTCATCCAACGACTCCCATTATACCAGTGAACCAAGTAGGAGTGATCTCGACGGATCTCCCCATAGCCGACGGGAACGCCTTTGGCGTCGCTCACATAGGAATAGCCCCGTTCCAGCACCGCGCTGGGATTCAGGCTGGCTAACAACGCCGAAACACGGTCTAAACGATACCGCTCTTCTCTGACCAAGCGGTCTAAAAAGCGCTCCACGCGCTCATCTAATCGGTCGAGATCGCTGCGCCGGCGATCCACCAAGCTCGACGCTTGCATCAAAATTCCATGACCTACCCATCCATTAATGCGCTCTCGCTCTCCTTGAATTTTCCGGAGGAGCGCGCCCTGGGCGCGCTCCGCCAGCGCCCTCTGCTCCTCCCACAAGTGCGTTCGTTCAGGAACAGCCAGTTCCGCGGCCGCGGAGGGGGTCGGCGCGCGCAGGTCGGCGGCCAAATCGCACAAAGTGACATCAATTTCATGTCCGACGGCCGAAATCACGGGTACGGGCACGCGTACCAAGGCCCGAACCACCGCCTCATCATTAAACACCATCAAGTCTTCCTTCGAACCTCCGCCACGTCCCAAGATGGCCACATCCACCTTGGCAGCACTAAGCGACTCCAGGGCCGCAACAATGGAGGAGGCCGCGTTGACCCCTTGCACCAACACCGGATACAAAATCACGGGAAGTCCCGGAAATCGCCGTTGCACAACGGTTTCCACATCGTGCCGAGCGGCTCCGGTGGCAGACGTGACCAACCCGATCCGGCGCGGCAGGAGGGGGAGAGGCCGCTTGGGTCGAGAAAAAATCCCCTCAGCATGCAACTTTTGCTTGAGCCTTTCGAGGTTTCTGTGGGCTTCACCCGTTCCCAACGCGTGCAATTGGGCGACATACATTTGCGTTTGGCCGTCACGGTCAAATACCCCTAACCGCCCCGTGGCGAGCACCGCCGTGCCATCTTCAGGGATAAAGCTGGAGCGCTCGGCATCGCGCCGGAACATCACAGCCCGAAGTTGCGCCTTAGAATCCTTTAAGGTGAAGTACCAGTGCCCCGAACTGTGTCGTTTAAGGCCAGACAACTCCCCCACGACCAAAAGATGCTGCCAATCTGAAACCCCTTCAATAGCTTGCTTGAGAGCTTGTACCAGGGCGTAGACGGTCCACTCACGTGGTTTGGCCATGGCTGGCTCCATAATGATGGGCTACCTCCTTAGCTGGGCCCTCTGATGCGCTGCCCAGGTGTTTTTCAACAAGCCTGCTACAATCATCGGCCCGACGCCTCCGGGAACAGGAGTTATCCATGCGGCTTGGCCCATCACTTCCTCCAAGCGCACATCACCCACCAGTTCACCGCCACGGCGATGCTGACCGGTATCAATCACCACCGACCCCGGTTTGACCCATCTTGCTCCGACGACCTCGGGACGACCTAGGGCGACCACTATAATGTCGGCTTCACGACAGACCTCTTGCGACTCGCTAACCGCGTCGGGCAGCAGCGAGACCAGCGCTCCCTGAAGCCCAAGCCATATCGCCATCGGCCACGACAAAAAGCGGTCCATGCCCAGAACCACCGCCCGCTTGCCCCGCGCCGATATCCCATAGTGCGCTAAAAGATGGGCAATGCCAGCAACGGCTGCGGGCAAATAGCAAAATTGACCCATGGCCAACCCGGCAAGGCTGATCGAGGTGAGCCCATCCACATCTTTTTCCGGGGTGATGCAGTCAAGCACCGCCCTCGAGTCCAAATGAGCAGGCAAGGGTAATTGTACCAAGACCCCGTCCACGCAGGGATCTTTACATGCCTCAAGGACGGCGGCTTCCACGTTGTCTGAAACCTCGCCCTTCGGCAGCCATCGTTCTTCACTGGATATGCCGACTTGCTGGGCCATTTTTCGTTTTTGCCGCACGTACCGTTTCGAATCGGCATCGTCACCCACGCCAATGAGCACCAGGCGGGGAGAAGTGGCCAAGCTTGCCAGCTGATCGCTTAACTCTTGACGAAGACGCGTGGCCACCGCCTTGCCATCCATAAGAAGGGTATTCAAGCCGTACGCATCCTCCTTGACCCGATGATAGTCCCGAGCAGCCGTGCTGAGGATGGCCCGGTCGGCGAAGAGCCTGGCACTAGGCTTGGTGCTCGGGCTGCTCTTGCCGGCTGGGCGGACGGTCGTCGTCGCCGTCCGGCCGAATCTGTTGAGCGACCTGACCCAGCACCCCGTTGATGAACTTCTTGGACGAATCCCCGCTGTACACCTGGGCTAGTTCCAAGGCCTCGTCGATGATGACGGAAATCGGCACCTCAGGAGAATTCATCAGCTCGAAGGTCGCCAGTCGCAAAATATTTCGATCCACCGTGGGCATGCGTTTGACGCGCCATTGAATGGCATGGTCTTGGATGGTTCGATCAATCGTGGCTTCATCGGCCAGCACACCGCGCACCAGGGTTTCGACAAACTCGCTTTCTTCACCAGCATCCTCGCGGGTCCCGCGACGCACGAGATCGGCCGCGTCTACTTTGGTCAAATCCTGCTCAAACAAGATCTTCAATGCCAGCTCTCTTCCGTGATGTCGGGCCATCCATCTCTCTCCCTTAGACACACTTTTTCTTCCCGTGAGTCTCGACCGCGGCTCTTCCCGCTTCTCCTATTGGCTAGTCGTGCCCCCGCCCATGGTAATCCCTTGAATATGCACATTGACGGTGTCCACCGTGAGACCACTCATCCGTTCGACCTCGGATTTCACGCGCGATTGGATTCTCTGAGCCAGTTCAGGAATTTTGTACCCAAAAGTCACCACGACATGAAGCTCGATTTCTGCCCGCCCATCTTCTATCGCCAGACGAACCCCTCGGTACGCGGTTTTCCGGGCAAGGTGCTCGCCAATCCCCCCCACCAAGGTGGATGTTAAGGACTCGACACCAGGTTCTTGTAAAGCTGAAAAACCCACCGCACGGGCAATCACCTCGTCGGCCACGCGCAGCGAGGCCTGGCACTTTGGCAAAGAAGTCTCACGATGGCTCTCCACGTCCTTAGTTCTCCCCCTTCAGGTCAAGCGCCGGAAAGCCGTTCAGCTAAGAAGTTGGTGTGGATAGCTCCCGCGGCAAAGGCTTCGTCCTCCATCAACTTTAAGTGCATGCCAATGGTCGTTTTCACGCCCTCCACCTCAAACTCCCATAGGGCCCGTTTCATCCGTGCAATGGCTTCCTCCCGCGTTTGACCCCACACGACTAACTTGGCTAAAAGGGAATCATAAAACGGTTGAACTTGGTAGCCGGGGCCAGCCCCCGAATCTACCCGTACGCCAGGGCCACCGGGTTCGCGCCACACTTCCACACGGCCTGGGCTAGGTCGAAAGCCCTGCTCGGGATCCTCCGCATTGATCCGGCATTCGATACTCCACCCGCGCATCTCAACATCCTCCTGGGATATGGACAGAGGTAGGCCTGCGGCAATCCGGATTTGTTCCTTCACAATATCGACCCCCGTGACCCATTCGGTCACGGGATGCTCAACTTGAACGCGGGTATTCATCTCCATAAAATAGAAGTTGCCCTCGTCGTCCAGGAGAAACTCGAGGGTGCCCGCGCTGCTGTAATGGACCGCTTTCGCGGCCCGCGCCGAGGCCTCGCTCATACGTTGGCGGATAACCTCCGTAACGGCCACGGACGGCGCTTCCTCCAAGACCTTTTGGCGTCGGCGCTGTAGTGACGATTCGCGCTCCCCTAAAGTCACCACGTTGCCCAATTGGTCAGCCAAAACTTGAATTTCAATATGCCGGGGGTTCGATAAATATTTTTCGAGGTAGACATCGCCTTGGCCGAAGGCCGATTTAGCCTCACGACTGGCCCGCTCCAGCGCATCCTCCAACTCATCTGGGCCAGCGACCACCCTAATGCCCCGCCCACCGCCGCCATACGAAGCTTTGACCAAGATAGGATATCCTAGCGTTTCCGCCACGGCCAAAGCTTGGGCACCGTCCTCAACGGTCCCCACGGTTCCTGGCACCACCGGCACTCCGGCCTCCTTCATGACCTGGCGGGCTTGTGCCTTAATCCCCATCTTTTCGATCGCATCGGCCGGTGGGCCAATAAACACGAGACCCCAGGTCTTGCAAATGGCGGCAAAGTGATGGTTTTCAGACAAAAAACCGTATCCCGGGTGAATGGCCTCCGCCCCCGTTTGCACAGCGGCGTTGATAATGTTCGGGATATGCAAATAGCTTAGCGTCGATGGAGCCGGCCCTATTGGAAACGATTCATCAGCGTATCTGACATGAAGCGCCTCTTGATCCGCGTCCGAATACACCGCTACCGTTTGCACGCCAAGCTCGCGGGCAGCCCGCATAATCCGAATAGCGATTTCGCCGCGATTGGCGACTAAAATCTTCTTGAACAGTAAAATCCCCTCGTTTCCATAATGCGATCCTCTATCTGCCATTTTAACCCACAGTACCCCCTTGAGGCTAGACCGCCCAGGCTTTCTCTCTTCTCGGGGATCACGTCTCCAACAAGGAAGACGGCAGCTCGGTGTACCCCCGGCTGCCGCACAACTGGACTAGTTCTTAGGTAAGATGACGACGTTTTCCGGAGGCAAGTGGGTCACACTGGTCACGGTGTCCGCTATTTTAGCCACTTCGGCTTGGGTAAGCCGGGCAGCGCCCACGACCACGTCCGCTCTCCCCCCGGCGACCGTCACCAGCGACAGGGGAAATCCCCGCGCCGACAAAAGGCCTTCGATGGTGGTCTCCTGGCGGAGCTCCGTTTGGTCGCGAATCAGAGCGACCGCGGCCACGTTTTTTGACTTCTGTGAAAGACCGGGCTGCTTCAGTAGATTTTCTATCGTCGCGACCTCACGCGTCATCATTTGGTCACGCTGGGTGCGGTGATTGACGAAATAGTTTTCTAAACTGGTCACGCTCCCCGTCGCCGCCTGGGTGGCCCTTAAAGGCTTCGGTCGCGCGATCGGAGAGGCCGCCCGGTGATAGACCACGTAACCCAAAAGGACTGCGAGCACGGCAACAAACGCCGCAAACCGGATAACTTGCGTACGCTGCATACATCTTCCTCCTCTAAAATGAAAGTGTTGGGCGAAAATTAGGCTTATCCGTTTGGAAGCACGGCGTTCGCCGCGCTTACGTTGGCAAGATCAGGACTTGATAGGCGGGTACCTGAAGCAAGGTTTCCACCGCCTGGGATAGCTCGGCGCGTAATACGGGATTACTCGCCGACCGTGCGACCACCACCACCCCTTGAACGGCAGGACCCACTTGATCCAAGGGAACTACCGTCTGTCCGGCGTTGTTGTTTACCAATAGGGGCGAGGTCCCTCCAGAGAGGGAACTTGATGAGGTAACGAACTGTGATTGAATGGTTCTGCTTAGGGTAACGGCCACCTTCACTCGACCGGCACCAGGAATAGATTGCAAGATGTCGACCAGTTGCCTAGCCACTTGATTTTCCTGGTCAACCAAAGGACTCGCCCCAACCTCGGGCGACGCCCTGGCTGTCGTTGTTGGGCGGGGGCGGATGCTGCCCACGACCAAGAGCGCCAGGCCCAGTGCGGCCAGTATCGCGATGCGCAGGAATTTGGGCTTGTCGTTCTGGAGTAGATTTTGCCACCATTGCGAATTCATCGTATCCCTCCCTCACCATCCAGCCATCCCAACTAGGAAGTTTTCGCCGACAACATCTGCAATTGGGCGACTCGGACACCTCGTCCCATGGTCAGCGACACGGCCTGTTGGGCCATCGTTCTTACTAGCTTGCGTGACGTCCTAGGAGCGACATTCACCAGCACCCGAACGCTAGAACCCGATAAGGAGCGGATAGCACACGCACGGACGCCGGGAACGGTCTGTACCATGGCTTCTGCTTGATGCCGTTCCTCGCTTGCGATGGCACCGGTGAGCGACGGCCCCCGGCTCACCCAAGAAAACGCCGAAACGGGATGATCACGGTTGACATAACCCACCGCACTAGACAGGGGGCGAATCATCACCGCTAAAATTACCAAGCCGACCACCAAGCCCGCATAACGACGGAGATCCCCCTTAGGCATCACGATGTCGACCAGGTTTCCGATTAATACGATGACAATCAGGGTTCGGACCCATCCCCCGACCATCGCCCACATTAGGGCACCGCCCCGTTGGAAGCGGAAAGCACCACGGTGACGATGAGAAAGAACATGAGCGCGACTGCACCCGCGATCGCCACCAACCAGCCGATGGCCGTCGCCATGGCATTAAGGCTTTTGACCATCCCCTCCACCGCCAACGGCTCGGTCGCGGCGGCGGCCACGCGATAAAGAAACATCATCACCATAAGTTTCAAGAGCGGGAAGACGACCAGAACAATGATGGCCAGCGCTCCAACCAGGCTCACGGCGTTTTTCAGCAGCATCGACGATCCAAGCACCGCCTCCATCGCGTCGGATACCGCCTTACCGATGACGGGAACAAAACTTCCCATCACGAACTTACTGCTGCGCAATAGGACGCCATCGGCTACGGAGGCGGCAGCTCCCTCTACCGCCATGACCCCAAGAAATACCGTCATCAGTCCGCCGAGCAAGGTCAGTCCGATTTGGCGAAAGAGCGCGGCCAGGCTATTTAAAGAAAATCGAGGCAGCCAATGGCTGACCAGCTCAACCACTGTTGCCAGCATCATCGCCGGCAGTACCCAGTTTTTCGTCAGCACCGCCGTCAAGTTAATCGTGGCCAACATGAGCGGATGGAAAATACCGGCCGAAGTCAAGGCGCCGGAACCCGCCATCAGCACGATAACCGTTGGAATCATAGATTCCATAAGGCCGACTAGGGAAGACACCATGTGATGGACTAAGTGAACCGCGCTGGTAAACGACCTAAGACCCACGGTAATGAACGCGGACAGCACAACCCACCTGGCAATGCGCACGACTTCGGGGATGTCGCTGGTCTCAGCCAACCGCTCCAGCAGTGCGGCTAGGACGGCTAGAATAAACAAGATGCCCAAGACCCTGGCCATTTGATTGAAGTCTCCTAATGCCGCCCTTTCTAACGCCTGCAGCAAGGCATTGGGGTCAAAGGGATTTTTCCGCTGGATTAGATCGTTTACGACCTGGCCAACGCTGGGCAGTTGAACTGGATGGGGTCCAGCCACCAATTGATTCAGCGCTTGGTTCAGTCCGTGGTCGTTGAGCGTTTGCAGTTGGTTCCTGATAGTCGGGCCCACCCCCTGAGCCTTTGCCAACCCAGTTCGCAAACAAAGAAAGAGTCCGATGGTCGCTGCCCCAAGTCCCAACCGCATGGTCTTCATCACATCCCCCCTCTCGCGCTCAGGCAGGCACCATCTTTAGCAAAGCCTCGGTGACCGATGCAATTAGCGGAATCGCCAGGAGCAAAATGAAGAGCTTGCCGGCTAGTTCCAGACGCACACCTACTCCAGATTCTCCACTGTCATAGGCAATCCGGGCAGCCAGGGTAGTTAAATAAGCGATTCCCACCACCTTCAGCAAAAGTCCCAAATACACTCCTGGGATATTTGCCAGCGCGGCTATTCTGGTGACATCGTTGACGACGCGGACCAGGGTAGGAATCAAGACGACGAGCATCAGCGCTCCGCCGCCGAGTCGCACGACCTCAGAAAACGGCCCCTTTTGTTCTCGCATAACCATGACGATGATGGTTAGAATGAGTCCGAGACCCACAATCTGCAACAATTCCGCCATTTTCGCGCCCCTAGAGGTTAAACATCGCCCGAACCGTCCGAAAGAGTAGCGCCACTTCCTGCAAGACCATCAGAAATCCAATGACGAGACCCGCAAGTGCGACCAGTTGGCCCCATTCCTTGCGATCCAGGCGTTCCAAGACGGCATACGCCACGGTGACCAGAATGCCAATACCCGCCAACTTGAAAATCAGGTCAATATTCGCCATCACTTCCCTCCAGTGCTTAGAGCAGGATCAACACCGCCGTCACTCCTGCCAAGGTGCTCAGCGTCTCCACCATGCGTGCCTTCTTGCTAAATTCGTCCCGAATTCCCGTAAGAATGCGGCTTATCTCCTCAGCACCATGATCTAACGCTTGCCCTTGCCACCATGCAGGCGCCGAAGCCAAGGGAGGTATCAACTCGGCCAGGATGCTCTGCTCTTCCGGTCCTAATCGTCGGTCGCTGACAATGGCCGCTTGGCTGGCCTCAGCTAACGAACGGCCGTGCGTTAAGGCCTCACCGAGACACCTTGAGGCGTTCTTTAGCGACGGCGTCGCCGCGGATATTTCGAAGGCTTCAGCGATAGGCCGCTGACGGAAGGTGATCTCAACTTTTAGCCTCTCCAAGAACGAGGTCCATTCCGCAAGGCCACGTACGCGCTGGCGGTAGGGTTCCGCCAAATATCGGCCAATCAGTGCCGCCGAAACCACGACCAAGAGACCGCCCAGGCCTTTCGCCATCATCCGACTTGTCCCTCCAACGCCTGCGGCTGACCAAAGCGGACGACTCGCTCCACCGTTCCCGGTCCGTTGCGCCGACTTAACCCTACCAGCGCGTCAAACACCCCTTCCTTCCACAATCGATAGACCATCGGATTTTGAGTTAATGTCTCGAATGCACCCAAATGCACGGAGGCCACCACCTTAACGCCCGACCAGCGGGCCTTCCAGAGGGCCTCAAAATCTTCTGCCAACGCCAGCTCGTCAACCACCAAGACGTCTGGAGACAACGCGCGCAAGGCGGCCAGCATGCCTTCTGCCTTTGGCCATCCGTCGAGCACATCAGAGTGACTACCCATCCGGTAGCTAGGCTCACCGCCCGCGCAGCCGGCAATCTCACTTCTTTCATCGATAATCACGGTAATCTCGCCGCGATCCGCGAAGACTCGGGCCAAATCACGGATTAGGGTGGTTTTGCCTGCCCGCGGCGGCGAGGCCACCAGCAAGGAAAGCGCCGCACGACTGCCCAGCGCCGAGAGCACGTCGTCCGCCAAGCCTTCCACTGCCCGGGCCCGACGAATGCTTAGCCCGGAAATGTCCCTTACCGTATCAACCCGGTGGTGGTCCAAGACCGCTCGACCAGCTATGCCTACTCGATGCCCCCCGGGAAGCGTCAAATAGCCCTGGCGCACTTCATCGAGGCGGGCATAGAGCGAATGCTTGGCCAAGCGCAGAAGTAATTCCTCAAGTATCAACGACGTCGGTTGCAGCCCTGCTAACGGCTTCATGCCAAATCCCCCGTACAGATAGACGGGCCTTTGCACCCGAAAGCGGATCTCCTGCAAGCCCTCGCGTATTACCTGAGACTCTTGGGCAATTTGCTTATCCCAGGGGCTTGGCAGAAACTCCCAAGGTTCGGTCATCGCCATCGCCTCTCTTCCCTCGATTGGGTGGTCCTTCCAAATCTATGGGACGGGCTAGCAAACTATTCCAGGAAACACCTGTGAGTTAAGCTTGGATGGCCCCCAGATCAAAAGAAGATGGACTCACTAATGCTCCTTCGCGCCAAGCTTTTCTGGTCATGCTATTGCCCGGCAAGAAGATGAGGGGGAAAACTTTAGACGTTTCGCCCAACTGCAAACGCGAAATAACGAGGTCTGGGCAGCGATGGCTCACGCGAGGGTTCTCAAAAGGGAACGCTTTTGCATCCTTCCATCTTCCATCTTCCATCTTCCATCTTCCATCTTCCATCTTCCATCTTCCATCTTCCATCTTCCATCTTCCATCTTCCATGGCAACCGTTTGGCCCTGCAACAAAAAGAGGGACTCGAAGTCAGGTCGACTTCAAGTCCCATCTTTTTCGCAGCTTGCTTATAGCTCTTCATCATCCATCACTAGGCAATCTTCATCGGAGTCAAACAAGATGTTTCCGCAATGCGGACACGTCAATTGGACACCCGTGCGATCAAACAGATCGGAGTTGTAGAATGAGTCCAGTTCACACTGGGGACATTCCAGCTCGATATACTCCGCGTCTTCGTTCTCGACCTTAGGCTGGAAGCCATCCTCTTCGTCATCGTCGTCTTCGTCATACACGTCTTCTTCCAAACTCATCAAGTCGGAGTCAACCTCTTCCAGATACTCCTCGAGCTCCACTTGGCTGGACGAGACTTCCTCCACGTCCAACGCCATCTCTCGCAACACTTCCACCATCTCGGCGAGCAGACGGCCTTCACGACCGCCATCTTTTATTTGATAACGCTCGGTTAGGCTTTGAAGATGGGAGATTCTCCGGCGAAGATCTGCCATCGCTGCACCTCCTTTGTTCACCCTCCTATGCCTAGGGGGCCAAGCGCCCCAATGATAGGATTCCGTGGCGAGCGAGTTTTATCCGCCACAAAAGAGGTGCATCCCCTTTATGCTCGTCCCAAATACTGGCCCGTCCTCGTGTCCACGACAATCTTTTCGCCCGTTTCCACGAACAGGGGAACTTTCACGGTAGCGCCGGTTTCCAATTTGGCCGGTTTAGTTCCCCCCGTGGCGGTGTCACCCTTAAACCCAGGATCGGTCTCGGTGACCTCCAAGGTTACACTGTTGGGCAGATCGACGCCGATGCTAGCGCCTCGGTACATGACCACATAGCAAATCATGTTTTCCTTCAAAAATTTGACGCTGTCGCCTATGTCAGAGGCTTTTAATGCCAACTGTTCGAAGGTCTCGGAATCCATAAAGGTATACTCGTCGTTCAAGCTGTACAAGTATTGCATCTCTCGTTTGTCCACACGCGCAATGGGAATCCGTTCTCCCGCATTAAAGGTGCGATCGACGACTCCGCCCGTCAAAATGTTCTTAAGTTTAGTGCGTACAAATGGAGAACCTTTTCCCGGTTTGACGTGCTGGAACTCCATCACCTGATACACGGATCCATCTAACTCCAATGTCACACCGTTACGAAAATCGTTTGAAGAAATCACATCATCCCAACCTTTCACGATATAGCCGTGTGCGAAGGTCAATCACAATTCTCTCCAGACCTTCTCGATCTTAGTCAACCGTTCAGAACCGTCGCCCGTTACCACCAGGGTGTCCTCAAGACGTACGCCAAACTTTCCAGGAAGATAAATCCCCGGCTCTACCGTAAGCACCATACCCGGCTCGAGCCTCACATCGGATGAATGAAGCGCCACCAGCGGCGCTTCATGGACTTCCAAGCCCACCCCATGCCCCGTGGAATGTCCAAAATAGGAGCCGTATCCCGCCCCGTCAATGGTTTCCCGCGCGATCCGATCGACCTCGGATACGGGAAAACCGCCGGCCACCTGCTCCATAGCCCTAGACTGGGCCAAGCATACCACATCAAAGATATCCCTAGCCTGCCCATGGACCTCGCCAACGCCCACGGTGACCGTCTCATCCGAATGATATCCCGCGACGGTTGCCCCAAAGTCGATGGTCAGCAGATCACCCTCCATTATCCGGCGCCGGCTCGGACGCGCATGCGGCAAGGCAGAGCGCGGGCCCGAGGCTACAATCGTGTCAAACGAAAGGCCCTCGGAGCCGAGCTTCCTCATCTGCCACTCTAGCTCTACAGCTATCTCGTGTTCTTCGCATCCCGGACGCATCCTGGCCAACGCACGCTCCAAAGCAGTGCTGGCGATTTGGGCTGCTTGGCCAAGATGTCGGATCTCTTCGGCCGTTTTGAGCATTCTTAACCGTTCCACCCGTTCGCTCAAACCCACCCACTTCACCTGTGGAGTGCTCTGGAGCAGCCCCTGCCAGGTAGCCACAGATATTTTGTCGACCTCAAAACCCACCGTGCGGTACCCCCGTTCGCGGACCACCGCCGCCACCTGAGGCCATAAGGGTTGCCTTTGCTGAATGAGCTCAAGTTCGGGCGCTTCCATTCCGGCTTGTTCCCAATACCGCGAATCGGTAATGAGTTCACCCACACCATCATGAATCAACAGTGCGCCCGAAGAACCGGAAAATCCACTTAAGTAGCGCCGATTCTCAGGCGAACTAATGATCATGGCCTCGACTTCAGCACAGGCCTGCGAAAGGTTCTTTAAGCGCTCGGCGATCACGACGAAACGCCCTGGTGTCTGGCCAAAGCTTCGATGGCAAGATGATATCCGAGCGGGCCCAGCCCGGCGATCTGGCCCCATACCACGGGGGAAATCAAGGAGGTGGCGCGAAAAGCTTCGCGGGCATGCACATTGCTCAGGTGAACTTCCACCACGGGCAGACCCGCGGCCTTAAGACAATCCCTAAGGGCATAACTTTGATGCGCCAATGCCCCAGGGTTGAGCACCAGACCGCTTACGGCGCGATCCAAAAGCTGCTCAATGTAGTCGATTAATGCGCCCTCATGGTTGGACTGAAAGGATTCCAACTGGATTTCGGGAAACGATTTGACCAACTCCTGCCAAATGTCTTCCCAGCTTTGATGACCATAAATGCCAGGCTCTCGACGTCCCAACCGACCCAAATTCGGGCCATTGACTACGGCAATCGTCGTCTTCATGCCTAAATGCCCGGCAGCGGAAAGGCCTCTGCCAAGGCCTGAACGCGCGCCAAGTACGGATCCGGGTCCTGGTCTTGCGGCGCCTGAAGGACCGCGGCAATCACGTCCGCAAGTTCCGCCATGTCATTCTGGCCCAGCCCGCGAGTCGTAATTTGGGGCGTGCCGATGCGGATCCCCGAGGCCACGGTAGGCTTTTCGGTCTCAAACGGAATGGTGTTCTTGTTAACCGTGAGGCCGACTCGGGCTAGCCTTGCTTGCGCCACTTTGCCGGTTAGCCCACTGTGTTTCACATCAATCAGAAGTAAATGGTTGTCGGTGCCCCCCGAGACCAGCCTGAGACCCCGTTCCATGAGTCCCTGGGCGAGCGCGCGGGCGTTTTCTACCACGTGCGCCTGATAGATGCGAAATTCCTCCGTCAAGGCCTCCCCAAAGGCGACCGCTTTGCCGGCAATGGTGTTCATCAGGGGACCTCCCTGCAATCCAGGAAACACCGACTTGTCCAGTTTTGGACCCCACTCGGGCGTGCTTAAGATGAGTCCTCCCCGGGGCCCGCGCAGGGTCTTGTGGGTGGTCGAGGTGACAAAGTCGGCAAATCCCACCGGACTCCCATGCAAGCCAGCAGCCACTAAGCCGGCGATATGCGCCATATCCACCATGACCAATGCCCCGACTTCCTGGGCAATCTGGTAAAACGCTTCGAAATCGATTTCTCGAGGGTAGGCGGATGCCCCGACCACAATCATCTGAGGTTGAAAGTCCTTAGCCAGGCTGCGGATACTGTCCATATCCATGCGCTCTGTCTGCCGGTCCACGCCATAGTGCCGAACCTGATAAAATTTTCCGGATAGATTGGCAGGACTCCCGTGGGTCAGGTGGCCCCCATGGCTGAGATCCATGCCCAAAATTCTATCGCCATGCTTTAAGGCGGCAAAATAGACGGCGGTATTGGCCGATGCCCCAGAATGGGGTTGGACGTTTACATATTCGGCATGAAAGATCTCACGAAGGCGGTCCTGAGCCAAGGTCTCAACCACGTCCATGTACTCACACCCACCGTAATAACGCTTGCCGGGATATCCTTCGGCGTATTTGTCGGTCATGACCGAACCTACCGCCTGTCTCACCGCCAGCGAGGTCCAATTTTCTGATGCAATCAACTCTAAGTGACTCTGCTGACGCTTCTCTTCTTGCAAGATGGCCTGGTAAACGGCCGCATCCTTCGCCTTCAACTCGCTCAATTGGTCAGCCATCACGCTATCTTCTCCTTGTCGTGCAGGTTGCCATAGACCCAAACGCCTCTCCTTGCTCGGTTACTCAGGCTCATTCGAAGGTCGATAGACCAATTCCGGCCGGCGGGCGGCCAGGGTTTCGTCCAGGCGACTTACCACCGTGGTCTGAGGGGCGGAGGCCAGTAATTCGGGATGATGGTCGACCTCTTTATCAATCTGGATCATCGCATCGGAAAACCGTTCCAACGTTTCTTTCGATTCCGTCTCGGTGGGTTCGACCATCATCGCCTCGTCGACCACCAAGGGGAAATAGACCGTGGGCGGATAAAACCCATAGTCAATGAGGCGCTTAGCCACATCAAAGCTCCGGCTGCCCCGCTCCTTTTGCTTGGTTAAACTTAGCACGAATTCGTGCTTGACGGATTCAGGATACGGCATGTCATAGTGCTGCCGCAAGAGGGAGGCTAGATAATTGGCGTTTAATACGGCGGTCTCGGCCACTTCGGTGAGCCCGTCCGCTCCCTGCGTCAATAGGTAAGCGTACGCTCGAAGCAGCACCCCCACGTTGCCGTAATAGGACCGCACCTTGCCAATCGATCGGGGCCCGCGATCGGCCCAGATCAGGCTGCCGTCCGCTTGCGACTTGATCCAGGGCGTGGGCAGATACGGTTCCAGCCAGGACTTCACCCCAACGGGTCCAGAACCTGGACCCCCACCACCGTGGGGCGTGGAAAAGGTTTTGTGCAGGTTGAGATGCACCACGTCAAACCCCATGTCACCGGGGCGCACCTTGCCTAAAATTGCGTTGGCATTGGCCCCGTCATAGTACAAAAGCCCTCCCGCCTGATGGACGATTTCAGCAATCTCTAAGATATCACTCTCGAAAATTCCGAGGGTATTGGGGTTGGTTAACATGAGTCCGGCTACGTTCTCGTCCACCAAGGCTCTCAAGGCATCGACGTCAACCTGCCCGCGCTGATTGGAGGGCACCACTTTGACC